>JBOGLD010000290.1:0-24453 GCA_050745885.1 Terriglobales bacterium
CGTCGAGATTGCCATGATGCGCACGCCGGACGGCCACGGCCGGCTCGAGCTATCCCGCTTCCTCACGCCGCCTGCCGTCGCGGATCATCGCAACGCCCCGGTGAACGCTCTGGGCTACCTCCGCGTCATGTTCGCCGTGGACGACCTGGACGAGACGCTTGAGAGGCTCCGCCAGCGGGGCGCGCAGCTCGTCGGCGAAGTCGTCCAGTATAAAGACGCGTATCGGCTCTGCTACATCCGCGGGCCTGAAGGGCTTCTCATCGGACTCGCCCAAGAACTCAGCTGAGCGCAATACGAAGACAATGACGAAGAGCGATCAATGTCCGCGAGCGCGTCTCGCAAAGGGTAGGTTTTGCAACGTCACGGGAGCTCAATGAAATCAGCCGTTCGGATGTCGCAGATGTCAGTTGCAAATTGATCGTGACGATTTAACCTTCGGGCGAACTCCGCAAACCATTCGCAGGCCCGTTTGCGGGCTCGGGAAAGTGACTAAGCGAAATCGCAATGTCTGTCGCAAAAGGACGCCGTCAATTTGTCATCGTTGACCGGCCGGCAGCACTGGCTGGCAGGCCGGCGGACTGGCGAGAAACATCGTTCGTCGGAGAGACCGCCGCTTTCAGCTACCGAGTGGATCGTCGGCAACCATTCCCTAATCGATAAGGTGAGGTTAGCCCGTTATCCGCTCGCTGATTGTCTCATTCGCTAAAATCACCATATATGACAGCTCCCCGGTTGGCAGCGGTGTTCGATCTTGGCGGCGTACTAATCGATTGGAACCCACGCTACCTTTACCGCAAATTGTTCCAACATGAAGCCGACATGGAATATTTTCTGGCGAACATCTGCACGCCAGAATGGAATCTGCAACAAGATGCCGGGCGAACTTTTGCGGAAGCATGTGCCACCCTGAAGCGCGAGAAGCCTGGATATGCCGAGATGATCGACGCGTGGTTCGAGCGTTACGACGAGATGATGGCAGGACCGATTGCGGGTTCGGTCGATCTTCTAGCGCAGCTGCGGGACCAGGAAGTTCCCAGCTACGCCCTGAGCAACTGGTCAGCAGAAACGTTCCCTTTTGCGCGGAAAAGATTCGAGTTTCTGCAGTGGTTCCGCGCAATCGTCCTCTCCGCCGAGGTGCACTTGGTCAAACCCGATCCACGAATCTTTCAACGCTTCTGCGAAAAGGTTGCGCTGCTCCCGGAGCAAATAATCTACATTGATGACCTACAGCACAACGTCGATGCGGCCAGCAGGATCGGCATGTACGCGATTCGATTTACCGATCCAGCTACACTGCGTGACGAATTAGTGCAGCTTGGGTTATTGCGATCAGGGCATGCGTCGAACGCGTTCAAGCGGTGAGAGATTTCTAGGTACTGAGGCGTGTGCCCAGGATCCGGGGGGCAATTTGGAACCTCTTCGGGTAGGACTCTTCAGTTTCCGGGCAGTCATGATTGGACCGGTATCAAGCCCGTTTCAAACCCCAAGAGTCTGGCTTGTATCCCGGAATAACGAGGGGGATCATGGCGCGGGCAACTCGCACTGAATCCATAGTTATTAAACCATTTATCTCCAATCGTTTGGGAGCGTTTTGAGCCAAAGCTTGCAAATTCTATTGACGTACAATACATCGTACGATATATTGTTAAACATGCTTAGACAAAACCATTACGAAGATTTCTTAACCTCAACACGTTCGAATAGCACCTACGGTCGCGAACGCTACCGGGAACACGCCCGAGGACATGGACGCGAACACAGCGGCGAACACAATCGCGAACATGACCGCGAACATGGCCAAGGCCACGCCCGAGGACACGGCCATCATCACGGTCGCCGCGGATTCCGTCGTGGAAGTCCTGGATTTATGGGCGACTTCGCCGGCGGCGATTTTCCCGGCGGGCGCAAACTCGACGCGATCGACATTCAACTGGTGATACTGGCGCTGCTCGCCGAACAACCAGCGCACGGCTATGAGTTGATCAAGAGCCTCGAAGAACGTTCGGGCGGATTCTATACGCCCAGCCCGGGCGTGATTTATCCCGCGTTGACTTACCTGCATGAGATCGGTCACACCAGCGTGGAGCAGCAGGGGACTCGGAAGCTCTACAGCATTACGCCTGAGGGCAAAACCCATCTGGAAGCAAACCGCGCGAACGCCGAAGCGATTCTCGAAGCTCTGGCGCGAATTGGCGGACGAATGGATCAGGTGCGCGAAGCATTTGCCGGCGTGGGCGATTCTGACGGAGGCGCTTCCGATGAAGTGCATCGCGCGCGCCACGCTCTGAAGCATGCGTTGCGCCGTAAACATGGGTGCGATCCAGAGGAAGCGCAGCGGATCGCCAAAATTCTTGATCGGGCTACGGCGGAAATACTGGGGAAGTAGGCGCGACACCAGGCGCAACCCCAAAACTGAAGACACACCAACAGAAAGAGAGATTC
The DNA here is from genome assembly GCA_050745885.1 of Terriglobales bacterium. Taxonomy (GTDB): domain Bacteria; phylum Acidobacteriota; class Terriglobia; order Terriglobales; family Acidobacteriaceae; genus JAIQFF01. The sequence continues at coordinate 2,443 of JBOGLD010000290.1, forward strand.
ATGCCGAACGCTTTGCTGAATGAAACCTTCAAAAGCGTAATTCCGGATGAACAGGTCCGCGCGGTAATCCAGCGCCTTGAGGCGGAACGGCGCGGCGCGCGGGCTGGCAGTCCGAACGACGACGGCCAAAGCCGGGATCCGTATGACTATGCAGACCGGGGATTCTCGATTCGTCCTGACCAAGGCGACCTGATCTATCTTTTGTGCCGCGGAATGCGCGCTACACGTGTGGTCGAGTTCGCGACTTCGGTTGGAATGTCGACCCTCTATTTTGCGGCGGCTATGCGCGACAACGGCGGCGGTCGCGTGATCGGTTCGGAACTTGTCCCGGCAAAAGTCGCGACCGCGACGCGCAATCTCAGCGAGGCTGGCCTCGCCGACTATGCGGAAATTCGCGAGGGCGATGCGCGGCGAACGCTGCGCGACCTCGGGGGTTCGGTGGATTTTGCCTTGATCGACGGCTGGCCGCGCGATGAACAGCCTTCACTGGCGCGCGAGGTGATTGAGATCGTCGCTCCACAACTTCGCATTGGCGGCTATGTGATGAACGACAATGCGGAGGCCGATTTCCTCGAGTTTATTCGCGATCCGGGCAATGGATTTATTTCGATCACGCTTCCACTCAAGAAGGGAACCGAGCTTTCGGTGAAGGTGGCGTAATTCACCGAAGCGCGCATCGCGCCCCTTGAATACACGTGGTAAACCGATTCCTGAAACAACTGCGGCATGGAGTTGCATCCGCAGAAGACGCGGATCGTACATAGGGGAAGTGAAGAACGCGGTTGTGAATGAATAGTCGGCTACTCTGAAGTTGAGCCCCATTAGGAGGCGTCAACTGACGGTTTGCCCGTCAGCACTAGCGTGACTCGCCCGGAACCCAGAAAATTGGAACTCCTTCTGCGCAACTCGGAATATTATTTCGAGTGATTCGACGAGTTCCCAAAATGAACCGAGGAAGCGGTCACACTGTCACTCCGCTCGCAGCGCATCCGTTGGATTCACCAATGCCGCGCGACGAGCGGGCAGGAAGCTCGCGGCCATCGACGCGAGCCCCAGCAATACAGCCACCCAACACAGAGTCATCAGGTCCCACGCCCGCACTCCGAACAACAGGCTCCGTATTGACAGGGCCGCTCCCACCGAGCAAACCAACCCGATCGCCAGCCCGGCTAGCGTAAGCCACCCCGCCTGCCCCATCACGAGCTTGTACACGGAACTGCGCTGCGCTCCCAGCGCCATGCGAACGCCGATCTCCCGCGTCCGCTGGCTCACCGAGTAGGCAATCACGCCATAGAGTCCGACCACACCCAATACCAGCGCGATCGCTGCAAATCCACTCACCAGCCACGCTGAAAAGCGATGCAGTATTGCCGCCTGCGTGCCGTCAATCTTTTCGTTCATGGTTGCCTCGTCGGAGACGCCCAGATTCGGGTCGATCTGATGCAAGGTGTTCACCAGTACCGGCAGCAGGGTCCCCGCCTCCTGTCCGGTTCGCACCGCAAGGGTGAAATAGTGATCTTGCGTCTGGTTAATGGGGAAATATTCCGCCGGCAAAGTCTCGACATCAAGCGGTCCCTCGCGAACGTCTTCGACTACGCCGACAATCTCCCACTCTGTCGGATGTCCACCCTCGTTATCGGCGATCCTTTGGCCGATCGGGTCTTCACCCGGAAAATACTTCCGAGCCAGCGCCTGGTTGATCACGGCCACACCGGGTCTCGAAGCATCTTCAGCTTCGGTGAAAAGCCGACCGCTCACCAGCCGCGCCCTGAGTGCGGTCAGATACTCCGGGCTCACATGGCGCTCGACAACCTCATTATGTTCGCCGTTGGACGGCCTTCCAGGGATCTGGATCGAGTCGGTATTGCAGTTGCATTGCACCGGAAGCAGGCTGGTCATGCCGGCCGACTGAACCCCCGGTAAGCTTGAGACGCGGCCCCTAATTTCACCGTACAGCGCCGCCGTCTGTTCATTATTCTTGTACACCGTGCCGGGAGCCATTACTCGCACAGTTGCGAGATGGTTCGGATCAAAGCCCAATGGCACGTGCAGCAGCCGATACAAGCTCTGCCCCAGCAGTCCCGCGCCGGCCAGCAGTACTACGGCTACGGCCAACTCAACCACCGCCATATTCGCTCCCAGCCTTCGCCAGAGCTGGCCGGATGTGCCACGATCTCCGCTGGCCAATTCGTCACGCACTTTTTGAAACGAAAGCCGCAGCATTGGTGTAGCACCTAGCAGCAACGCGGCCAATAGTCCAACTGCAACGGCAAACGCGCCAGTGTGGGTGTTCAGACCCACGTTTCCCAGGAATGGCATGTTTGATGCCATGTCCTTTGGAACCAGGCGACCAAGAAACTGCATGATCACGCCTGCAAAGATCAGGCCAGCTAGATTGCCGAACAAGGCAAACAGCAGGCCCTCGGATGCAAAAAGGCACATCAGTCGCGCCCGGGTTGCACCCAGCGCGCATCTTACGGCAATCTCACGCCTGCGGTTCTCCGAGCGCACCAGCACAAGGCTGGCCACGTTGACGCACGCGATCAGCAACAGCAGGCCGGCCCCTCCGAGCAGCGTCAGCAGAATGGGCCGCACATCGCCGATGATGATTTCAGAGAGTGGGACCACACTGGCGGTCAGGTCGCGGCCGCCTATGCCATACTGCCGGTGTAGCTGCAGCGCGATTGCCGTCATCTCGGCCAGCGCCGCTTGCATGGAGGCCCCGTCGCGCAGCCTTCCGATTCCCCAAAAGTTATAGAAAGTCCGCATCCCCTCGTGATAGCTCAAGGAATTGATAGGAACCCAGAATTCGGCATTGCCGCGCGGCGCGAACGAAAACGCGCGGGGCAGGACACCAATGATCGTGTAGGCCTGATGGTCCAGATCCACCGTCTGCCCCACCGCCTCGCGCCGTGCGCCGAAGCGATGGAGCCAAGCCCCATAACTCAGGATTACAACATTTGGCCCGCCTATTCGGTCCTCGCCGGGATTGAAATCGCGCCCCAGCATCGGATGCACACCGAGGGTCTGAAAGAAGCTGCCGCTCACGCGCGCGCCCTCGACCGGCTCCGCACCGGATGGAGCGCGCAAAAGATAGCCAGCCCCGCCATAAACATCGAGTGAGCTGAAGGATTTGTTCAGCCGCTGCCAGTCAAGGTAATCCAGATACGAGAGAGGCCAGCGCGGCTCTTCAATGTTGCTTTCGTTCACCGACATCAGCCGATTCGGATTCGCATATGGAAGCGGCTCCAGCAGAGCCGCATCCACAAAACCGAAAATGGCGACGCTCACCCCCATGCCCAGCGCCAGAATCAGGACCGCCGTCAGCGCAAATCCCGGATTCCTTCTCCATTGCCGCAGCGCAAAGTGCAGATCCTGCACCACCGGCTCCACTCGAAATGTCACCTCTTCGTGGCTCTGTTCCATTAGCTTCGTCTCGTTGCCGAATTGCCGCATCGCCGCGTATTGCGCGGCTTCCCGCGTCAGCCCGCTTGCCACTAATTCCTGTTCCGCTTGCGCGCGATGAAACGCCATTTCCTCCTCCAATTCGCTGCCGAATCGTCCGCGGCGAAACAAAATCGCGAATTTTTTCAGGAAGCGGGTAAACGGATTCATCTAGACCTCCTCAGCATTTCTCAAAACGCGCCCAATGGCCGCAACCATCTGTTCGAACTGGGACTCTTCGATTCCCAACTGCTTGCGCCCCGCCGCCGTGAGCTCATAGAAACGCGCGCGGCGGTTGGTGTCTGTCATCTTCCACTCCGCTTTAACCCAGCCCCGAAGCAGCAGCCGCTGTAACGCCGGGTAGAGCGAGCCTTCTTCGACAATCAGGACGTCATCAGAAATCCGTTTGATCGATAACGCGATGCCGTATCCATGTAGAGGCCTGCGGGTGAGCGTCTTCAGGATCAGCAAATCGAGCGTTCCAGGCAGGAGGTCGGGTTTCTTGGACACCCTCGTACCATAGATAAACTATGGGTAGGGTGTCAATGGATTATTCCCCGTTTGGGATCGAATAGTCGGCAAGCTGGACAGAGAAGCAGGCCACCCTCAGCCCGTTGGCTCGATTCCGCTTTTGTCGTTGACGGCACCTTGAATCCGCTGTTTGCAGCCAAGGTAGCGCTCCGTTGTTTGCACTGAGACGTGGCCCAAAAGGAATTGGATCTGCTCCAACTCACCTCCTGAAGCATGGCAGAGCCGAGCACACGTCCGACGCAGATCATGGGGCGCTAATTTCGCGATACCAAGCGCCTTGGCGGACTCCTTCACAATGTGCCAAACGGCCTTCTCCGTAATGCCCTCTCCCCATGTCTTCCCAAATTTGTTGACACGACGGAACAGCTTTCCCCTGTGAATCGCGGCTGCAACAAGCCAGTCGTTCACCTCGTTTCGCACCCAGTCGGGCACTGGAACGGTTCGGATGTGGCCTCCCTTACCGATCAGATCGACAATTGCCCAATGTTCCTCGCGCTGCTGAAGATGATCCCATGTTAAAGTCACGGCCTCGTGCCGTCTTAATCCGCAAGCGAGCAACAATGCCAACAATGCGCGATCCCGTTTTCCTTTCAATCGCTGAGCATCGGGCGCCTGCCAAAGCGCCTGGCCTTGCTCCGCTGTGAGCCAGTTCCCGAAACGCACGCCCAGTTACTTGACGCCTTTTACTCGGCGAATGCCGGCGGTCGAGTCCCCACTGAGCAAACCGCAATCAGCAGCTTCGTATGCGAGTCGGCGCACGGCGCCAAGACGCAGATTGATTGTGCCCGGTGCGAGTTGACGAGATTCGAGATGAGACCGATAACGTAAAACCACTATTCTGTTGAACGCTAAGCGCGGCTCGGAACAATACCAGTCAACGAATTCGTTAATTGCGTGACGATATCCTCGCTGCGCGTCCGGACTCGTGAGGCTGTTCAAAACTGCGGCCCTTGCATGTTCCAGATCGGGCAATCGCAGGACAGACTTGGTCGTGGTGCGTTTCCTTCGTGAGTGCTTCGGATTCATGACTCGCGGCCTCCATGCCGCTAGCCATGATCGGAGTCGGCCCAAAACTGAGTTAAGGTTTGCCCGTTACGCTAACAGAATGATGCGTTACCGCGAAAGGCTCCTCTGTTCACACGACGCCTCGGCATTTTCCCAAGAATTCGAACATCCGGCAGACATTGCCGTTCAGAGAGACGGAGTTGTGGAAGTTCAGGAACATTCTTTCGTAGAGGTTGGTAATCTCCGCGATTTCCTCGACGGAGTGATGATGAGCTATAAACATCATCCCACCTTCTCTCCCAGGGACGGCAAAGTTGCCGACGCGCCAGCCTCGCCGTGCGCCTTCGCTGTAGCGCTCGCGGTAGCTTTCATATTGTGGTGCCATCACAAAGTCATGAATGTACAGCAAGCCTTCCCCGGCAAGGCAGTCAAAACAGCGGTTCAGCAGAGCCTGCCAATCCTCCGCTCGCGAGAAGCAGGTCAAAACCCGGATCATCACGATCAAGTCGAATGTGCCCACATCGGGTTGATTCAAGAAATCGCCATCTATGAAACGCGCCTTCGCATTCGAGAGCTTTTTGGCTTGCTCTCTCGCGTGCGAAATTGCCTCCGAGTTGATGTCAATGCCTAAAACGTCGATCCCACGGCTTGCGAGCCACAACGCGGTTTGTCCACGGTTGCAGCCAATCTCAAGGGCTCGCTGGCCGCTGTGTAGATAAGGGACAAGCTGTTCCGCTGGGAGCTCGGGAAGGACGGGCCTGTAGTCTATAGAACGCCAACGATCATACTCTTTTCTCTGTCCGCCCATGCGGCTCATTCTATACGTACGTAACGTTCGCCTCTTATCCAAGGACAGTCCGGCTCTGGACCATAAGTCGAGGATTGTCGGCAAACCGGAAGTAATCTCATAGCCCTTCAGTGTTCGTTCGCGGGACAGAAGGCGTAGGAGGCCGCCAGTATGGCTCGTCGGCACAAGACAGCGAAACGACCTAAGCCCAAGACGGTACTTCGATTCCCTGATCTGGAACAGTCCAAAAACGCAATGCTGAATTCGCTCGCCGCGGCAAGTTCGCAGGAATCCTAGCGTCACGCAATCGACGAGTTCATCGGCTGGTACTGCTCGGAGCCGCGTTTGGCGTTGAACCGAACCGTTGTGCTCTGGTACCGGTTCTTCCTGGAGCAGAACAAGCTCGCTCCTTCCACCATCAATGTTCGCTTGGCCGCTGTGCGGCGACGGGCTTACGAAGCCGCCGACAGCGGCCTATTGAGCCCCGAACTGGCGGCTGGTATCCGGCCCGTCAAAGGCGCAAAGCGCTTGGGCTGAGAATTGGCACGTGCGGACTCAGACGAGCCGAACTGGCCGGCCTGAGGACCGAGGACCTGCAGAATGGGGAAGAACATTGCGTTATTGCCGACCTGAGCGCAGAGGCGGCTTGAGCTTCGCGGCGAAATCCGAATCTTTTTGCAATGGTCTGAGCGCTAGTGGAGCCGCCAGCGGGTAAAGGGCAGTGTGCGTTTTTATTGCGCGTGCTTAGGCGATCTCACAGCGCTGGCGCCGTAAGACCCCTTGAGTCGACCGTCTCGAGCGAAGTCGCGGAGCATGGCGAAATAGCCATCAGCGTTGCGGGTATCCTCGCGCTCGCCGTCTGGCTTGGTCTCGAACTCGTAGATGCCGTGCTCGGCGCGGGGGAAAATTGCCAGTGTAATCGGTCGGCCCTCAGCGCCCAGAGCGTTGATCCGGCGAGCGGTCTCGGCGCTGGGTGCTTCAAGATCGTCTTCACCCAGGATCCATAGCTGCGGAGCATTGACCGCGCGAAGCGTTGGCATGGGGTCGTAGCGAAAGGGCGTGTTGCGGAAAGGCGCGAAGACATCTTTAGCCTTCTCACGCAGCTCGGCCTCGCTGTAAGGCAAGATCATCCAGGTGTAATTGCCGTGAACGTCCTTGTACCAGGATTCGCGGCCATACTTCGCTCGCAGGGCGTCGAGGCGTTTGAAACCTCTGGTGAAGCGGCTCTCGAACACCGCTTCAGCAGCGGCGGCTACCTCCTGCGCCTTGGCAATCTCTTTGGGGCCATGGCCCTTCAAGCGCATCTCGAGCGCGACCTCCTCTTGGTCCTCGTCAATTACCGACACGGCTAGGCCATATCCGACGATGACAAAATCTACGCTAGAGCGGGTAGCTGCCAGTGGCGCGACCCAACCGCCCTGGCTCCCACCAAAATAGCCAATCCGGCCCCCTCGCACACCCGCGAGACGTCGAGCCTCTCGAGCTGCCGCCACGGCGTCATTGGCCAACAGACTGAAATCCTGGGTGTATTTACCCTCCGAGCCACCGGTACCGCGCTTGTCGTAGACGAACACCCCTATCCCTTCCGCTGGAAGCAGCCGCTGTTCAGACAGGAATTCGCGGGCGGAGTCATCTTCGGAGCCGTGGATCCACACTACGATGGGAGTCCGGCCGCCAGTCTTGGGCAGCACCAATCGGCCAGCAAGCTCGACACCATCGCCGTCGAATGTGGTGTCCATCACATCGAAGGCAATCCGATGGCCGCTGATGGCATCGAAAGCGATTTCGCCCCTCGCGCAGTCGGGGAATGTAACCGTCTTGCCGTCCGCTTGGTCAGTCCAGCCCAGAGTGCTGCTCCAGCTCCCGTTGGCGGTCATGTGCAGTTTTCCGCTGGTGCCGTCGAAACGACGCCACCGCAGAGCGTTATCGTCCGACGCGCCGATGTCGACCATGCTCCCATCGGTCAGCCGGTATGCGCCGATTCGGCAGTCGCCAACTGTATCAGCGGCGTGGGCCAAGGTAGAAAGAAACGCGGCCACTATGACCACGGCAAGGAGAGGAGCAGCGCACCGTACTTTCTTATATCCTCGCCGCGCGAATGTGCGGAGTTCGTCTGGCCGGTCAAATCGTTTCACAATCACTTCGAACACCTTGGCAAAGCGCCCCACTCGCTCTGAATTCTCCGACCCCCTAACTACCTCCCTAAGGCCGTTCATGGGGATGATACGTCTTTGACGCCTCAAAGTTCCCTGCAATGCCAGGAGGATGCATCGGCCGCCAAGGCGGCTGGGTGGGTGGGCTCTCCATGGGCCCTTTGTTTTGGCCGTAGTCTCCGTGCTGCTTTGGGGAATAGTGGGACCTTATTACACGTACTCCGATACTTGGCAGTTGATCATCAATACAGCGACCACTGTCATCACGTTCGTAATCGTGTTCCTGATCCAAAACACCCAGAATCGAGACGCTCGTGCGTCGCACCTGAAGCTCGACGAGGTGATACGGGCAATCCACGGCGCACACAATGAGATGATCAATATCGAGAAACTGTCAGACGGAGAGTTGGAACAACTGACGAAACGATATGAACGCGTCAGCGAAGAATGGAAACTGCGCCATCGGCGCGACCAGTCTTCCACGTGATCGCGGTTAAGAACTGCGCCGATATCGGGTACGCCTTGTTTTGATTGACCCGTAATCCAAAACATGCTGTCCAGGAGAAGGAGTATCATGACGACTCCCGCAGGGGCCCGACGCTTGACGCTTGTCGGAACTGCGGACATATGAGGAAAGCAAGCCAGTGTAGCTGCGAGTCGATAGTTCTTTAGGAGAGCAGGCCAGATCCCGTGCAGGTGGACTGCGCATCGACAACTGGCAGCGCAACTTTACTATGGCCCTCTCGACAACCGCGGATCTCAGGGACACACGAAAAAACAGCCAGCCCGTTTCAACTGCCTTCCTGGTCCGCTTCTTCGAGTGGTTTGGCGAGCTCGGCTTCTTCTGCTTCCAGTTGATCCGCGCCATCTTCTTGCCTCCGTATGAAGCCGGAGAATTCGCCCACCAATTGGACGAGTTGGGCTCGAAATCGCTTCCCCTCGTCGCATTAGCCGGCGCGGCCACGGGAGTCGCCCTTTCTCTCGAAACCCACGACAGCCTTGTCCGCTTCGGCGCCAAGTCCCTGCTCCCCGCCCTCCTGGTCGTTTCCATCATCAAGGAGAGCGGCCCGATCATCACGGGATTGATCGTCAGCGGACGCGTGGCGGCGGGCATCGGTGCGGAATTGGGCGCCATGAAAGTCACCGAACAAATTGACGCGATGGAGGTCTCGGCCGTCGATCCCTACAAGTTCCTGGCGGCGACACGCATCTTGGCCTGCGTGCTGATGTTGCCGCTGCTCACGCTGGCGGCGGATTTTTGCGGCATCTTATTTGGGTGGGTCACGAACACATTGACGGAGCCGATCTCGCTGCAACTCTTCATCGAAAACGGGTTCAAGCACGTGACCTTCAACGATTTTCTGCCGCCAACGTTCAAGACCGCCGTTTTCGGCCTGATCATCGGACTGGTCTCGTGTTTCCAGGGGATGCGTGCACAAGGAGGCACGGAAGGGGTCGAGCGCGCGGCCACCAGCTCCGTGGTTCTTTCTTCGCTTTTCATTATTCTCGCTGACGTGCTGCTGGTCCGGCTGATCCAGGTGTTTTTCCCATGAAGGCCCCGCCGGAAATCAATGAAGTTGCGCCAACGATTCAAGTGAAAACACTGCGCAAGTCGTTTGGCAAGCAGAAAGTGCTGAACGGAATCGATCTAGAGGTCGCGCGCGGCGAGACGCTGTCGGTCCTCGGGCAGAGCGGCACGGGCAAGAGCGTACTGCTGAAACTGATCATCGGACTCCAGCAACCGGACTCGGGTTCCATCCGCATTGACGGACGGGAAATCATCGGCCTTTCGCGCGACAAATTAAACGAAATCCGGAAGAAGATCGGGTTCCTCTTTCAGAATGCGGCGCTTTACGATGCTCTGACCGTCGAGCAAAATGTTTCCTTCTCCCTCGAACGCCACAGCGACATGTCCCACGCTCAGCGGACGAAGCGCGTGCGCGAGCTGCTATCAACTGTAGGGATGGAGAAAGATTTGGACAAGCTGCCTGGGCAGATTTCGGGAGGGATGCAGAAGCGGGTGGGGCTTGCCCGAGCCTTGGCCCTCTCACCGGAAATCTTGCTCTTCGACGAGCCTACGGCAGGACTCGATCCCATCACCGCGTCGGAAATCGATGCTTTGATTTTGAAGATGCAGAAGGAAGGAAACATGACGTCGATCGTCGTGACACACGACCTTCCCAGCGCGCGGTCCGTCTCGGATCGCCTAGCACTGATGCGCGATGGACAGATTTTGATCGAGGGATCGTTCAAGGACTTGCAGGCGAGCAAGGACGAGTTTGTCATGCAATTCCTGAACAGGAGTTCTTAGGTGGTGACCTATGTCGCGCTCATTTAGATTGGGTGTTTTCATCCTGGCAACACTTCTTATCCTGGCTGCCGGAATCTTCCTGATCGGTGACAAGCGGTTTCTGTTCCGGAGGACCTATCGGCTGGAGGCGGAGTTCCAGAATGTCGCCGGGCTCAACAACGGCGCCGACGTGCGCGTTGGAGGGATTCACCTGGGAACGGTGAAACATATTTCCTTGCCCGGAAGCCCAACCGGGAAGCTGAACGTAGTGATGGACATGGCCAGTTCCACGAAGAACATCATCCGGCAGGACTCCGTCGCAACCATCAAGACCGAGGGCCTGCTGGGCGATAAATATGTGGAGATCTCTTTCGGCTCGGAGAAGGCGCCGGAAGTCGCGAGCGGCGACACCATCAAGGGTCAAACTCCGGTCGACTTCTCCGATGCCGCTCTCGGCGCCATGAACCAGGCAAAGGCTGCGGCTGCCGCGTTCGCGGAAGATGCGGATGCCCTGAAGCACAATTTTCTCTTGCGTGGCTTCTTCCAGCGGCGGGGTTACGAGGACGCAAGCGAACTCAAAAAGAATAAGATTTCTCAACTGCCATCGGAACGCAGCACCAAGGAATTTGTGTACGACGCCAAGGACATTTTCGACAAGTCCGACAATGCGAAACTCAAGAATGAAAAGGCGCTCGACGAGGCCGGGAAATTCCTGGAACAGAACAAATTCAGCTTGGCCGTTGTGGCCGCACTTGACGAAGCCGGCGATACGGACAAGGCTCGTGTGTTGACCCAGGCCCGCGCGAAGGTGGTCCGCGATTACCTAGTCTAGAAATTCAAGGTCGACGATAAACGAGTGAAAATCATCGGCCTGGGAAAGTCCTCTAAAAAAGGAGAAGCCAGCATGGTCGAAATCCGCATCTACGATTAGAAGTTTCGCAAGAGACTGGGGACAATAATGGGTGAGCTTTGTCAACTTCGAAAGTTTGAACCAAGTCTCTTCAGAGTGGACCCACGAGTGATTCCGACGGAGTGACAGGGGAATAGTCCGATGACAAAACCTGCCTCATCCAAGTTCGGCGAGGATCTCATACCGACTCATAAGTCTGCCGATGCGTGTTGCCACAGTGAGAGAGTGAAGCCTGAAGTAGCCACATTCTATGGTCATGCCGCGATCTCGGTACGTTTTCGAGCTTTCTGGTTACTGGCGTAATCAGCTGCTAGACCCTTCTTTGGTGTGAAGTGTGAACAAAGATCTCGAGCAGCTGCAACAGTCTGTACCTTCCAGACATGTGCCCGATTTCTCGCAGATTGGCGAAAACAGTTATCAATTTCCTGCCCTCCAGCGAGCGCAGCAGCCTGTACGGAGGCTGGCGTGCGAAACAGCGCCCCTTTCTTCTTTTTGTTGGCCTCTTTGATCGGAGTTAAGCGCAGCACCGCCGCAGCCGCTGTGAATCTGATTTCACCTTTTTCCTCGGACAGATGTTGCTCTACTGTCGGAGTACCGATGGATCGCCTCGTTTGGCCAGAGCACCGACACGGCAGCCTGGACCATCCAGCTTTTGTCGCCCACCGCCTCGATCAGCGCTTGTGTCGTGGCAGGGTCGGAATCGTTGGCCAGGACTTTGGCTGCCGCACACGAATTGGAGACGAGTCATCTTTAGTAATCGCCCTGATGGTACCCCATCCGAATCCGGCAAAAGGAATGAAACCGATCCCATGCTCAAACCCAGTTCCCCCATCTTTTTCGGGTCGTGCAGCAGCGACGCTTGCGAGGGGATCAGACCTTTTCCGCCCTTCCGTTGCCCATTTAGGACCTCGTAGTAAACCTCGTACGCGGAATTGTCATGCATCAGGCCGGGGAACGTACTCAGAAGAATCAGGAGCCATGAGCAATTTCTTGATCCGCCAGTCTACCGCAGTTGCCACCCTCAGGCTGATCCATGTGCAAGGTTTTTGCGCGTGTCTATCACTCTCGAGTGAGGGTTTCGCGTAACTGTAAGGCGACGGAGCCAGTTCGGTCGCTTCAGGTTTGGCAACTGAAGTGCGACAATCTTCCCTGTTATCAATCTGACTAACCCGATACGGAGGAGCACGAACATGACTGCTCAATTCTGGCTCAACACGAATCTGGTTCGTCTTCAAAAGGCAGTTTTGTGTGCCAACTGCGAAAGCATCAGCGAAGGATTAAATGGTCATTGTGCATGCTGTGGAAGTCAGTCCTTGCTCAGTCTGAACAGAGTACTTGGCGGGACCATTGAGTCAGAACTTTCGTTCGCATCCACCATTTCTGCGAAAACTAGCAGCAATGACTTATGCGCGCTGTCCGCAGCGGCCTAGGAGATAGTTGAGGCAACCAGGTTTTACACTGGCTTCTTGGTCAGAGCGATCCAAATTCCGGTGTGCAACCCAGCCCCTCAATGTGTGTGAGACTTGTTCATGGCAAAACGTGCTCTTCGGGTCGTAAAACATTTGGGACGCATTCCAGCATTCGCTGTCTGCACGGTTTGCGGTAAGACATTCGAGGTTCCGCTGCTCGCTTTGTTGGCGGTCAAGGATGCCGAGGCCAGCCTTCAACAACAGTTTTACGGACACAAATGTGAGCGAAAAGATGCCAGCCTGCCCTCTGGGTCAAGCTCCGAAATCTCCTACTAGGTGGCCTGTCGCAGAGTAACCATTACTAGACGTTAGCATCAAAGCTGTCATGGCTACTGGCAGCGAAATCTTACTCTCCAAACCACAACAGTAAGCAGCATTGCTCAGTCCCGTTCTCTGCCCGCCGGATATGTGTTTCGCGCAAAGTTGATTCTGATGCTGGCGGAAGGCGCGTCATTCAACATAATTAAGCGACAGCTCCAGACCACGGCGTCCACCATCGTTCGCTGGAAGCAGCGCTTCCGGCAAAACGGACTCGAGGGACTGGACACCTCCCATCCCGGCCAAAAGCCCAGTGTGCTGACTCCCGCTCTGTGCGCCACGCGAAGAAAACTCAGGGACGAATCCACTGGAGTTGCTGCAAACTGGCCTGCGTGCTGGGCGTTAGCAAAGACGCCGTGCATCGGGTTTGGTGATGTTGGACCAATTCATCCCGGAAGCCGAGAGCCTCCAGCCGAGCGTCCATGCACGTATCGAGAACGGCCGTGCCGAATCCGAAAAGCTCTCTGTAGAAAATCTCTTTATATTTTTCTAGCATGCTGCGAGCCTCCATTCTCGTAGCCATAGAGTCACGCTTGGGTTTGTATAAATCTCAGGTGCCGCAGGATGAACGCGTACGTCATACAATGAACCGGAGTGTTAGTCTGCGGCTTTTTTCTCGGTGCCGAATACGCGAGGAACTGGCTCGTCGGCGAACCGTAGGCGTTGTTACGTCACGGGATTTGTGTAGCCAGTAACGCACGTCGTGCCCCGAATGCCCTCGGTTGCTAGCGTGGACTTTCCTCTAATATCTGAGATCCCTCAGGTCCGCGGCCAGCGCAAAAACGGCGAGCGACGCCCCGTCGTGTGGCATCCCTTTTGTCGTTCGGATTCCTGCCCAACATACCTCAAGGTTTGAGGCTAATGCAGATCTATCGGGGCCAAGCATATTACTAAGCCAGGAAGGACCGTGTCAGGAAACAGTCGGCTGACAACGACGTCCTGCAAAACAGAACTGACGGCATTCCCGGAATCCTATGGCAGCGATGCCGTTTGCGTGAGGGCAACCACTAGGATGAGTATCAAGGTCCCGAAAACCAACACTCCGCTACCTAGCAGCAGGATTTCGCTCAGCAAGTCGGGTTTCATCAAGTCGTCCCGGTGCATTCTAGCCTCTTCGCCAGACTGTAGCTTCTGGAAGCGTAGACCGACCTCGGCACTGCCACAATGCCGTGGACCCTGTAATTTCCGTGAGGAGTACCTGTAGCGGGTAAGCTACTGGTACACGCTGTATTGGAATGTTTGACCGCGCCCCAGAACGACTTGCCAAACATCGCCGGTTCCCCGCATGCTTATGACCTGCCCTCGAAAAACTCAACCAGCTAGAATTGGGGACCTCACTTAACTGAGTGGCTCGGGTTTTTTATGCCAGCGCTAGGGTGAGTTTTCCGGTTCCTGCGAGCCAGAAAGTTCGCGCTGAGCAGCGAACTGACTGGCGAATTCGCTCGGCGTTTGTTCTCCGAGAGCCCTGTGAGGACGACTCTCATTGTATTCCCTGCGCCACAACTCGATCAGTTGTTTGGCCTCGGCTAGAGTTGTGAACCAGTGAGCGTCGAGGCATTCCGCTCGCAAAGTCCCGTTGAACGATTCAACGAAGGCATTGTCCGTCGGCGTGCCAGGCCGCGAGAAGTCGATGCGCACCCCGTTTCGATATGCCCGCAGGTCCCTCGCCTGACTAGCGAACTCCGAACCGTTGTCACAGAACAACACCTTGGGAGCCGCTCGCTGCAACATGATCCGGTTCAGCACCATCACCACATCCTCGCCCTTCAAGCTCTGTCCCGCCTCAATCGCAAGGCTTTCTCGCGTATAAATGTCCACTACAGTCAAGGCTCGAAAGCGTCATCCATCCGCCAGCTGATCGGCTCTAAGATCCAAACCCCAAACTTGATTCGGAGCCGTACAACGAAGCCGTTCCCGGCGCGTTGCCGCGTCTCGGCGTCGGCGACTGCGCCGCGGCGTAAAGCCAAGCCTTCTTGCTGGTACAACCGATAGGCCAAGTAGCGACTGACGTTCCAACCTTCACGGTTCAGCAAGACCCGGATCTTACGATACCCGTATACGGCCAATCTCCCCTCATGTCTGATCGGCATGGAGGCCTGTTGCGGGGCACACTTCCTTGGTGCCAGGCTGGTCACACAGGGCCACGAGGTTCGTTTGATTCCGGCCCAGTTCGTAAAGCCTTTCGTAAAGTCCAACAAGAACGACTACATCGATGGCGAAGCGATTGCAGAAGCGGTGCAGAGGCCGACCATGCGCTTTGTCCCGATCAAGAGCCCCGAGCAACTCGACCTCCAAGCCCTGCACCGAGTTCGGGATCGCCTAATCTCCCGACGAACCGGCGTAATCCAATCAACTGCGTGCTTTGTTGCTCGAGCGGGGAGCCACCTTCCGCAAGGGCCGTAGCTATTTGCGCCGGCAGATGCCTCAGATCTTAGAAGATGCCGAGCAAAACCTATCTTCCCGTATGCGACGTCTCCTGGAACAACTGTGGCAGGAGTGGAAGAACGTGGAAGAACAGATCCAGCGATTGAGTGACGAGATTGAATCGATTGCTAGCCAGGATGAAGCACGTCAGCGCACTTATTGGACGTACCCGGCGTTGGTTCTCTGGTCGCGACGGCTCTGGTCGCCTCGGTTGGCAATGGGGCGGCTTTTGGGAAGGGACGGGAGTTCGCTGCTTGGCTGGGGCTAGTTCCGCGTCAACACTCTACCGGAGGCAAGCCCAAGCTGCTCGGTATCAGCAAGCGCGGCCATCCTTATCTTCGGCGCTTCTTCATTCACGGAGCGCGTTCCGTCGCCATGCACCTCAACCGAGACGAACATGCCATCGGCGCGTGGATGAATCAACTTGAATCGCGGGCGCACCACAACGTCTTTGTAGTGGCGCTCGCAAACAAGCTTGCCCGCATTGCCTGGGCTGTTTTAGCCAAAGGGAAAATATACCGTCCGGCGCCGGCAATGCAGGGCAGTTCCGTCTGAGACGCGAACCCCGAATCAGGGTTCCTATCGAGTCTGCTGTGAAGAACACGAGGATGACAGAACAGTCGAACGGCACGGCGGGAACCTGACCAAAAAAGCGGTCCGGCGAGACCGTACAAGTTTAGAAGGACCGATGTGCACGGATTCTCATCGTGGCCAGGAGCTTCGCTCCACAAATAGGCCGGATACATCTTTGCGGACTGCTTCTCTCAACTCATTTCTTCCTTGCAGTCACGCGGCGGACCATACATTTTTGCCAGCACGTCCTGCAGCATCGTCTTATCCAGGATCAGTTCCGCCACCAGCCGCTTCAAGCGCACATTCTCGTCCTGCACCTGGCGCAACTGGCGAACCTGGTCCACTTCCAGCCCAATGTACTGTTTCTTCCAGCGATAAAAAGTCTGCTCCGAGATGCCAGCCTGGCGAATCAACTCCGTCACCGGAACCGCCGACCTCGGCCTGCTTCAGGATAGCCACGATCTGCTCCACCGAATAACGCTTCCGTTTCACGGCAAGTCCCCCGGTCCTTTGATTTTGCCGGAAACTCACTCTCGAACTGGATTAAAAATCCAGGTGCCGCTCAAACCTTGGAACTTTCAGTAAGACAGGTACGAAAGACTGTCAGCGGTGAGGTTCGCCGTTGTGGTTGTGGGAACGCAGACCTTGGAATGCGGGGCTCTTCTTGAATCGCTTGGGAAATTGTTCTAGGTAAGACGACAGCCCGGGGCAAATCATACGATGGAACCAATTCACACCGTATGCCTCCATTTCCTTCTCGGCTTCCTCCGAAGTCCAGTCCTGTTCGGCCATCCTGTATGTTGCTATATCCATTCCGGTGCGGTCGTCGCCCACGCGGCAGTGGACAAAAACCTTCTTGCTAGGGTTTGCGCGCAGCAAGGCAAGGAATTGTGCAAAGTGCTCGTCCCGCGGATTGAAACAGCGCCAAGGAAGCGCGACATACTGCATCCCGAGTCTGGTTACGAGCTGACGCTCACTCTCCCGTGAGCCTCGCAGATCGACTACGATATTGATGCCGATCTTCGCGAGGTTACTGAAGCCAATCCTGCTTGGCTGCCCGCCCCGATACAGGACGGGAGTTACCTCGCCGAACCGAGGGACGCCTTTGAGCGTCAGCTTGCGCGCGATGGTATGCTTTGCTGCGGAGGGCGCAGGGCCTGCCTTGAGCGGCTTCCGTACCTGATCGGCGCGACACATTATCCCGGCGAGCAAGGCGAAAGCACCAAGCACCATGAAAGCTTTTTGAGTCCAGTGCAATCGTGCCCCGGCATTTCCGAGCGAACTTGTCAACGGCTCTTTCTCCTCGTCTAGCGAACGCTCTCACTTCCGCATCCTACAACCGAATAGGGCTCGGCACGAAATTCGTTACAATCTGCGTTTTGAGCTCTTGCCACCCTATGGATTCGCCAGCCCAGTTTGCTATACTGAACGGTTGATGCGGCGGGCACCTCGAACGCAGATTGCTCTATCCTGTGCGCTGGTTCTGTTTCTCGCCCTCCCTACGTCTGGCGACGCCTACTCCGTGCTTTCTCACGAGGCCATTGTTGACGCGGTTTGGGCCACGCACATCCGACCACTGCTTTTGAAGCGATTCCCCAATGCCACCCAGGTCGAACTGCGCCAAGCCCATGCATATGCCTACGCTGGCGCCATCATCCAGGACATGGGCTACTACCCGTACGGCAGCAAGTTCTTCAGCAACTTGACTCACTACGTCCGCAGCGGTGATTTCATTGAAGCCCTGCTGCGAGATTCACAGGACGTCAACGAATACGCATTTGCCATCGGGTCGATGTCGCACTACGCCGCTGACAACGACGGCCACCGTCTCGCCGTCAATCGGGCTGTCCCGTTGCTCTATCCCGAGCTGAAGAAGAAGTATGGCGACGTCTTGACCTTTGAAGACAATCCAATGGCGCACGTCAAGACGGAATTCGGCTTCGATGTCCTCGAAGTAGCCAAAGAACGCTACGCCCCTGATACCTACCATGACTTCATCGGCTTCGAGGTCGCACAGCCTCTCTTGGACAAAGCGTTCGTGGAAACCTACGGATTGGAGTTGAGCACCGTTCTGAAGCACGAAACCAAGGCCATCAGCTCGTATCGTCATAACATCAGCAAAGTCATTCCGAAAGCGACCAAGGTGGCCTGGAAGGTCAAACAGAATGACATCCAGAGGGATCTACCGGGAATGACCCGCAATCGATTTCTTTACAACCTTTCGCGTGCGAGTTATGAGAAGCATTGGGGCAGGAACTACCGCAAGCCAAACTTTGGGGAGACGTTTTTGGCCTTTCTCTTTCGCCTGATCCCGAAGATCGGGCCGCTGAAGATCCTCACTTTCCGGACGCCGACCCCCGAAACCGAAAAGCTGTTCGAGGCCAGCTTCAACGCCACGCTCGAGCGCTATCGCAGCCTCCTTACAGGGCTCGGCACTGGAACCGTGGTGCTCCCGAATGACAATCTTGATGTCGGCGCGAAAACCGCGCCCGGTGAATATCACCTGAATGACGATACCTATGCCGAGCTCCTACATCGCCTGGCAGAACGGAGCTTCTTGGGCGTTCCCACCGACTTGCGCGCCGAAATCGAACGCTTTTACGCTGACCCCGCTTCCGCAAACGCAACCAAGCGAAACCCGCGCCGCTGGGTCCGTGTCCAGCGCGAACTAGCCCGACTGAAATCTGCACGCCTCTCTCCCCCAATGTGAGCAGCGCTGGGGCAATACATTAATTCGCAAGAAGTTCGCTCTGGGTAGCTTCCTGCGAGAAGCATCGCAGGCTGAAGGCTTCGGGCGCGCCGAGCAAAGATTAAAGTCCTAGCGCCTGAAGAGGATGTTTCATGAAGTCAGTTCAGGACCCGCCTCCTCCGCACCCGGATCGTCTAAGCTCAACGCTTGGAGTACGAGCGGATCCACCTAATTTTATCCTCCGCCACCCGCGCACCTCATTCTCGTTGAGCCAGCCATTCCGTACAGGGTCCCCCAAAAACGTGGGGAAGGACGGAGTATCGATCGTCGCACTGGTGGTCGATATCGTACGCTCATGCCGATTCCTCTGTCGAACGAAATCAAAGGATTGGTTGGTTGATGGCCTCCACTTCGCCCATCTCGTCACCCTGATGCCGGACGGCTCACCGCAAAGCGTGCCTGTGTGGGTGGCCGTGAGGAGCGACAACCTCCTGATCTGCACTGGAAAGGCTTACTGAAGGGAACACGAATGGCGTGCAGCCTTTCAGAGGTGATCGTCGTCTAAGTCTTAAGGCCGCAAGGGACTCTGGACTCGGAGGATACATGCCGCTGTGGTGCTGGAACCGCCACACTTTTGCACGGAGAGCACTTTTTGTTTTGGCCGTCACGATTCTCAGCTTTGCGCAGAACGCCCCCACCGGGACTAGTCCCGCGCCTACGCCAAAGCATTTCGACCACGTCCTCATCCTCGTACTCGAGAATCAAAACTATGAGTCCGCCATCAGAAACGATCTTTTGAAAAGCCTCGCCCAGAAGGGTGCCATCTTTAGCAATTTCGTCAACCTCTACCATTATTCGTATCCAAACTACTTAGCGATGATCGCGGGGAGTGATTTCGGTAGCCACAAACCCCTCGTCTTTAGTGATAGCCAGAGGACCTTCAACGACGATAGCGAGCATAGGACGATCGGCGATTTGCTCAATTGGAAGAACTACGCTGAGGACTACCCGGCGTCTCCCACCGCTCAGAAACCGTTCCTTGGCGACCACAAGGGAAGGTATGTACGCAGGCATGTACCTTTCCTGAGTTTCCGAGCGGTACAGAACAAGAGTTTTCACAATGTAGTCGCGGTGGATACTCACGATCAGGCCAATGCTTTTGTGACTGATATCGGTAGCTTTATCTCTGATCCCCAAAAGCATCCGTTACCTGAATATATGCTTTACACTCCAAATCTCGACGATGACGGCCATGACCCGACGTCCAATCCGCAAGAAGGGCTCAAGAAGGCCTCGGACTGGCTACGCTTGTTTCTCACCACATGGCTTCATTTCGACGATACAACATGGGTTCCGAAAGACGAACAAATGAAGCGCACGCTCGTGATCGTTACTTTTGACGAGTCGGAGGGAAATAGCAAACCGGAACGAATCTATACCGTATTCCTGGGCGCCATGGTGAAGCCACAGGAGGTCACGACGGCTTACAACCATTACAGTGTTTTGCGAACGATCGAGGATAATTTCGGGCTCGACACAATTCACAAAGAATCGGGAGACGGCGCTGCGTCGGTCATCACTGGCATCTGGAAGTAATTTACGTTGTTCCAGCCACTACCTCATGATCCGTTTACTGGAACATGGTACGTTCGTCATTTTATGCCGCTCCAACGCCACTATTTCGAAGCCGGGGTTGATTCTAGGGAGTGCGCCCATGCTGTGAAACCGGGAGAAATCCTGTCCAATTTGCCGAGCAACGCAGCCTTGCTCAACGGGGCAGCGTCGTTATTTGCCGGAAATAGCACTCGCACTTGCTTCAGAAACTCGATTCCATTCCGAGCGTAGACCTGCTCGATTCGTTGCTCACACATCGCCTGATACCATCCCGTAGTTAGGAGGATCGGTATCCGAAATTGGATAGCGTGCTTCGAAGTCGCTCAGGGACGTGCAGCGGTGCGGGTATCCCCTGTTGATCGCAAAAAACGCAAGTCCAGCTACGCGGATACCACCAACTCCGCCCACGGCGAGATGCTCGGGGAGGAGGCGCGGCGCATCAACGCGCTGGTCGGCTTCAAGCTGATGAGCGCCCCACGATGCCCAGCTTATGCGGTGTTATCCGGTGAGCAATCGCGTCGATCATGTTGGAACGCATGTTCTCTCCTTCCGTATTACGCCGCCACAAAGGCTGCGTTCACCATCTGTCTGAGATCTTCCATTTCTGAGCTTCCCAGGATAACAAGACTGGCATCGAGATGGAACGCGGTGCGGCAAAACGCACAAACAAGACTCATCAGCCCGTGAGGAAAAGATTAGCTGCTTAATTATTCCGGAGGACTGAGAGTATGAAATCTCAACTGCTCGTGGTTGGCCTCGGCGGTTCGCCGCCACTTGATCCACCGCAAAGACGCGCATTATCAGGGAGAGCGGGTTCCCGAGGAGTCTTCCTTCTACGAAGAGGTCGCGAAAGATCGTGTTGAAGGATGGCAACAAGAGTGACCGCATCGATGCGCGCAAGAAACAAAGAGGGCGCTGGGATGCACAATTTCAGAAAGTCTCTATTGCGAGTGTCGGAAAAGCCGACCGATAAAGACCATCGTCGAGGGTTAATAAGCGACAACCGTTTGCAGCAGCATGAGCCCCAATGACGAAATCGGTCAGAATACGACGCGCGCCAGCATCGCGCTGTTTCCGGCGCCGTTCCGCATAGGCTTGAAAGGCTCTTCCCGCCAAGCGCCATATCTGCTCCGTCACCTCCCAGTCCACTCCTATTCCCGTCTCGTCAAAAAAGGAGCCGACGAACGTTTCGTTCCGACCCGGGGCGGCGATTAATTCGGCGAACACGGGAGCGGCTGCGACAAGGTTCCCTCGATGAAACGCAGAATCCAGAGCGTTTTGCGCGGCCAAACTGGTGGCCGCGTCCTTGTCCCATAACGCGATAACAACGTTCGTGTCGACGGCGGTAGTCATTCTCCCCTCATTCCTCGCAACCATTTTTTGATGCCATTTTTTCCAGACGGAATTTTAGGGTTTCCGATTCCGCGATACTTCGAGAATGCGCTCTTGCTTCTCACCGGCCGAACCCGTATCCCTTTGCCATCGCTTTCGAACAGCAATTTGTCTCCACTTCGAACTCCCAATGCCCTCCGAACTTCGCGCGGTACGGTGATCTGTCCTTTGCTTGTAATAGTCGCCTGCTTCTGCATGGTGGCCCCCTATTCCTTACTTTACTATACTTTCCTTACTTTAGCTAGGGCTGGACTAAAAGGGGATCCTTAAATCCTGGATCGGTTACGGATTTATCCCTCTCGACTTTCATGTTCCGCAAAATTTCAAGAACCCAAGTTTGAAGCTTTATGAGCCTACCGCTACGCTTTCGCTTTACCTCATCAAAGACCCATTCGCGTACAACCCTATGAAG
>JBOGLD010000291.1:0-10946 GCA_050745885.1 Terriglobales bacterium
GATCCCAACCGGGTGTTCACCAATGGCGGCGCTCAACCCGGAGATCGATTGCTATTTACCAAGGCGCTGGGCACGGGAGTCATCTGCACCGCGATCAAGAACGGGACGGCCAAGCAGTCCTGGATCGACGCCGCCACGGTTTCGATGACCACCCTGAACAAAACCGCCGCCGAGGTCATTACCAGTTTCTGCGCGACCGCGGACCATGTGGGTACGGGTTCCGGGCCTGCCCTGGGCGAAGCGAAGGGGCACCAGACTGAGGGCACGGCAGAGTTGCCCGTCCATTGCCTGACCGATGTCACCGGCTTCGGCCTTATCGCCCACGCCCGGGAATTGGCCCTGGCCTCGAAGGCTTCGCTGCGCCTCCACATCAGCCAAATTCCCCTGCTCGAAGGAGCGCTGGATTGCGTTCGCGCCGGCAGCATCCCTGCCGGCCTGAGAAACAACCGCGAATTTGCAGAATGTGTGGTCGATTACGATCCCGGAATTTCCGAGGAGTTAAAGACGATCCTGTTTGATCCGCAAACTGCCGGAGGACTTTTGATCGCAGTCGCCGCGCAGCATTCTCCCAACCTGCTCCGCGACCTTAAAGCCGCGGGCGTGCCGGCGGTCGAAATCGGCGAAGTGCTGGAGCGAACCAGACCGCTGATCGCGATCGCAGCCTGAACAACTCACCTGAAGGCATCGCGCTCTCCGCCTTGTCATGCTGAGCGGAGGAAGAGCGGTCGCTGGCGACCGCTCTTCCGCAGTCGAAGCACCCCTATTCCCTTCGCGATCCTTTGCGGCGGGCATTTGACTGGCCCCAGATTTTCGAGTTCTGGTTAGACGATAGGGGTCCTTCGACTCTCCGCCTCTTCGCCAGCGAAGAAGCGGCTTCGCTCAGGATGACAGGGTAGGGATTGGCGCCGAGGGTTTGCTGGAAAAACAAAGGGCGGCTCTTGGCCGCCCCTGCTGAGGTCCGAAGTCCGAGGTCTGACGCCCGCTCTAAGCTGGCGCCGGGCGCTCGCCGCCTTTGGCGCGTCCCGGCTGAAGGTCGGGCTTGATCACCTGCTGTACTCCGTCGTCGGGCTTGACCGGAGGGACGATCTTCGGCAATTCCTGGCCGTCGATGATCATCTTGATCTGGGCCGCGTCCAGCACTTCGCGCTCGATCAGGGCCAGTGCGATCCTGACCAGCACATCCCGGTTGGCATGGAGCAGGTCCTTGGCCGAGTCGTAACCCCGCTTAACCAGTTTCTGCACTTCCGTGTCGATCTTGACCGCCGTGGCCTCGCTGTAATCACGATGCTGGGCAATTTCGCGGCCCAGGAAGATCTGCTCTTCCTTCTTGCCGAAGGTGAGCGGGCCCAGGTCGCTCATGCCCCACTCGCAGACCATCTTGCGCGCCAGCTCGGTCGCGCGTTCAATGTCGTTGCCGGCGCCTGTGCTCATCGAATCCAGGAACATCTCTTCCGCCAGACGGCCGCCCATCAGGATAGCAATCGAGGTTTCCAGATAGTTCTTGTAATAGTTGTGCCGGTCGTCGATGGGCAACTGCATGGTGACGCCGAGCGCCATTCCGCGCGGAATAATCGTCACTTTGTGCAAAGGATCAGAATGAGGCAGCATGGCCGCCACCAGGGCGTGGCCGGCTTCGTGATAGGCCGTGTTCTTCTTCTCCTCATCCGACAGCAGCATGGACTTGCGTTCCACGCCCATCAGGACTTTGTCCTTGGCCAGTTCGAAGTCGTACATGAGGACGGCTTTGCGGTTCTGCCGCGCCGCCGCCAGGGCCGCTTCGTTCACCATGTTGGCCAGATCAGCGCCGGAGAAACCCGGTGTGCCACGGCCCAATACGAAAAGGTCCACATCGTCGGCCAAAGGGATCTTGCGGGTGTGCACGCGCAGGATCTCTTCGCGGCCGCGCACATCGGGACGGCTCACGACTACACGGCGGTCGAAACGTCCGGGGCGCAGCAGCGCCGGATCCAGAACGTCGGGGCGGTTGGTGGCGGCCATCAGGATGACGCCTTCGTTGGACTCGAAACCGTCCATTTCCACCAGCAACTGATTCAGCGTCTGTTCGCGCTCGTCGTGACCGCCGCCCAGGCCGGCGCCGCGGTGGCGTCCGACGGCGTCAATCTCGTCGATGAAGATGATGCAGGGAGCGTTTTTCTTGCCTTGCTCGAACAGGTCGCGAACCCGGCTGGCGCCCACGCCCACGAACATTTCCACGAAATCAGAACCGGAGATGGAGAAAAACGGAACATTGGCTTCGCCGGCGACCGCGCGTGCCAGCAGGGTCTTGCCCGTTCCCGGAGGCCCCACCAACAGCACACCCTTGGGGATCCGTCCTCCCAGCTTCTGGAACTTTTGCGCCTCGCGCAGAAATTCGATGATTTCCTTCAACTCCTCTTTGGCTTCATCTACGCCTGCCACATCCTTGAATGTGACTTTCTTCTGCTGCATGGAAAGCAGGCGGGCGCGGCTCTTACCGAACGACAACGCCTTGTTGCCGCCGGTCTGCATCTGCCGGATCATGAAAAACCACAGGGCCGCGAGCAGGATCAGCGGGGCCCACGTTCCCAGCAACTGCAGCGGCCAGCTGCCGCTGGTGATGTCGTGGATATTCATGCT
This sequence comes from Terriglobales bacterium, assembly GCA_050745885.1. Taxonomy (GTDB): domain Bacteria; phylum Acidobacteriota; class Terriglobia; order Terriglobales; family Acidobacteriaceae; genus JAIQFF01. The sequence continues at coordinate 2,617 of JBOGLD010000291.1, forward strand.
GACGCCCTTGTCACGCAGCGTCTTGATCATGTCGGGATAGTTCGCCGGGGCGGTGGTATGAAACGCGGAATTATCGTTCCGGTACTTGCCTCGTACTTCCTGGCCCGTGATGGTGACCTCTTTCACATTGCTCTGGTCCACATCGGTCAGGAATTGCGAAAAGCTGATTTCTTTGTCTTTCTGTCCCGAGCTGCCGGTCTTCATGACCTGCCACAGCAGGAAAGCCGAGAGCACGATCACCAACCAGAAAACCACCGTCTTGACTGTAGAATTCACCGAAGACTCCTGAGAAAAAACGCCGCATGCCAAACCCTGGCTCGCAGGCCGCTGCACTTGGATTAGATGCCCGGCCACGGGTTTTGGATTGGACCAGCTACAAACCTACATTCTAACCGTTTCGCGAGGAAAAAGGTCGGCGTTCTGCCCGTGACTTAAGTCACGGGGCTACTTCAGCTTGCAGCGCCAACATAAGGCAGGTTTCGGTTGGTCTGCTCGGGCGAACCTAACCCGTAACCCACCAGAAACGCCTCGTCCACCAAAAAGCCGAAATAGTCGGGTTGCAACTGGACCCGGCGCGCCGATTGCCGATCGAGCAGCGTTGCCAGCTTCACCGAGGCGGCTCCCCTCTCCTTCAGGTCGCTCATCAGAAACTCGGTGGTGATTCCGGAATGCACCAGGCCCTCCACCACCAGTAAATTCTGGCCGCGGATGTCGGGTTCATGGCTGAAAAAAATTTCCAGGACGCCGCCTGAACCATCCGCCCGGTATCTGGGCTTGATGAACTGGCAAATCACCGGACCTTCCAGCGCCCGCACCAGGTCCGCCATGAAGATGAATCCGTTCTCCAGCAGCGCCAGCAGGTGGATGGCCTGGCCCCGGTAGTCGTCGGAAATCTGGCGACCCATCTCCCGCACCCGCTTCTGGATCTGTTCGGCGGAGATCACTGTGCGCAGTGGCGCCGGCTTCGAGATCTCATTCATCCTTTGAGTCCTCCGGACTGGCCAACTCGCGAATCATCAGGGCCTCCTGGGCGCCGTCCCGCGGACGAAACCGGGCCGGCGCGGGAAAGCCGCGGACCCAGACAATCTCCCGTCCGCTCACCACTACCGGCCAAAGCTTGCGCTCCATCCCGGTGACCTTCCGCTCCTGCAGCAGTTCCTTGATCTTTTTCGGTGACCTGCTGTGAGCCGGCCAGTAACGATCTCCCGCGCGCCAGTTGCGCACAGTTAACTCTCTCCGCAGCAATGCCGGATCAAGCATGTGGTCGGGATTATAACCCGGCGTTGCGTCCCCCGGAACCAGGGTAGCTTCAAACCAGGCCCTTGCCTCAGGTACCCCGATTGAACCGGGTACGGTCAGAACGTGTTCGTAGTCGGAATTTGCAGTTGCCACCGCGCTGGGGGGAGCGAATTGCAAGCCGTCTTTGGCCACGGAGAGGGCCCAGCCCTGCGACAACACGACAAGCCTGGGTCCTCGCGGGTCGAGGCCGAGAATCTCCTCCACCTGGCGAAACTCGAGCCGTAGGCCTAGTTCCTCAGCCGCTGCTCTGACCACTCGCCGCCGCAAGGCCAGGGGTAAAGCTGCCAGCTCGGCCAGCTTGATGACCCGGCGCTCCGCTTGCCACACTTGCGGCAGGACGCGTGCCCCTTCCGCCTGCCAATACTCTTCCTCCGCTCGCGCGATGTCGGCCGTCTCCGCCAGAGTCTCCCGCACTGCCGGGTTCAGGGTGCGTTCCAGCCGAGGCACAATTCCGTGGCGCACACGGTTGCGCGCATGCCGCAGATCACGGTTGCTGGAATCCTCGCGCCAGTCCTGACCGATTTCCGCCAGATAGCCTTGCAGTAGTTTTCGCCTTGTTTTCAGCAGCGGCCGGACCACCGAGAACTGAGAACCGTTGACTGACAACTGAGGATAAATCCCAGCCAGCCCGCGGGTACCAGCTCCGCGCACCATTCTGAGCAAGACCGTTTCGGCCTGGTCATCCAACGTATGACCGGTAGCGATGCGGTTCAGCTTTTTTTCCTCAAACAGTTTCTGGAAGTACCGGTACCGCAGCTGGCGGGCAGCGGCCTCGGTGCTAAGGTGCTGGCTTTTGGCGTAAGCCGCGACATCGCCACCGCTGGTGTGCAGCTCCAGGCCATGCCTATGGGCCAAGTGGGCCACGAACTGCTCGTCGGCATCGGACTCGGCGCCTCGTAGCTTGTGATTGAAATGGGCCATCGCAAGGACAATTCCGAGTTCCGGGCGTAACTCGAGCATGATTCGCAGCAGGGCCACGGAATCGGCTCCGCCTGAAACCGCAACGCCGACACGGTCGCCGGCGTGAAGCAGCCCCTGGCGACGGATGTAATCGAGGACGCTTTGGAGCAGAGGACGCACCGAAACCATAGTACATCCGGGTATTCCCTTCGCCGGCCAATTGAAGAAGGCGTTGAGGGTGACGTCACAAAGTGACGTTCAAAGGTTGCAACTCATTCCATCAGCCGGTTCACGTCCGCAAAGGGAATCGCGTTTCCCAGAGTGCTGTAGGTTCCTGCGCTGCCGAGCTCTGCCGCAATTTGACGCAGCAGGCCCAGCGTGGCCCGCATCGGGCCCGATCCCAGGCTGACCCGGGCCACGCCCAGTTTCCGTAGTTCCGGCACGGGAGGCGATCCGGGACCGGCCAGGATGTTCACCGGACACTGCAAGTCCTTCACCAGGCGTCCGATGGTTGCCGGGTCGCGCAATCCGGGAACGAACACGCAGTCCGCGCCCGCATCCCGAAACGCCGCCAGCCGCCGCAGGGTTTCGTCGTAACGCTTTTCCGGTGGACCGACCTCAAGCAGGTAGACGTCGGTGCGGGCATTCAGAACGACCGGCAATTCCCGCACCGCCTTCACTCTTTCGACCTGCAGGGTGAGGTCCATGAGCGGACGTTCGGAATCGTGCGTCGCATCCTCCAGATTCATTCCGACGGCGCCCGCGGCAAGAACGGCTCGCGCGGTTTGGGCAGCATCTTCCGGGCGTTCGCCATATCCTGCTTCGACGTCCGCCGTGACCGGAACCTGCACCGCTGCTGCCATGCGGCCGATTACCGCCAGCATCTCCTCACGCGAAATGCGCTGTCCGTCGGGATATCCCAGGCTGAACGCGATACCGGCGCTGGTGGTGGCAATGGCAGCGAATCCGGCTTGCTCAACCACACGCGCGCTGGCGACATCCCAGGCATTGGGCAGCAGAAGGATCCGCTGGCCTCGATGCATGGCCCGGAACGAATCCGCCTTCGCTTGTGTCGATTCGACATTCATGAGGAACACCTGGGATGGTTCGGCTACTCCAGGAAGCTTTAGCCAACCACCGGCCACTACTTGCCCTTCTTCATTTTCTCCAGGAACTTTCCGACGCTCACGACCGCCCGTGTGACCGTGCCTCGGCCGATCTCCCGGGTATCATCGCGGGCGGTCACTCTTAACGTATAAAACTTGCCGTCATAAGACTCGAGTATTCCTTCCGCCCGGATGGTTGCTCCGATTCCGCTGGCAGCCCGATGCTCGATGTTGATTGCGGTTCCCACCGTGATTTCGTCGTCCTCACAGTAGGGCTGAAGCGCATGGAAAGCGGCAATCTCCATCAGCCGGATCATGTCCGGGGTGGAATAAACCGGAGGCAGATTGGGGTTGTGGGCGGCCAGCGTATGCTTCAATTCGACGATTTGCTCCACTTCGCCGCGCGAGCCGATGGGCATTGTTTTTGCCATAATCAGGAAGCGCCGTCCAAATCAAAGAGCACTTTTGGTGGCGCCCACCAATATACGGGCGCCAGGATGGCCCCGCAACCTGCACCGGCCGCCGAAAAATCGGCCCCATCGACTGTGACGGCCGTCACAGAATACCGAGCAGGATTTCGCCTAGTCTGAACCCGAACCGGCGGAGAGGAATTGCTCCCACAAGAAAACATCCGATGGATTCGCGTCGCCAGGCTGGCAGGCTGCGCCCTGTTCCTGTTTGCCGGACTCTCAACCACCGTGGCCCAGCCTGATTCCCCTGAGATTGTGGCCATCTCTCCGAGCAGCGGTCCCGAAGGCGCACGGGTGGAAATCACTGGCAAGAATTTGCAGCACGTTTCTGCCGTGCGGTTCGGGGCAACCCCGGCGGTCTTCCAGCCGTCTTCCCCCCAGAAGGTGATCGCGATTGTTCCCCACAAAACCTCGACCTCCATCATCACCGTAATCACAACGCAGGGCCAGAGCAGCGGTCCATTTGCATTCGTCACGGTCAACGATCCGCGTATCCCGGATGAAGTAAGTTACAAAGCCGGGTACGTCAATCCGGTGCCCCCACCACCGGATTTCAGCTCCGCCCGGCTCTGGGGCATCGCGATCGCCGACCCGCGGGTGCCGGGCCACGAATCGGCGCAGGTGGAGATCGCCTGGAGCAAGCTCACCTGCCGCGTCGATGGCCGCGAAGTTGTGCTGAATGACGACGGCGGTCAGGTGCGCGGAGGGCTCTACCAGCGCCAGCCGTGGTTTGCCACTGAGGCCCACGATCCCATGCCTCTGACCTACGACCTGCGGAATCGCTCCGTCATACTCGCCGTCGGCCGGCGCAGCGATCGAATATGGCATTTCTGGAGCCCCTCGCCGCGCGCGCCGCTACCTGCGGGGAAACTTGAAGGCTGCACCGTCCGGGCCCGGGTCAGGATTTCTCCCGGAGCCTTGCTGCAGATAGGGATGGATTACTGGCGTTCCCCGACCATCGCGTACGGCCTGGGCGGAAACAATCACGAAGCCGGCGCCAGCAACTGGTATTTTCCTTCCCCGCAGTGGCAGGAAGCAACCTTCACCGATATTGGGGGCCCGCGGTTCTAGCGGCAGACGGCGCGGCAAGCTGTTGCTAGAATAAGAAGTGGCCGTGCCCTTCACCGAACAATTCGATGTCGTCGTCGTCGGCGCCGGACACGCCGGCTGCGAAGCCGCCATGGCCGCAGCTCGCATGGGCCTGAAGACGGCCTTGTACACGCTCAACGTCGATCTCATCGCACAGATGTCCTGCAACCCCGCCATCGGCGGCATTGCCAAGGGGCATTTGGTGCGCGAAGTGGACGCCCTGGGCGGCATCATGGGCGAAATCACCGACGCGGTCGGCATCCAATTCCGCCTGCTCAATACTTCACGCGGTCCGGCGGTGTGGTCTCCCCGCGCCCAGTGCGACAAGCAGGCCTACCGCCTGAAGATGCGCGAGGTGCTGGAATCGCAGTCCAACCTGAAAATCAAGCAGGCGGAAGTTGCGGATTTGATCGTGGAGCCGTCGTTGGCCGTTGGCCCTTGGTCGTCGGCGAATTCCACTTCTGGTTGTCATTCCGAGGAGCGTAGCGACCAGGAATCTGATTTGGCTAACGACCAACGGCCAACGGCCAACGACGGCGAGCGCAAGCGACTCACCGGCATCCTCCTCCGCGACGGACGCACCGTCGGCGCGGCCGCGGTTATTATCACGACCGGCACCTTCCTCAACGGCCTGATCCACTGCGGCGAACAGCAATACCCGGCGGGACGTTCCGGAGAGCCCGCCTCTGTCTTGCTTGGCGAGGCCCTCAAGCGGCTCGGCCTGCGCGGTTGCCGCCTCAAGACGGGAACCCCGCCTCGGCTCGACGGCCGCACCATCGACTGGTCTCAGTTTCAGCTGCAGCCCGGCGATGCTGATCCTACGCCCTTCAGTTTTCGCACCCGGCGAGTGGCCCATCACGATTCGCAAGTGCCCTGCTACATTGCCTGGACTACGCCTGAGACGCAGCGCATCATCCGTGAAAATGTGCACCGATCGCCCATGTATAGCGGGCAAATCCATTCCGTGGGACCTCGCTATTGCCCCTCGATTGAAGACAAGATCGTCAAGTTTCCAGACAAGATCACGCACCAGCTTTTTCTCGAGCCCGAGGGCCTGAACACGCACGAAATCTACGTCAATGGCATGAGCACTTCGCTGCCGGTGGAAGTACAGCTGGAGATCCTGAAGTCGATCCCCGGCCTGGAAAAGGCGGACATGCTGCGGCCCGGCTACGCCATCGAATATGACGCCATCGATCCCACCGAGCTGGAGCGCACGCTCGAAACCAAAAAGATCGCCGGGCTGTTTCTGGGCGGCCAGATCAACGGTACCAGCGGCTACGAAGAAGCCGCTTGCCAGGGTTTGATGGCTGGCATCAATGCGGCGCTGCAGGTCCGGAATGAGCCGCCGCTGGTCCTCGATCGCACCGAGGCTTACACCGCGATCCTGATTGATGACCTGATCTCCAAGGGCACCAACGAGCCCTATCGCATGTTCACTTCGCGGGCGGAGTTTCGACTGCACCTGCGCATCGACAATGCCGACCGCCGGCTCACCCCGCACGGCCGCCGCGTCGGTCTGATTTCAGATGCCGCCTGGGCTGACTTCCAGGCCAAGCAACAGCGCCACGAATCGATGAAGCAGTTGCTGGAGAGCACCAGGCTGACCAGCCCGATGCTCGAGCAGATAGCCGAGGTCTCCACGGACTGTGTGGGACCGGGTCTCGGACCCGGTCAGGCCGAGCAAAGCTCGGCAATGGCCAACGACCAACAGCCAGCCAACGACTGGATTTCCGCGATCGGCCAAATCCTGGCCCAGCTGCTCAAGCGCCAGGAAATCACAATTGAACGCCTGCTCCCGGTGCTCCTGGAACTTGCCCCGACATTCTTCGAACAAGAAGAAATCGGTGCGAATGCGTGCGAATCCGCGGCCGGCATCCCTTCAGCAGTCCGCAACGAGCTGAAGTCGGTCGAAACTGAAATCAAGTACGCCGGCTATCTCCTGCAACAGCAGCGCGCCATCGAGCGCCTCAAGAAAGCCGAGCAGCACACTATCCCGCAGTGGTTCGACTATGGTTCGGTCAGTGGCCTGTCGCGCGAAATACAGGAAACCCTGATCAGAGTCCGCCCCCGCACCCTGGGACACGCTTCCCGCATTCCTGGAGTCACTCCGGCCGCGGTGTCTCTGGTGCACGTTTTTATCGAGATTCAGTCCCGGCGGCGCGAGCAGGCTGCGGTCATCTAGCAGGCTGCGAGAAAACGTCGAGTGCAAACATTAATGATGGCGACTCTGGCTGCGAACATCATCGGCTACACCCGGATGGAAAGTCCGGTCGGGCCCTTGCTGCTGGTCGCCGATGACGGCGGCCTGCGGCGCGTCGAATTTGTGAACGGAAGAAGCCCGGTACAAGCCGATCCGCGATGGCACGACGATGCGGAACGCCTTCGCGAAACCATCCGGCAGCTCCGCGCCTATTTTGCCGGAGAGCTGGAGGCTTTCGATCTCCCGCTCGTCCCCGCAGGCACGCCATTTCAGCTCGCGGTATGGAATCGATTGTGCGAGATCCCTTACGGAGAAACGATTTCCTACGGCGAACTGGCTCGCCGAATCGGGAACCCAAACGCCTCGCGCGCGGTGGGCCTGGCCAACGGCTCGAATCCCATTCCCATCGTAATTCCCTGTCATCGCGTGATCGGCAGCAACGGCAAACTCACCGGCTACGGTGGCGGCCTGCCCATCAAGGAAAAACTGCTGGCCCTGGAGCGCCGCCAATTGCGCCTGCTCTAACCGGGGCGAATGGGTGGCTTCGTGTAACTTCGGGTCCTTGGTGGTTCAAGTTTTTAGGCGTGTTCCTCCCAACTCGAGTCAGTTACCATAAGAATGACGGGAAATAGAACCCTGGGACCTGCATCCAAATAAATATGACTACCCACTACACCGTGCTTGCCCTGGCCTTTCTGCTGGTTGCGACCCTGGCTTCGGCCCAGAATGTCGACCCTGCGCTGCGTCCGCCCAAAGGCGCACAAGTTGCGCTGGTCGTTTTTGAAGACCTGCAGTGCCCCGACTGCCGGCGCGCCGCGCCCCTGGTGGAAGAGGCTGCCCGGACCTACAAGATTCCCGTGGTGCGCCACGACTTCCCCCTGCCCATGCATAACTGGTCTTATGATGCGGCGGTTATTGCCCGCTATTTTGATACCCAGTCGAAACAGCTGGGCAACGACTTCCGCGACTACATTTTCCAGCACCAGCCGGAGATCACGCCGCCTACGCTGCGCGGGTTTGCAGAGAGGTTCGCCGCCGAGCACAAAGTTGACCTGCCTTTCGTGGTCGACCCCCAGGGCAAACTGGCCGCGGAAATCAACCAGGACAAAACCACCGGCCAGCGCATCGGCATCAACCACACCCCTACGATTTATGTGGTCAGCAACAAGACGCAGGGCAAACCCTTCGTCGAAGTGGTAGACCGCACCCAGCTATTTCAGTTGATTGATGCGATGAAGAACGATTGATGTAGGCGCGAGCGTC
>JBOGLD010000292.1:0-23997 GCA_050745885.1 Terriglobales bacterium
CCTGCAAACGCGCCACTTCATCCTCAAGACGATCGATGTCCTGTTGCTGCTGCGCTATGTCGTTCTGCGCCGAGTTCGCAGGGCCGGAGTAGGACGAGCCGTAGTAGTCGTAGCCGGGATAGTAATCCGGAGTCGAATAGAATGCGTCGCCGTAGTAGGTGGGATAGCCGTAATAACCGTAGGAGCCGGGAAAGACCGAGCCCAGGAAGACGCGATGATGGAAATGCCGGGAGCCGAAAACCGGCTGGCGCGAACCGCCGAAGGAGCTACCAGAGCGGAAAGCGGGTTGACGTAACCCGGTGCCGAACGCTGCTCCAAACCGTGGCGCCGATCCCAAGCGCGCAGCCGAGCCGAAACTTGCACCGCCGCGAAAGCCGACCGAGCCGTGCGAGGAAAATCCGCCTCGTCCCATGGACGCTCCACCCCGGGACCCGCCATGCATCTGAGCCAGCAAGGGAGCCGCCAGCAACATCGTGGACAACGCCGCAATCGCCGACCAGCGCCGCATACAGGAGATTATAGCGCCGGCAGCGGCCTCGGATTGTCAAATCTTCGCCTGACCGCGACGGCCGCGGCATCTTGCCCTGGCCCGCCGAGCAAAAAAGGTGCTTGCTGTCAAACCGCAAACCTTTTCCACTCTAGTTCTGGTCCCCCGCCCCATGTTTCTGGCGACAGAGTTTGCAGTAGGTTGGGGGCAAGCTGTTGTCGACTCGGTGCTTGACCGGAGGCAGCGTACGCAGATAAGCGAAAATGGCCTTCAGGTCGGCGTCAGTGAGGTTGGTAAATTCCCCGAAGGGCATGATCGAGGACAGCTTTCTCGCCTTCACATACCCGGTGCGTAAGACCTGGATGAACAGGGCCTCGTCGAAATATCCGATGCCGGAGGCATCGGGAGTGATGTTGGCGCTGGCCACGTTTCCCCAGGGTCCGATAAAGACCTCGCCGCCACCATACTCCAGGCCGCGGATGGGGCCTTTCCGGTCCGACGGCACATGACAACCGCAGCCGAGACTCACCATATATCTTCCCCGTTCCACTGGACTGGCTTGTGCACCAGGTCCGCTGACCGCATGGGTCAGGGGCTGCGGCACGTTGCGGATCAGGTATTTGAGCGGGAAGTCGATCCGGGTCGGAGGCAACGGGTTTCGCACCGGCGCGACCGAACGCACATAGACCACGATCGAAGCCAGGTCCTCATCCGAAAGGGAGCGGAAGGCAGTGTACGGCATCATGGGAAAAATCGCCCGCCCGTCGTGGCCGATGCCTTCTCGAATGGCGCGTGCAATTTGGTCATCGCTCCAGTTGGCCGCGCCGGTTTCCGGATCTGGAGTCAGATTGGGAGCTACGATCCTACCCGGGAAATCGGGGACAGACAGCACCTGCCCAGCCAGTTCCATACCGGGCAGGTTGGGGGCGCCGTGCGTTTTCCAGTCTTTTGGTGTATGGCAGCCTTCGCAGTCGACTATCCCCCCGGTAATCAGGTAGCGGCCGCGGGCCAGGCGTTCCGGAGTCCGCTCGAACTGGCGATTGGAGGTGGCTCTTGCCCTGGGACCGATAAACGGGCGCCAGCCGACGGTGAAAGTAATAGCTGCCGCAAGCAGCAGGCAAATAACCAGCAGAATCGTCCCGAGTTTCTTCATTTCTCACCCGAACACTGGGATCGTGGCATTGCCGAAGAGCATTCACATCTCAAACGTTGAATGGGGAGCCTGCAATTCTCATCGCTTCTTTTTGCCCTTGTGTTTCTTAATCGTCGGAGCAGGTGCTTTTTGGGCAATCTTGGCCTTTTCGGGTTTGGACTGAATGGCGCCCTTTGACACTTCACTTTTGGCGGTGGCCGGAGGCGCAGGTGCTGATTGGCCTCTTCCCTTCTTTCCCTTCTTGCCTGTGGCTACAGAAGCCGCAGCTGCGGCCCTAGCGGCAGCAGCAGCCGCCGCTTCCGCGGCGGCCTTGGCTGCCCTTCCCCGCTTGGGCGGAGGGGGTGGAGGCGGGGGCGGAGGCGGAGGCGCCAGCGGTTTCAGGTATTTCAGGGCTTCTGTCCGGGACCGCAACTTGCCATCGAGCAAAAGCATGAACACGTCGTTGGCAATCTTGGGGTACTCGGGGAGCTGAGGCGTGATGTGCAGCTCGGTCATCTCCGGCAATGGAATCTTTTGCTGTACCTGCCGCCACTTGGTGAAGAAGCTCTTGATCTTCTGCGCCACCGCCTGCTGCCGCGCGGTGACCGCGAGGAACAGGATCATCTCCGGCCGAGCTTCAGAGAGCAGCTTCCAGGCGCGGGAGGGCGTGGCGGCTTCCTTGCCGACCAGCCGCTTCGCCAGGTCCTTGGCATGGTCCTCAAGATCCCGCCAGGCCTCGACCAGGTCCTTGCGCGGAATCTGTTTGCGCATGTCCGCAATGTCCTTGTCGCTGAGCCGGGAGGTGAGGAAATACATTACCGCGGGCGCCGGATCCGGGGCATAGCCCAGTTCCGTCATCTGCTGCCGGGTCTTGAGCAGTTGACCCAGCTGCGCCGTATCCACCTTGACGCTGGTCCAGTGCGGATTCAGTACCTTAAGCCAGCCTTCTTTCTCCAGCACCCGCACAATGTGCAGCGGATCTTCTTCGTAGGCCAACTGCTCAATCTCGTAACCCGCAGCCTTGTGAGTGATGTACTCGATGTAATTGTTTTCTTTGGCGGACTCAAAACGGGCCTGGGTGCGTTCCTCGAGTGGCCAGTGAAAGCGGGCAGCGAACCGGCTGGCCCGAATCAGCCGCGAAGGGTCCTCGACAAAAGCGTAGTTATGCAGGACGCGCAAGACTTTGGCTTCTATATCGGCCGCACCGTTGAATGGGTCCATCAGCAGGCCGCGGGAGCCTGGATTCAAGGACAGCGCCATGGCATTGACGGTGAAATCCCTGCGCCGCAGGTCTTCGATCAGGGTGGCGGGAGAGATTACCGGAGGCCGCCCCGCTTTCTCGTGGTGCTCGAGGCGCGCCATACTGATTTCAGCGCGAACGTTTCCGGGCAGACCCAGATACAGCGCCTTGACGTCGTCGTCGCTGCCTGCGACCCTCACTCCGGCCTTCTCGAGGTCCTTTTGCAGCTTGAGGGGATTGCCCTGGACAGAAAAGTCGAGATCACGGATGGGAAAGCCGCTGATAATGTCGCGGACCGCGCCCCCGGTGAGGTAAATGTTCATACCGGCGGCGCGGGCGATGTCTTGAACCAGGTTGACGCCGCGCTGCTGGTCCGGCGTCAGCCGGATCTCCATGGTGTATATGTAATCGGCCATTCTTGCTTTTTTAAGGACGCGGCCCCGGGACCCGGTTCGCCACCGCAAAGAGTGCGTTTTCCACAGGCTCCGCCCCAGGGAAACACACTGCTCCGATCGATTTTACGTAAGTGACTATATACAATAGACTTAGATTACATAAGATGGGACGCCGCAAGCTACAGAAAATAACACAAGGTTAACGATTTGGCTACAAAGAACATACAAGACATCGGTTTTTTGCCGGAAAAGTGCGAAAATCGCTCAAAATAGTCGTCCGTCGGTGGTCTTCAGTCGCCGGGCCATAGTGGCGAGCCTGGCCTAAAACTGACGACAGACGACTGACCTGCCTCATGCCCTCAACCCACAAAAAAGTCGTGGTTCGGAAGATGGACCGGGATTCGATCAACGGCCACGTTGCCCCGGCCAATTTCGTCCGCGATGGCAAACTCGAACTCCTGAACACGTCGGGCAACGTGGTGGCGATTGATCTGAAGGACATCAAGGCGGTGTACTTCGTCCGTGAATTCGGGGATTTCGAATCATCGAGCCGCAAGACCTTCACCAGCCGCCCGCGGACCGAAGGCCTCTGGGTGCGGCTCAAGTTCAAAGACAACGAAGTGCTGGAAGGCATGATGCCCAACGACCTCAGCCTGACCACGGCCGAGGGCTTCCTGATTAATCCGCCCGACCTGCGCTCGAACACGCAGAGGATTTTCGTCCCCCGCGGCGCCCTGGAATCGTTGACCGTGCTGGCCGTGATCGGGGCGACGCATCGCCGCCGCAAAGGAACGCCTGCGGACATCCGGCAAGTGCCCATGTTCGGCGAATGAAAAGGCGGACGTCGGACGTCAGACTTCCGACCCCAAACCTCCGACCCCAGCCTTCGGATTTCGGCTGCGTGACGCGCCGCCGAGTTCCACGCCGGAGCTCCGACGCCCGAGCTCCGACGCCCCAGGTCAGGGCTTTACTACCTGCAGATTGTTGGTCACCGAGAACGCTCCCGACACGCCGTTAGCGCGAATATTAGCGATGTTCTTGTCGGCCTCGTTGTCGACCACACCTTCCAGAGTTACCTTCCCGCCCTTTACGATAATGCGGATCGGCTTTTGCACCCCCAAGGCATACTTCTGCATTGGCCCGTAGTCATAGATCGCGCGATAGAGACGAAGGCGCAGGCGGTCATCGTTCGGGGATGGCGGCAGAACTTCGATCTGATTGTCGACGTGTTCCACCCCTTCAATCTTTTTCACCACGTTCTCGGCGTCGGACTTCAAGGTTGGCCGGGTGACCTGTCCCACGAGGGTCACGTTGTATCCGTCCACTTTGTAGGCGAGATAGTCGAAGACATCGAGATAAGGCAGCATCAGCAACTCGTGTCTGACTTCTTTTGTAATTCGTTGGGTGGCGGCTGCGGGGGCTCCAGAGGCCTGACGAGCCCACCCGGCCGATGTCAGGGCCAGCAGCACACAGGTGACGAGCAGCGACCTTAACTTCATTTTCTTTCTCCTCTTGAATTGATGTCGGTGAATACCTTTCAGGGGGCCCATGGTAGCAAATGAGATGCCGGCCTGTCCGCGAGGTTTGCCGGGTAACACCGAGAAGGTCGGATTTTATCGGCCATTTCCGGTTCACGTCGCGAATCGCTCCTGGTACATCCTCTGGCGCTCCTCGCCCGCCGGGCCGCAAACCGTGTAAAATTGGAAAGGTTCGATGGAAACCCGCGAGGACAATCCGGACCTCGATCTCTTGCTCCCGGCCAGCGTTACCGGTCCGCTGTGGAAGTCATTACTGCGCAATCTTCGCGACCGCTTCTTCCCGGAAAAGCTTCCGCCGCTGCAGCTTACGTCGAGGCCGGTAAACACCGGGATGCTGATCGGCGACGCGGTCAGCTTGCCCTGGTTTCGGACGATTTTCACCAATCTGGGCAATGTGATCAATCCGGAGGTCCTGCCGCCGCTGGAGCTGGAATCACGGCCGGTGGACGTAGGCGAGCTGGTCAGCGATCAGATGGGGCACATGTGGTGGAGCTCCCTGCTACGCAATCTGGCCGATCGCGTCGCGCCGGAACGTTTGCCCCCGCTGCAGCTGACTTCCGCCCCGGTCGATGCCGGCCTGAAATCTGGGTCCATGCAGTTAGCGCGCTGGTCTTCACTGATCACTCTGCCCACGGTTCCCCTGGCGGAGCGGCAGTACTTTACCGCCACACCGGCACGGCCGAGCGCGGCTCGCGTAGGGTCGGCCCAGCCATTCGCTGGATTTGCAGGAATGCCTGCGGCCCTGTTCGAGGGGACACCGGCGCATGCCCATCCCGGTAAATTGCAGACTGCGCTGTCGCGCTCGCGCCTGCGCGAGGCCCTGCTGATCTCCCTCGCGGTCCTGGAAGCGCTGTACCTGGTGGCCTCCCTTCTAGGTCTGGTGTGATTTTCTTTGCGTCCTTTGCGGAGTTCCTTTGCGTCCTTTGCGGTTAAGGTTTTGAGCGCTGCCCGGAAAAATCAAATACTTAACCGCAAAGGACGCAAAGGGATCCGCAAAGAGCGCAAAGAATGCTGAATTGGTTTCCCGTCTACCTTTTCCTTCCAAGCACGGCCTCCGTTACAATCACGGTCTTGCCCGTTATGACGGGGTCCGATGCCTATGAAACTCGCTCAGATTGCTTCTGTTCTCGACGCGCGCCTGGAAAATGGTTCGCCGGACATCGAAATTACCGGCGTCGCCGGCATCAAAGACGCCGGGCCCGGACAGCTTACCTTTGTGGCCAATCCCAAGTATGCCGGGGCGGCGCGGACCACCAAGGCTTCGGCCGTGATCGTGACCGAGGAGTTCCCTGCCGTTTCCGCGGCCCTGTTGCGTTGCAAAAATCCCTATCTGGCCTTCGCGCACGCCCTCGAGCTTTTCTCCCAGCCGCCGCGCTATGAACCTGGCGTCCATCCCACTGCGGTGGTCCATGCTTCAGCGAAAATCGGCGAAGGCGCGCACATCGGGCCCTATGTAGTTGTCGATCAGGGCGTCGAAATTGGCCGCGACGCCGTGCTGCTGGCGCACGTAGTCATCTATCGCAATGCCAGAATCGGCGACAATTTCTTTGCCCACGCGCATGCCGTGGTGCGTGAAGGCTGCCAACTGGGCAATCGTGTGCTGCTGCAGAACGGTGCCGTCATCGGAGCCGATGGCTTCGGATTCGCGAAGGACGATTCCGGCCGCTGGTACAAAATCCTGCAGCCTGAACCCGTAGTCATTGAAGACGACGTCGAAATCCAGGCTAACTCCTGCGTTGACCGGGCCAGCGTGGAGAAGACCAGGATCGGGCGCGGCACCAAGATCGACAATCTGGTGCAGATCGGTCACGGCTCTCGCATCGGCGAGCATTCGCTGCTGGCGTCACAAGTGGGCCTCGCGGGCTCCACCGACGTAGGCAACAATGTGATCCTTACCGGACAGGTGGGTGTGGTCGGCCATTGCAAGATCGGCGATGGAGCGATCGTGACTCCGCATAGCGGCGTGGCGGGAGATGTTGAGGCCGTGGCGATTGTCAGCGGAGCGCCGGCGGTCGATCACAAGTTGTGGCTGAAGTATTCGGCCCTGTTGAGCAGGCTGCCCGAAATCGCGCGCGCGGTGCGGGCTAAGGCGTCAAAGGATTAACCACAGGGGACACAGAAGGCGCGGAGGACACTCGTCCTTCCTGCAATTGTTCCGGCAGCCCGCTGTCGATAGCTCGCCGTACTTTCTCCATCAGCGCCTCGCGGCTGCCAAACTCTTCCGGTTCAATCGCTGGATGGAAGGTCAAGGTGACCGTTCCCGGCTTGATGGCAAATCTTCCTTTGGGCATAACGTAATGCGAACCCGCAATGGTCACCGGCACCACTGGTACGCCACACTCCATGGCCAAATAGAATGGGCCTTTCTTGAAGGGCAGCAATCTGCCATCAAACGAACGATGACCTTCGATATAGATGGTCATGTTGATGCCCTGCCGCAGGACCGCGGCCGCAGCCCGCACCGCCGAGATGCCTGCGTCCCGGTTTCCCCGATCCACCGGCACCAGTGAACCCAGTCTCATGGTCTTCCCCAGCAGCGGATAGTCAAACAGTTCCTTTTTCGCCATGACCGATGTGCGGCGCGGAATCAACGGCAGCATGATGGGCGGATCAATGTTGGACACATGGTTGGACATGAAAACATAGGTGCGTTTGGCATCGAGCTTGTCGAGTCCGACGGTTCGTACCCGTATTCCAGCGAGACGCGCACCCCTCCAGGCGGCCCCCATGGCAACGCGATAGAGGAAGCGAATGTCACCGGTGAGAAAAGTCCAGGGAAAACACAGCACTGCCGCCAGCGGGAGGGCAAAAGTCCAGAACGCGAGCATCATGATGGTGCGAATCACGGCTGAGTCGCTCCCACTTGAACTTCGCCTTTCAGCCAGGCGGCACGGCGGGCTGTCTGTTCCGGCGTGATCTTGTCCAGGTCCTTCAGGTCCAGCTCGATCTCCTGGCGGCTGGCCAACCTCCAGTGCAGTTCGCGCTCGCCGGAGGAATTTCGAATACGTACCCGTATCGTATCCCCGGGACGCACATTCACCGAACGCGCGGCAGCGCTGCCATTCGCTCTCTGACCGTTAATTTCGAGAATCGAATCTCCAACCGAAAGCCCCGCTGCCTCGGCTGCGCCTCCGGCGGTGACAACAGCGACGGTCAGCGCGGCATCGAAGTTTCGGGTCGCGATGAATCCCAGGTCCGCGATGGCCCCTTCCCGCCGGGTCAGATGCAGCCCCACGCTCCTGAAGAAATCGTCCCATGGAATCTCGTCGGTGCCGGCAACGTACTTTTGGAAAAACCATCCCAGATCGGTGTGGCTCACCGCCTCAGCAGCACGCCGCACTCCCTCGGTGTCCGGAAAGAACCGTCCCTTCAACGCGTAGGTTTCGTTCATCCAAAGAAAGAGATCGCGTATCGAAGCGGAGCCATGCGTAGCCTCGCGAATCTGCAAATCGAGTAAGACGCCAAGCAGGTTTCCTTTGTTGTAATACGAGACGCTGCGCGTGGGCAGCCGGTAGTATTCGTATTTTTCCAGCCAGGCATCCAGACTGGCTTCTTCCACCGACTGGGTCAGATGAGCCGGACGCCGCTCCAGTTCGCCGATTTCACCCGCCAGACTCTTGAGATAGCCGGCCTCATCCAGCAGGCTGGCACGCAACAGGATAATGTTCCCCGCTGTGGTGGTCATGCCCTCGCTGAACCAAAGAGCGCGGGTGTAGTTCTCCCGGGTGTAGTCCACCGGCTCCAGCGACTGTGGCCGGATTCGCTTCACATTCCACAGGTGAAAAAACTCGTGGGCAGTCAGGCTGGCAAGCGCTCCGGGGTTGTTGGAAAGCGCTTGTGGGCTGAGATTAATCGCGGTGCCATTGGCGTGCTCCATGCCGTTGCCGGCTGCTCCTCGCGGAAAATGATAAAAAAACAAATAAGTCTCGAAGGGGCGATTCTCCATCCAGACCGTGGCGGAGGAGACCAAGCGGCGAAGCATGGCAACGATCTCCGCCATGTCGTAGTCGGAAGGATCGGCGTCCACCACCACGCGATAGTGTCCGCCCGCCTGGTCAAAATCGGATTCCTGGAAGGCGCCGATTTCCACCGGAGCGTCCACCATGTGATCGTAATCCTGGGCCGCAAACCCGCTGCCTGAAGGCGGCAGAGCGGTTGCGATCTTCCAGCCCGCGGGCAAATCGTTGAATGCGACTTCGGTGGGAGAGTTGCGGGCATCCACGGGATACATCAGAATTTCCGCCAGGTTGAAGAATGCGTGTTGCGAGTTCAACTGAGCGCCGAAGGGACCGGATTGGTCAGCGAAGATCTCATATTCAATCTCAGCGCCCGCTGCCGTGCCGCTGAGATGCCAGGTTGACTTGTCCAGTTTATGCAGAGCAATGGCTTGTCCGTCTGGGGTCTGGGCCCTGACCCAGTTCACATATTGAGAGAAATCACGTACCTGGTAGACGGCATTCCACACCGGCAATTGCAGATCGCGTTCGGAGGCGCCTGGGCCTAGAAGAATTTTCACTCTGACCAAATGCTGCGGCCGATCGGCCAGGTCAACCAGGTAGCGGACCTGCACTGACGGCGCGGCAAGTTGGGAATTCTGCGCGACCGCCTGCGTCGTCTCCAGCGCGACGAGGCAGAGCAAAATGGCCCCTAGCAACGCTCTGGAGTGGCGCCTCACGCTTTCGCGGACGCCTTCAGCGGATGGTTGCCCGAAGCGCCTCCGGCTATCGATTTAAGACGTTGAGGCAGCTTTTCGTAGATACCGCCGAAGCCGCCATTGGAAAGAATCGCCACTACGTCCCCAGGCCGCATTCCGGGCGCTACAGTCTGTATGATCCCATCAACGTCGGAAATGATGCGCGCGTGCCGTCCGCGTTTTTGCAGGTCGGCGACCAGAGCGGCGACGTCCATCCGCTCCGCCTCGGGGATGGATTCCGACTTGAATACGCTGGCCACCACAATCTCATCCGCCACCGCCAGGCTTCCGGCCAGTTCATTCTGAAAAACATTGCGCCGCAAGGTGTTGGATCGGGGCTCCAGAATAGCCCAAAGGCGCGCCGCGGGATAGCGCGCACGCAGCGCGCTGAGCGTGCCTGCGATCGCCGTGGGATGATGCGCGAAGTCATCGATGATGGTGATGCCATTCACCAGCGCCCGCACTTCCAGGCGTCGCTTCACGCTCTTGAAGGTCTTCAGGGCAGAGGCAATTTCTTCAGGCGGAATTCCGCACGCCGATGCCAGGGCAGCCGCCGCAGTCGCGTTCAGCACGTTGTACTCTCCGGCCAGAGCAAACTCGAAATCAGACCACGGCTGGCCGTGGCGCAGCACGGACCATGAGGTGCGGTCCGGATCAAGCCGCAGATTGCTCACCCGCCATGTGGCTGCCTGGCTATTGCCGTACCGCTCGACCGGACAAAACGCCTTCTCCAGACAGCGCCCGACGCTTTCCCCTGTATCCAGAGCAACGATCCGGCCGCGGCCGGGTATCAGGTTGACCAATCGCTTGAAGGCTGTCTCCACGGCGTCCAGGTCCTTGTAAATGTCGGCGTGATCGAACTCCACCGAGGTCAGGACGATCGCGTCGGGAAAATAGTGCAGGAACTTGGGGCCTTTGTCGAAGAACGCAGTGTCGTACTCGTCGCCCTCGAGGATGAAGTGCTTTCCCTGCCCCAACTGAAAGCTGCTGCCAAAGTTCTCCGCAATCCCGCCGATCAGAAACGAGGGCTGCATCCCGGCGCAGTGAAAGATCCACGCCAACATAGAGGTGGTCGTGGTCTTGCCATGCGTCCCGGCCACGACCAGGACTTCCTTGCCGCGCAGAAATTCGTCGTGCAGAATTTGCGGCAGCGAGCAGAACGGGATGCGCTGATCCAGTATGTGCTCCAGTTCGACGTTGCCGCGTGAGATGGCGTTCCCGACCACGATCAAATCCGGCCGGGGCTCAAGGTTCGCGGCGGCAAAGGGCTGGGCCACGGGGATGTCGAGGGAAGCCAGAAAATCCGACATGGGTGGATAGGCAGCGGCGTCGGAACCGGTCACCCGGAAACCGCGCTGCCGGAGCATGCCGGCCAACGCTGCCATGGCGGTGCCGCAGATACCGATCAGATGTATATGTCGTTTATCGTTCATAGTTCATGGCTGCAATTCTTCGCAAACTGAATAACCGCGCAGGACACAGAAGACACAAAAGGAAATTCCTCTCATCCCGCGGATCGTGAGGCAACGGCCTCGACCGTCGCTGCCTCCAGTATCTCAACGTCGACTCCGGCGGAAGTAACATTCAGCGCCGCTCGTACTCCAAAGGGCAAGGTCATGTTGTTGCGAGAAACATGCCCAGACCGCAATCCGTAAGCCACGGGCACACCCACGCCGCCGACCACGCGCAGCACGACCTCTTCCAGCGTATAGCTTTGCTCCTTATTGTTCTGGACGCAATCCACCATTTCACCAAAGATGATGCCCCGAACCTCTGCAAGCTTCCCTGCCAGCTTCAACTGCATGAGCATGCGGTCGATCTGGTAAGGCTTGGCGGCAATATCTTCGATAAACAGGATGGTTCCGGCGGTGCGAATTTCATACGGCGTGCCTAAAGAAGCCACCAGCATGGAAAGGCACCCGCCGTAGAGAATTCCCTCCGCGGAGCCTTCGATCAGCGCTTTCACGTCGGCGTCCAATTTAAGGGTCCATTCCGACGATCCGTTCAGCGCGCGCTGCCAGGAATTGAGATCGACGCCGTCGGCGTGGGCAAAGTCCTTGGCCACCATCGGACCATGAAAGGTAATCAGTCCGGCCGAGTCGGCCAAGTAAGTCAGCAGGCTGGTGAGATCGCTATACCCGACAAAAATCTTGGGGTGCGACTTGATCTTTTTCAGATCGAGGATGTCCAGAAGATAGTTGGAACCGTACCCGCCGCGGGCACAGACGATGGCCCGAATTTCATCGCGCACGAACATTTCTTCCAGTTCCCGCGCCCGCCGCGCCGCCGAACCCGCGAAGTAGAGGTCGCGCTCGAAGATGGAATCGAAATAGAAAGGCTTGTATCCCAGATCGCGCAAGGCCGCGCAGCCCGCTTCCAGCAATGCAGGCTTGACGTTGCTGGCCGGGGCGACGATGCCCACCGTGTCGCCGGACCGGAGCAACGGCGGCTTGGTGCGAGCGATGTTTGGGGCCGTAGGCATTTTTGTCCCATCTTAAACTGGCACGCCAACCGCACCAGTCAAACGAAAAACTCACCCCGGCAGATCAGTTGCGCGGGGCCCCGGAGAAAGACCTGGCCTTCCCAGCGGACGGTCTGAACCCCGCCGGGGGCGTGGACCCGTACTGGCGACTGAGCGCGTTTTGCCGCAATGGCTGCTACCGCGGACGCGCACGAACCGGTTCCTGAAGACTGGGTCTCACCGACTCCACGTTCGAAAAACCTGACCTCGACATTACTCTTATCTTTAATACTTACCAGTTCAACATTGACTCCGTGCTTGAAGTGGCCGTCATGCCCGATTTCCGCCGCCTGGGTCTGCCATCGGGGAGCGAACTCCCGCACAAACACGACATAATGGGGATTCCCCATGGAAACAGGGGTGCCGCGCACCTCGCCCGAGGCGAGCCTGACCGCAATCTCATCCGCGATCTGTGGCTGACCCATGGCGATTTCAAACTCGTAACTGGATTCGCTGTGACTGGTAAGCATGCAAGTCTTGACCCCGGCGCCGGTGCGGATTGCGAAGGCTTCCTTGGCATGCTCCGAGCAGAGATAAGCGGCCACGCAGCGGGTGCCGTTGCCGGAGATTTCCGCTTCCGAGCCATCGGCGTTGAAGAGCCGCGCCTCCACATCCGCATCTGAGGCAGGAAACAGCCATTCCACGCCGTCAGCTCCCACACCGTGGTAGCGGTCGCAGATCCGCCGGCTGAAATCCGCGATATCGGCTGGAACATACAAGCCATCGATAATCAAAAAGTCATTGCCGCAGGCGCTGGCTTTTACAAAAGGAATGACTCGATCAGCCGCCGTCATTCGGTCTGCACCGGACCCAGAGGAACGACACTCCCGAACAAGGAAGACTGGCTCAATGCCCGCAACGCTTTCTCCTGCTCCTGGCGCGTTCCCTCCAGCTCAAACTTAAGACGCACATGTTCCCGGGTCTCGGCGACCTGGACGTTCTCCATCATGGCGTGGATGCTCTCCAATGCGCCATTGACTTCCACCCTGAGGTCGTCCGCGTTGCTGCCCGTGACTTCGTAGCTGTTTATCACCAGCTTGAGATTGAATCTGCGCTCGGCATTTCCCAGTAGAAACAGGCAAACCAGAATGAGCGCGGTGCCAAAAATCGCTGTGAGATAAAGCCCACCGCCTACCGCCATGCCGACCGAGGCCACCACGAACAAAGTGGCTGCCGAGGTGAGGCCGGTCACCAGATTGTCGCGATTGTGCAGGATGGAGCCAGCCCCAATGAAACCGATGCCGGGAATGATCTGCGCCGCGATGCGGGTGTGATCGCCGGGGTAGCGGGTCGCCAGCGCGTCCGAAAGCAGAGTAAACATGGCAGCGCCAAGACAGATAAAGAGATTCGTACGCAGGCCGGCAGGGCGATGCTTGATCTCGCGCTCCAATCCGATCGCGCCTCCCAGGACCGCGGCCAGCGTCAGGCGCAAAAGAAATACTCCAGTCGAGGACATCTCGCCCAGCAGTACGTCCTGCATGTGTCGCATGAGTGGCATGGGAGCTTGGTTGGCTGGATTTTATCACCGGAAAACTTGGCTCCTGAGGGCTTCCGGTGGCCGCAAGTTAACCCAGATGATTACCGCGAAGGGGCACGAGTCCTGTAGATGGTCGCCGCGGGCTCTCCCGAAACGTGAATCACCGCCAGCGGGACCAGGTCCTGCTTCTTTACCGCGCTGGAAACGGCATCGCCCTCGAAGGCGATGACAAAATCGGCGTATTTCGCCGGATCGGCCAGGGCCCGTTCCCAGAGCCCGTCCTGGTCAGTGGGCTGTTTCCAGGTGCGGTGGTTGCCTTCGTTGATCACCCGTTGCAGGGGCACGCCGGCCTGTTGTATCGCCCCGACATGGTTTCCCAGATACATGAGCAAGGTGGAGTCCGGAGGGAGAGCTTTCATGAAGTCGGCAAGTTCCCGTTCCACGGCAATGCGCCCGCGTGAGTTGACCACGGCTTCGCCAAGGCAGACAGGATCTCGCCCAATCGACGCATAGCTCGCAGTAACGAAGATCAGGACCGCCGCCGCGGATAAAAACTTGAGGGCGCGACGTTGCGCCAGCTCCGCGACGAAGTACACGGCCAGCGCCACGAACACCGCAAACGCCGGCAGCAGCTCCAGTCCATAACGTACGTTGTAATAGGAAAACGGCCACCATACGGGCATGAAAATGGGAACCCCACCGTAGGCGATGGAAAGAGCGTAGAACGCCGAGGGAACCCAAAGCAGGAGGACCGGCCACAATTGCCCCCTGATCCGCTTCCAGCTCAGGCCGCCGAGCGCTCCCGCCAGCGCAAGCAGGATCCAGATTTTCTGCCAGTTCCCTGCCGCGAGGTTCAGCTCCGCCGCCTTCAGGAAATAGCTAAAGGCGGTTTGCAGGTCATGAGTGCCAGGATGAGTCGCAGCCGGACTCCTTTGTTCGATGGCCTTGGCCGAGTATGGGCCATTGGCGAATTCCAGGGGATTACGATAGACGATTGCGTTATAAGCCAGCCAGAGCACGGGAGCGGCTGCGGCCAGAAGAATGAACTTCCGTAGTCCATTTCTGCGGGCATGCTCCGGTTCTTTCGCCTGCATCGCCAACACAATTGCGGCGACACTCATCGCAACCGCCAGAAACCACCCGTCGTAGCGCGTCAGGCACGCAGCAGCCAGGCAAATCCCGCATTTGACCAGCGCAGACGACGCGGCTGGCGGCGCACCGCCGGGCTTGCCCGACTCCCGCACGAACTTGTGGAAATACACCACCGCCCAGATGAACAGCGCCAGGTAGAGCGGTTCGGTCATGGCCGTGGCTTGCAGGTAAACCAGGTTCGGGTTGGTGGCGTAGATGATCGCAGCCAACCAGGCCGCAAATCGGGTCGCCATGCCGGATGGCGAAATCGAACCTAGCCCGTCGCGGACCAAACGAAAAATCCCAACCGTCCCGAAAACGTACGCGGCCATCGACGGAATTGACCCGCCCACTCCGGTCTTCCACATCCAGTTTGAAACCAGAAATGGGATCATGAGCAGATGCGGCAGCGGCAGCCACACCGTTCCCAATTGCAGCAACCCCGGAGTGCGGGAATCGAAGACCCGGCGCGCAATGTTGATGTGCGCAACCGCGTCGCCATAGAGCAGGATCTGTCCGCGCCGGAAATAGAACAGGAAGGAGAGAATCGAAAGGCACACGGTGAGCCATGCCAGCAAGGCGGACTCGCGGTCCCAGCGTGGGATCGGCTGCGCGCTCATTCCAGATGAGTCAACTCGCGGAAGATTTGAAAGCGGGCGTCAATTTCTTCACGGCTGAGCGACTGCAGACGTTCGGTGCCAAACCGCTCCACCGCGAACGATCCCATCACGCCGCCATAGAAAAGCGCGCGTTTGAGGACTTCGCGGCTCAATTCTTCCTGCGAGGCCAGGTATCCCATGAAGCCGCCGGCAAAGGAGTCTCCCGCCCCGGTCGGGTCTTTGACTTCTTCAATGGGCAGCGCCGGCGCGCGAAAGGGATGACGGCCAATGCCGTATGCGCCTTCGCGGAAAAAAATGGTGGCGCCGTATTCGCCGTGCTTGATGACCAGCGCCTGCGGCCCCATGGCCAGCACTTTCAGCGCGGCGCGCGGCAGGTTGCTCTCTCCCGCCAGGCTCTTGGCCTCGGTATCGTTGATCAACAGCACGTCAACCAGTTTCAGAGTTTCAGCCAACTGCCGGGGGGCGGTGTTGATCCAGTAATTCATGGTGTCGCCGCCGGTCAGCCGCACCGTCTTCATCTCTCGCCGAACCGTCGCCTGCAGGTCGGGTTGGATATTGGCCAGAAACAGAAACTGCGAATCCTGATAGTGAGGCGGGATGTGGGGGTGAAAGTTCTGAAACACATTGAGGTCGGTAAAATCGGTCTTGGCCTCATTCAAATTGTCGAGATATTGCCCGCCCCAGCGAAAGGTTTTCCCCTTGGCATGTTCAATGCCGCGCGTGTCCACGCCGCGCTTTTTCAGGACGTTCTCGTGCTCGGCTGTAAAATCTTCACCCACGATCGCGACCACGCGGACATCGGTGAAATAACTGGCGGCCAAGGCAAAATACGTGGCGGCGCCGCCCAGCACGTCCTCCACTTTTCCCGAGGGGCTGGCGATGGTATCGAATGCGACCGAACCGACTGCGACGATGCTCATGCTTTCCTGGCCTTGAGGTATTTGTCGAGAATGAGCTTCAATCGTTGACGCGCGGAAGCAGGAATTTTGCTTCGCTCCGTGAGAATGGCGTGCGCCAGGGATGAGCCACACTTGCAGGTGCGCTCTCCCGGCATGGCGGACACGGTTTCCCGCACCACCCGGGTCGCATTCTCCGCGTTTTTCAGGAGCACGGCTACGATCTGGTCCACCGTCACCGATTCATGGTTCGGATGCCAGCAGTCGTAGTCCGTGACCATCGCCACCGTCACGTAGCAGATTTCCGCCTCCCGGGCCAACTTGGCTTCCTGCAGGTTAGTCATGCCGATCACGTCCATGCCCCAACTGCGATAGACATTGGACTCGGCCCGGGTGGAAAACTGCGGGCCCTCCATGCAAACGTAGGTGCCGCCGCGTTTGGCGGTCACTCCCGCCTTTTGGCATGCGCCTTCCACGGCCCGCGCGAGTTGAGGACAAATCGGATCGGAGAAGCCAATGTGGACCACGATCCCGTTTCCGAAGAACGTATCCACGCTGTGGCGGGTGCGGTCAAAAAACTGGTCCGGGATCAGGAACTCCAGCGGCTTGTGTTCCTCCTTCAACGATCCCACGGCGGAGACGGAAACGATCCGCTCCACGCCCAGCTGCTTGAAGCCGTATATGTTGGCGCGGAAATTCAGCTCAGTGGGAAGAAGACGGTGTCCCCGTCCGTGACGCGCCATGAACGCCACTTTGCGGCCCTCCAGCCTGCCCAGGACATACGCGTCCGAAGGCTTGCCGAACGGCGTCTTCAAGCGAACTTCTCTTACCTTGGTGAGGCCGGGCATCGAGTACAGCCCGCTGCCGCCAATGATTCCAATTTCGGCTTGTGGCAAAGATCTCCTATCGACTGGCAAAGCTGGGTGACAAACTGGTGATTATACAGGGGGACCGTGTTGGATCGGGCCTCCGACACAGTCAAACCCTATTGGGCAACCGCAGCGCCCATTCCAAATACTTCCTGCTCCAATTTGCTGGTCGTCGCCTGGTCCAGGCTCTCGGTGACCATGACCATGTCGCCTCGCGCGTCGATCACGACCGGCCCCTCCTCGGTCCGCCAGGTATGCTCGCCGGTCAGATGGTCCGGCACGTCGTTCCCGATGGCCGGTTCCTTACCAGCTGGCGGAACGTTGTGCACATGCAGGTATCGTTTGCTGAGCCCCGCGGCATAGATGGCGGCAAAATTGGCTGCTTTCTCCGGAGTTGACCAGCGCGAGGCGTAGAGCAGCGCCAGCGGCGCCGCTGGATCGCCCTTGGGCCGCACCGCATAGTAGTAACCGCCCCGCCAGTGCGGATATAGCTGGTTCGAAATTGGCGCTCCCGCATATTGGTCAATCAGTACGGCCACGTCGAACTCCCCCACCGCGCCCACGTCAAAGCGATCGTAGTTCCTGAAGACTTGCTGCAAATCGGGAACGTACATGGGCTCCAGGCGCTCACCGGTCAGATAGGTCTGGGGCTCCATAATCTGCCGCGTGGTGTGCGGAGGATTGAGAAAAAGCTCAGCGAAGGCCTTGTCTTTCCCGCCCTCTTTTAGCAGTTCCGCAATGAAGTCGATACCGTAGCGATAAGGGAAGGTCAACGCCTCCTTCATGTAAATCGGCGCACTGCGGAATTCAATCGAATCCGCCGTGCCCACCAGCATGCCGTCTTTCAGGGATTGAACCACCTGCGGCGAGTCCTTCAGCGACAGGCCCATGGGCTCGAGCAGGTAGTCCACCAGCACCACCATGGCCTGGCCCTCTACCACCGCCTGCCGCGCGGTGCTGACCTCGTCATTCTCGATGTCCTGGGCGGTGATTCTCTTCTTCTTCACCAGATCGGCGTCAACCGGCTTCATGTATTTCTCGAGATTGAAGGACTGGTCCTGCAAGGCATGCGTCAGTTCGTGCGCCAGCACCGGCTTTTGCTGCTCCGCGCCCAGCCAATCCAGAAGATTGACCGTCTTGCTTTTGGGATCGTAGTATCCGGCGACCTGCTCTTTCAGCAGCGGGGGAAGAAATTTTCCCAGGTCGAAGTCTCGCGGCAACAACCCGAATTTCTTGAGCACCAGCTCGGAGCGGCGCAAACGCCTGGCATCTTCATCCTCGCTGGTGTGCTTGGTGACGTAGCTTTCCACTTGGTCGCGACTGACCAGTTGCCGCTTGACCTGATGCTTGATGGGGAACAGCGTATCCTGGCTGACGAAGCGAAGAATCTCGTCCACCGAGCGAAAGAGTTTCTCCGCCTCCTGCGGCGAGATCTTCGGTTCCGCAGCGGCCTGGGGTGAGGCTTGTGGGTTGTCCAGCGTGGTTGCGGGCGGCTCGCCCGCGGCTTTCTGCCCTATGGTTGGCTGTCCCGCCCGGGCCTGCCCGGAGATGGCGAACAGCAGAACAAGGAAAATGATTTCAAGAATCGCTGCCCAACCACGCTTGCCGCCCATCTTCGATTTAGCCATTGGATTATGAGTTTATACTTTTCAAATGAACGTCAATCTCTGGACCTCAACCGAGCACGCGCTGGATTATCTGGGCCGCGCCGACTCGATCCCGCACCGGGTTGAAGGCGAGTCCACGCTCCTGGAATTCATTTCGCCCAAGGTGCGGCGCATCCTCGACCTCGGAACCGGGGACGGACGTCTGCTCGCCCTGGTCAAACTGGACCATCGCGACGCGAACGCGGTCGCCCTCGATTTCTCTCCTGCCATGCTGGAAGCTGCGCGTCAGCGTTTTGCCGGCGATCCTTCCGTTTCCGTCGTCGCTCACAATCTCGAAGGCCCTCTCCCGGAGATAGGCAGCTTTGACGCCGTGGTTTCCAGCTTTGCCATCCATCATCTCATTCATGAGCGCAAGCGGGCGCTCTACGCCGAGATTTATGGCAGGCTGAACCCCGGGGGCATGTTTTGCAATCTTGAGCATGTGGCTTCCCCCACGCCCGCGCTTCACCAGGACTTCCTGCAGCGCATCGGATGGTCGGTGGAGACAGAAGACCCCTCCAACAAGCTGCTGGATCTGGAAACCCAACTGCAATGGCTGCGGGAGATTGGCTTCAGTGAGGTCGATTGCCACTGGAAATGGCGCGAGCTGGCGTTGCTGGTGGGCCGCCGGAGCTAAACCTGCACAATCTGAATGCGCGCGGCCCGTTCCGGAAATCGCACGCCGTTCCTGTGACCAACATCACATCTTTACAGTTGCCATGCGCTGAGAATGGACGCCGGACAGGACCGTGGAAGCGCACGACTTCCAGCCGCGCGAAAAGAATCTGATGTGACGCCGCAGCGTGTGCACAATTTGAATGTGAGCGGCCCGTTCCGGGAAACGCACGCCGCCCCTGTGACGAACATCACATCTTTGCAGTTGCCATGCGCTGAGAATGGACGCCGGACAGTACCGTGGAAGCGCACGACTTCCAGCCGCGCGAAAAGAATCTGATGTGACGCCGCAGCGTGTGCACAATTTGAATGCGAGCGGCCCGTTACGGGAAACGCACGCCGTTCCTGTGACCAACATCACATCTTTGCAGTTGCCATGCGCTGAGAATGGACGCCGGACAGTACCGTGGAAGCGCACGGCTTCAGCCGTGCGAAAAGAATCGCAAACAGGAGGCGGCTTCAGCCGCTGTGGACAACCTCGCCGAGCGCACATTCTTCGTCACCTCTGTAACCTGGGACCGCCGACCCTTGTTCCGCTCCGAAACCGCCGCAAGACTCTTCCTCGACATTCTGTTCAGCTATCGCGAACGCGGCATCTTCCAGCTCTACGAATTCGTGCTGATGCCCGACCACATCCATCTGCTGCTCGCTCCAAAAGCCACCCTCGCACTGGAACGCGCCATGCAGTTCGTCAAAGGCGGATATTCTCATCGCTTCATGAAGGAAACCGGATCAAGAATGGCAATCTGGCAGCGGAGCTTCACCAATCATCGAATTCGCGACGGGATGGATTTGGAAACGCACCGGCGTTACATCCATCTCAATCCCCTTCGTGCGGGACTCGTCGAATCTCCCAAGGACTACCCGTACTCATCCGCGTATCCGGGATTCCCGCTCGATGAGGCGCCACAGCGGCTAAAGCCGGCGGCTTGAGGCTCCCTGTTGGCACGGCTGGAAGCCGTGCCCTTCCACGGTGGCCAAAGCGTACGTGGCGATGCGCTGAGAATGGACGCCGGGCAGTACCGTGGAAGCGCACGGCTTCCAGCCGTGCGAAAAGAATCGCGAACCGAGGCGGCTTTAGCCGCTGTGGACTTTCTTTGCCACCCACTCCCCGGCTTCTCGCGTGCCCAGGCTGCCGCCGATATCCTGCGTGCCCTTCTTCTCCCTCACCGCTTCGAGCACCGCAGCTTCCATCTTCTCCGCTTCGGCGGTCAAGCTTAAATGCGCCAGCATCATCGCCGCTGTCAGAATCGCCCCAAACGGGTTCGCGATATTCTTCCCCGCAATCGGGGGAGCGGAACCGTGCACCGGCTCGAACATGGATGTCTTTCCGGGATGAATATTCCCGCTCGCGGCCATGCCCAGCCCGCCCTGCAGTCCGGCGGCCAGGTCGGTGATGATGTCGCCAAACATGTTGTTGGTGACGATCACGTCAAACGGCCGCGGGTCGCGCACCATCTGGGTGCAGAGTGCATCCACGTACCCATGCTGAGAAGTGATCTGGGGATACTCCCGCCCCACTTCCTTGAACACCCGCTGCCACAAGCCTCCGGCATGGGTCATGGCATTCGATTTGTCGCACATCAGAACGCTCTTGCGCAAACTACCATCCTGTTTCTTGTGGCGCTCGCAATATTCAAAGGCATAGCGAATCACGCGTTCCACTCCCTTACGCGTGTTGATGTCCTCCTGGACCGCGATCTCATCCGGCGTGCCTTGCTTGAATACGCCGCCGGCATCCCCGTAAACGCCTTCGGTGTTTTCGCGCACCACGACGAAATCGATGTCCCTGGGCTCGACTCCCTTCAGCGGGCAGAGTGAGGCGTCCAGCAGGCGCACCGGGCGCAGGTTGGCGTACAGATCCATCCGGAAGCGCATGCCCAGCAGGATTTCTTTGGCGTGGATATTCGAGGCCACGCGCGGGTCGCCGAATGCGCCCAGCAGGATGGCGTCAAAATCGCGTTCCAGCATGGCGAAACCGTCGGGTGGGACGGTGACGCCGTCAGCCAGGTAGCGATTGGCGCTCCAGTCGAAGTGCGTCAATTCGACGTCGGCAGGCAACGCCTGCATGACTCTCACGGCCTCGGCGATGACCTCCGGGCCAATGCCGTCTCCGGGAATGACCGCGATCCGCTTCTTTTGGCTCACGGGTGGAAGATTATCAACTCGGTGGACGGTTGTCATTCCGGACCGAACCTGTCAATGGAGGACGGGTGCCGATGCCCCTCTCGCAGCAAACGTGAGCGGAAACGCGTACCCAATCGAGGCGCACCGACCTTGCGCCCGCGCATAACCTAGCTCCGCTATAATCAAAGCAAGGGAAAATGAGCGTGACAGCACAACATAACAGCGTCGACGCGTTGGTGCCGCCGCCCGGCAGCGCCCGCCCGAGGATCGACTCCGGCGAGGTGGGGTCCGAGTTTCAGGCGCTGGTTTCGGCGGCCGGAGTCTACGACCTCAGCTCGCGCGCCAAAGTTTCACTCACCGGCAGCGATCGGACACGATGGCTGAACGGCATGGTCACGAACAATGTCCGCGATCTTGCTCCCGGGCACGGTGTGTACGCTTTCCTGCTTAATCCCCAGGGACACATCCTCGGCGATCTGTATGCTTATCACCGGGGAGAATCGCTGCTCGTCGATACCGATGCATCGCAGGTCGATAAGATCGTCGCCGTCTTCGATAAGTACATCATCATGGATGACGTAGAGGTGGCCAATGTCACCGACCAGCTAACCGCCATCGGAATCGCGGGACCGACCTCCAGGGAATTGCTACAGGCAGCCGGATTTGACGTGCCTGAACTCAAGCCTTTGCAATTTGTCGAGACTACCTGTCATCAAATCAGCCTGACCGCGGTCCGAGGCGATAACCCCCGGGTGGAATCCTTCGAACTGTGGCTGGCGCCCGGCGACAGGGAAAAAGTGTATGAGATGCTGGTCGAAGCTGGGGCGAAGGCGGTGGGGACCCCGGCGCTCGATTTGCTGCGTATCGCTGCCGGAATTCCCCGTTACGGCGTCGACATCCGCGAACGTGACTTGCCGCAGGAAACCGGGCAGGAACGCGCCTTGAATTTTTCCAAAGGCTGCTACGTTGGCCAGGAGATCGTGGAGCGTATCCGATCGCGCGGGCAAGTCCGCCGCACATTCGCCGGCTTTGAAGTCCACGGAGAGTTGCCTGCGCCCCGAAGCAAGATTCAGGTAGACGGCAGAGATGTCGGCGAGATCACGAGCGCCGCTTCACTGCCACTGGCCGGGGGTGAACGCCGGGTGGCGCTGGGCTACATCCGTCGCGAAGTGGCGACGCCCGGCAAGCAAGTTGAGGCGGGTGGCAGCGTGGCGAACCTGGCAAACCTGCCCTTTTCGGAAGTGATCAAGTAATCGAAGGAAAGAACTATGCCTGAGAAAAAGCAAGAGAGTTTTACGGTGACCGACCGGCGACTCTTCACGTCCGAAGGTGAACTACGTCGGGAAGCCAGCGAAGAAGAAGTTTCGGCCTCGAAACCGGTTCCGCCGCCTGCACCCGAGGCGCGACTCGCCGAGAATGCCGCCGAACCCTCTCGCCTCGATCCGTCCGTACCGCCGAGTCCAACCGCGGCAGAGCAAAAAGAACAGGCGGATGCCTACCGCCAATCCGCCAAGGAACTGGACACCCGGGTCGAACTCAGCGGCCATTCCGCCAAGGAAATGGAGATGACATTCGAGCGCTTCATGGCTTCGCTTTACATGACCGCCATGCTGCAGCTCGGGCTGATGCAGGAGGAGAAAGGGCAGCCGCGGGTTGATCTCCTGGGCGCGCGCCAGACCGTCGACACGCTTGGGCTGCTGGCGCAAAAGACCAAGGGCAACCTTACGGCAGCCGAAGAAAACTTTTTGCAGAACTGCCTTTACGAGTTGCGTATGGCCTATGTGGAAGTAACCAACGCTCTGGCCCGGCCGCCGCAGGCGACCGGCGCGAATCCCGCGAAACGATGAAAGCCAGGCTGACGGTGCTGGGCAGCGGCACGTCCATGGGCGTGCCCACCATCGGCTGCGACTGCGCCGTCTGCCAATCTTCAGACCCGCAGGACCGGCGCACCCGGCCTTCCGTCCTGATCGAATATGGCGGACGCAGTGTGCTGATCGATACCACTCCCGATTTTCGCCAACAGGCCATCCGGGAAAACATTCGCAGCCTGGACGCCGTGCTCTACACCCACGCCCACGCCGATCACATTCTCGGCATTGACGATCTGCGGCCGTTGAGCTTCCGTCACAAGCCGGGACGGCTGCCGCTCTATGCCCGTCCCGACGTAGTGGCATTCATCCGCAATATGTTCCGCTATATCTTTGACGCGGACTATAAATTTGGCGGGTTGCCCCAGGTGGAACTCAAGCCGCTGGACGGCCCGTTGGACTTGTTCGGCGCGCGCTTTGAGCCCGTGACCGTGATCCACGGCGAAACCGAGATTTACGGCTTTCGCTTCGGGTCGGCGGCTTATCTCACCGACCATAGTGCGGTGCCCGAGGCATCTTTCGAGCAGCTGCAGAACCTTGACATCTTGTTTCTCGATGCACTGCGGCACAAACCGCATCCCACTCATTCGACCGTGGAAAATTCGCTGCGTATTGTGGAACGCGTGAAACCAAAGCGCGCATTTTTCACCCATATTTGCCACGACCTGCCGCACGCCGAGAC
>JBOGLD010000293.1:0-2920 GCA_050745885.1 Terriglobales bacterium
TCCTCGCTCGTGCTGGGTCCGTTACGCTGCCGCACGAGCGAGGACGCTCGCGCCTACATGAATCACCTTGGGAGTCGATACTCAGTGACAGAATTCAAGCTTCCGGAACTCGGCAAAAACATTGACCAGGGCGACCTGGTCCGTCTGATGGTGTCGCTGGGCGCAAGCGTGACCGAGGGCCAGCCGGTCATGGAATTGGAGACCGACAAGGCAGTCGTCGAAGTTCCATCTTCGGTGACCGGCACGGTCAAGGAAATTCGCGTCAAGGAGGGCGAAAAGGTCAAAGTCGGCCAGGTGATCTTCACCGTGGAAAATGGCGCGGGCGCCAAAATTAAGACCGCCGAGCCCAAAGGCCCGGAGGCGAAAGCTCCTGCGAAAAAGCCTTCGTCCGTCTCAAACGCGGCGGCCCCGCCTGTGGCCGAGGCCCGGCCGGCGGCGCCGGCTCCCGCCACGCCGGCTCCGCTCGCGGCTACTGCGGCTGACTTCAGACTGCCTGAACTGGGAGAGAACATCGATCAGGGCGATCTGGTCAGGCTGATGATTTCGCCGGGCTCCAAGGTTTCCGAAGGCCAGCCCGTAATGGAGCTGGAAACTGACAAGGCCGTGATCGAAGTGCCATCTTCCGTGACCGGCACGGTAAAAGAGATCAAGGTAAAAGAAGGCTCGAAAATCAAAGTCGGCGAGGTGATCTTCACCCTGGAGGGGGGAGCATCGGCGCAGCCGGAGAAGGCCAGGCATGTTCCGGTCGAACATATTTCCGAACAGCATGAAGCCCGGCTGTCATTGCAGGCTGCGATACAAGCCGAGGGTAAAACCGCGGCACAGGTATTTCTGCCCGACCAGCCCTCGCCTCACGCTCCCCAGGCATTCGCCATGCCCGAGCAACTGGGTAAGGTAGCTGGGACGGAGCATCGTGCGCCCGCGCCCGCTGCGCCCCACGTCCGCCGCCTGGCGCGAGAAATTGGGGTCGACATCTACGAAGTGAAAGGCACCGGTCCGGGCGGACGCATCAGCGAAGATGATGTGAAGGCATACGCCAAATCGTTGCTGACCTCCGCAACTGCCGCGGCGCAGTCGGCGCAGGGACGTCATTTCGCGCAACCGGAGCTGCCCGATTTCACCAGGTTCGGAAAAGTTGAACGCGTCTCCATGCGCGGAGTGCGACGCAAGACGGCCCAACATCTTTGGGAAGCCTGGACCACCATTCCGCACGTCACCCAGCAGGACAAGGCCGACATCACCGAACTGGAGCAACTCCGGGCCCGCTTCGCGCCGAAAGCGCAGGAAGCCGGGGGCAAGATGACCGTGACCGCAATCGCGCTGAAAGTGTGCGCCTCCGCCCTGAAAGTCTTCCCCCAGTTCAACGCCAGCATCGACATGGCGAAGGAAGAGATCATCTACAAGCAGTACATCAATATCGGCGTCGCCGTGGACACCGACCGCGGCTTGCTGGTTCCGGTACTGCGCGATGTGGACAAGAAAAACATTGTCGAGCTGGCGGCCGAACTGACCCAGCTTTCGAAGAAAGCCCGCGACAAGAAGCTTGTGCCCGCGGAAATGGAGGGTGGCACCTTCACCATCACGAATCTCGGCGGCGTCGGCGGCACGGGGTTCTCGCCCATCGTGAATTATCCTGAAGTTGCCATTCTCGGGCTGTCGCGCTCGAGCATGGAACCCGTCTGGATGAATGGCAAATTCGAGCCGCGGCAAGTGTTGCCCCTTTCCCTGTCCTACGATCATCGCTTGATCGACGGAGCCGACGCGGCACGATTCCTGCGCTGGATCGCGGAAGCGTTCGAGCAACCCTTCCTGCTGTCGGTACAGGGATAGCCGAATGAACAATCTCAAACAGAGCACACCGGGATGCACTGAGGAAATTTCGTTGCCTTCCTCGGTGCTCCCTTTGTCCTCTGTGGTTAAAGCCTTTCTGACCGAATGACTGAAACTTCAAACTTGCGTATTGCCGTGGTAGGCGGTGGCCCCGGAGGCTACGCCGCAGCATTTCTCGCCGCCGATCTAGGGCTGGAAGTCACGCTGATCGACCCGGAGGCGAATCCGGGCGGAGTCTGCCTGTATCGCGGCTGCATCCCTTCGAAGGCCCTGCTGCACGTGGCCAAGTTGATCGACGAATCCCGCCATGCCAAGAATTGGGGGATCGAGTATGCCGATCCGAAAATCGATCTGGCCCGCCTGCGCTCCTGGAAAGAGGGTGTAGTCACGAAGCTGACCGGCGGCCTGGGCATACTTTCGAAGCAACGCAAGGTCGAATATATTCAGGGACGGGCGGCGTTTGAAAATTCGAATACGTTGCGTATTTCCCGGTCCAGTGGTGGCGACGAGAGTCTGACTTTCGATCGCATCATTCTGGCCACGGGCTCGCGGCCGGCGATCATCCCCAGTCTTAAGCTGGATACGCCGCGAGTCATGGACTCCACCTCGGCGCTGGATTTGAGCGAGGTGCCAGGCACGCTGCTGGTCGTCGGCGGCGGCTACATCGGCCTGGAGTTGGGCACGGTGTATGCGGCGCTGGGGACAAGGGTTTCCGTGGTCGAGATGCTTTCCGGGCTGCTCCCCGGAGCCGACCGTGATCTGGTTCTTCCCCTGCACAAGCGGATCGAAAAGAGTTTCGATTCCATTCTGCTGAACACCACGGTTGCCGCCATGAAAGAAGAAGCCAACGGCGTCCGTGTGACCTTCGATGGCCCTCAGGTCAAGGAACGTGAAAAGGTTTTCGACAGAGTTCTGGTGTCAGTTGGGCGCAAGCCGAATTCCGAAATATCCGGTTTGGACAAGACCCAGGTCCAATTGGGCGCGCGCGGATTCATTCAGGTGAACAAACAGTTGCAAACCAGCGATCCGGCGATTTACGCCATCGGCGACGTGGTTGGCGAACCCATGCTTGCCCACAAGGCTTCGCACG
>JBOGLD010000294.1:0-1584 GCA_050745885.1 Terriglobales bacterium
CGTGCGAAGAGCTTGGATGCACCCGCCGGTCATTGGCAACCCCGAACCTGGCAGCAGTAGAAATGACGCCGCACGAGCGGGACGCTCGCGCCTACATTCGTTTCTTTCGTTTCGAAGTCTCGTGGCAGCGTTTCATCCGCTGCCGCACGAGCGGGGCGCTCGCGCCTACATTACGCGGAGTGTTTTGTGTTTCCAGCCAACAGGTGCAGGGCATGTGGCAGGAGGTCGACTACGGCCTCCAGCGATTCGGCGGCGCCGCGGGGACTTCCGGGCAGGTTCAGGACCAGCGACTTTTCGTGTACTCCGCAGAGGGCCCGGCTGAGCGCCGCCATTGGAGTCTTCCTGGAGCCCTCGAAGCGCATGCGTTCGGCGACGCCTTCGAGGAGGCGGGTGCAGACGGCGCGGGTGGCTTCGGGAGTGACGTCGCGCTCGGCGATTCCGGTTCCCCCGGTTGTGGCCACCAGGCGGGCCTTGCCGGCCAGCCGGATGATGGCCTGTTGAATGGCCGGCTGATCATCGGCGACGACTTCAGTCGCTACCACCAAAAATTTTTGTCGCCGGAGAATTTCCACGACCGCGGGACCGGAAAGATCGGCGCGTTCGCCGCGGGCCGAGGAATCGCTGACGGTGAGGACGGCCGCGGTCAGAACTTCAGGGATCGAGGCTTCAGGAGTCGGGGCTTCAGGAGTCGAGGAGGACATCTTCCTCTTCTTCCTCGGCTCCGCCATCATCACGCTTGGATTCGTCGAGCATGCGCAGGCCTTCCATCAGCAGGCCCTGGGTATTCAGGGTGGTGGTTTGCTTACTGGTCTTGCCTTCGAAGTTGATCTGGAAATTGCCGCCCGTCCAGCTCAGGACTTTGAAGACTGCCTTATCTCCAGTGAGCGAACCGTAGGCGGCGTGGGTGACCTGGCCCTCGGTGAAATACATTTCACACTTGTCGCGTTCGCTGGTGAGGGTAAGGGCGCAGCTCTTGCGTCCCATTTCGAGCGATTGCACCAGGTCGATGACGTTCATCTGCGCCAGGCTGCCGCGCAAAACGCCGTCGGAGGGTGCGGTCTTGGCCATTTTTTCCAGCGCGATCTTGTCGATCACGCGCTTGATGCGCTGCGTGGCCTCTTTGAGAAAGAAGGGCTTTTCGACAAAATCATCCACCGGTTCCTGACTGGAAAGCTTCTCCGAAATGTCGGCTTTGCTGGCCAGCAGGATCACGGCAATGCCCGCGGTCTTGGGACGGCTGCGCAGCCGTTCGACTAACTGGTGGCCGTCCATGCCGGGCATGCGGTAGTCGCTGACCAGCAGGTCGGGCGGGTCGTCCACTGCCTTCAGCAGGGCATCGGCCGTATCGCTCGAAGTGGTGACGCTGGCCAGCGCGGTCAGGGCGCCATGCAGCAACCCCAACACCATGGGATTGTCGTCCACCAGCAGGACTTTGACGCTATTCGGCATGACAGGGCTAGATCTTCTTGCGGACGCGGGTGTAGTTGCCGCTCTTGCCTCCGGACTTGTGTTCGAGCACAATCTCCCGGATTTCGATTCCCTTGTCCAGCGCTTTACACATATCGTACACGGTCAGAGCGGCGA
>JBOGLD010000295.1:0-9259 GCA_050745885.1 Terriglobales bacterium
GCTCAAGACCGAGGCGGGCTATGCCCAGCGCAAGCTGCTCTATCGCAACCTGCGCAACGGCCGCTTCGAAGATGTCTCCATGCAGGCGGGCCCCGGCATCTCGCTGCCGGTTGCCTCGCGAGGATGCGCCTTCGGAGACTTTGACAACGATGGCGATCTCGATCTCGTGGTGAACCCGGTGAACGATTTTCCCCAGCTGCTGCGCTGCGATCTCGCCCTGGGAAACAACTGGATCAAGGTGCGAACCATCGGCACCAAGTCGAACCGCAGCGGTATTGGCGCGCGGCTGCGCTGTGTGACCCAAGGGCCGGGCGAAAGCAAAACCCACTCCCAGATCGACGAAGTTCGAAGCGGAGGCGGCTATTTCTCTCAGAATGATCTGCGGATTCACTTTGGCCTGGGCAAGGCCGACAAAGTGCAATTGCTCGAAATCCGTTGGCCTAGCGGGCAGGTGGATACCTTGAAAGACGTCAAGCCCAATCAGTTGGTCTTCGTGAAGGAGGGTGAAGGAATTGTGCGCACCATGCAGTTCCCTGCCCCGCCGAGCGGCAAGCCGAAGTAGGGCGTCATCCTGAGCACGAAGGATGTGGCGTGTAGCCAGTTGGCAGTTGGCAGTTCACAGTTCACAGTTCGGTAGACACCGGAGCCCGATGAATCGACAGTCCGCCATCACGATGATCCCGTTGTTCCTGCTGCTGTTGGTTCCAACTGTTGGGGCGCAGCCGGCGCCATCTTCGGGCCCGCCAGCGAATGCCCTGCAACAACTTTCCTCCGATTTTTGGACATGGCGGGCCGCCGAACAGCCGTTCTCAGGTGACGATATTCCCCGGCTGGAACGACCCGCCGGATGGGCAGGCGACTGGTCGGCCTCTACCGTTGCAAAGCGCCGCGCCCAATTGACAGTTTTCGAGAATCGCTGGCGACAACTGCGGAAAGATTTCCGCGATAGCTCCCGCGCCGAAACCGTGGACTATCTCCTGGTAGGCTCCGCCATCGCCCGCGCCCGATGGGAGCTCGACTACGTGCGGGGGTGGCAGCGCAATCCCTGGTTTTATCTGGACCAGACTCTGGCCTCGGTGTTTGTCAGCCTCACCCAACCGCCGCCCTTCGACGAAGCCCGCAATGCCGAGATCGTACGCCAGGTTCAGGCGATTCCGCGGATCCTTGCTGATGGAGAAGCCAACCTCAAAGATCCGGCCGGTCCGCTGGCCCAGCTATCCATTCATCAACTGCAGGACATTGGTCCCAGGCTGGAAGAGATGGCGCGCGAACTAACGCCACATCTCGCCCCGGCCAGTGCAGCCCAGCTCGACCCTGCAGTTCAGGCTGCCGTCCAGGCTCTGGTTGGCTATCGCGGTTGGCTCGAGCAGCGGCTGCCAACGATGTCCAGCAACGTGGCCGTCGGACGCGAGAACTACGTTTTTTTTCTGAAGCATGTGGCCCTGATCCCGTACACTCCCG
This sequence comes from Terriglobales bacterium, assembly GCA_050745885.1. Classification (GTDB taxonomy): domain Bacteria; phylum Acidobacteriota; class Terriglobia; order Terriglobales; family Acidobacteriaceae; genus JAIQFF01. The sequence continues at coordinate 1,462 of JBOGLD010000295.1, forward strand.
AACAGTTAGTCGCCAAAGGCCGGCAGGAGTGGGAACGGGCGGTCGCCTTCGAGGCCTACGAGAAAAATCGCAATTCCCAGCTGCCGCAACTGGCTCTGGCCAAGGACCAGGCGACACAGATCGCCCGGGAGGCGCGCCAGGAACAAGAGATCCGCGATTTTCTCGAACAGAAAAATATCCTGACCGTCCCCGCCTGGGTACGGCACTATCGCAATCTTCCCTACCCCGCTTATCTCATGCCGCTCGCTGCTTTCGGAGTGGCCGACGATCTTACCGGCCCCACGCGGTTGAAAGACAACGCCACCAGCTACATCAAGACCCCTTCTCCCGATCGGGGATACTTCGACCTCTCCACTGCCCGCGATCCGCGGGGGATCATCGTGCATGAAGGCATGCCCGGCCACTATTTGCAAAAGGTACTGTCCTGGACGAATGCGGACCCGATCCGCCGTCACTACTACGACTCCAGCGCCAACGAAGGCATCGGCTTTTACGCCGAAGAAATGATGCTGCAAGCCGGCCTGTTCGACGACAGTCCGCGCACCCGGGAGATCATTTACAACTTCATGCGTTTTCGCGCCCTTCGGGTCGAGGTCGACGTGAAGCTATCCACCGGCGAATTCACCATCGAGCAGGCGGCCGACTACTTCGTAAAGACGGTTCCGCTCGACCGCGCTACCGCGATGGAAGACGCTACTTTTTACGCTTCGGTTCCAGGCGTTGGAATTTCTTATCAGACGGGCAAACTGCAGATCATAAAATTGCTGGCGGAAGCTCGCCTGGCGCAGGGCGACAAATTCAGCTTGCGCGATTTTCATGATTTTGTCTGGAAGAACGGCAACGTGCCCATCGCCTTGCTGCGCTACGAATACCTGGGCAAGACGGATGAGATTGAAGCGTTGCAACATTGAGCCCTGGGACTGATGCTCGGATAACACCTTCAGGAAGTCTTGGCGGGCGGCTTTACCTCTGCGCCCGATCCTTCGGTCAGGGTATGAATTGCGTCCACGGAAATGTTGTTGGAGAAGCGCTCGGTAAGCCCGCTCGGCCAGCGAATTTCGATCCAGTCGATCTTTGGGGCTTTTCCCAGGCCGAAGTGGATGCGCATGTCATTGTTCGAGTCGTAACTGGAGCCGCTGCGAACTTCGTCAACCAATATTCGCGCTCCTGCCTTCACTGAGATCCGCGCACCGATTCCGTCCCGATTCGATTTCGTTCCCACGGTCCTGATTCCAATCCAGTGATTGGGCGAGCGCACCTGGTTCACCAGCAGGCTTGGAGCTGCATTCATGTTGCTGATCACCGCCGAAATGCGGCCATCGTTCCACAAGTCGCCGATGGCCAAACCGCGCCCGGCATGGACGGCGGTGATACCCGGCCCGGCCTGAGCCGAGACATCGCTGAACGTCCCGTTGCCATTGTTGTGGTAGAGAATGCGCGGCTCCTCGTAACTGCTGCCCAGGTTTTGTTTATCGACTTCGGGATAGACGTGGCCATTGACCAGCAGCAGGTCGGGCCAGCCGTCGTTGTCGAAATCCAGGAACATAGTGCCCCATCCGAGGTAGCGGGTGTAGAGGCCAAGGCCGGCGGCGAAAGTCACGTCGTCGAACGTGCCATTGCCGTTATTGCGATACAGCGTCGAGGTGTCGTCGGAAAAATTGGTTTTGAAAATATCCAGCCGTCCGTCGCCGTTGAAATCGGCGATGGTTGATCCCATCCCCGCCTGTTCGCGCCCATCTTCGTTGTAGGCGGCGCCGGCCACCACGGCCACGTCGGTGAAAGTTCCGTCACGATTATTGTGGTAGAGAATGCTGGGGGTGCTGTCGCAGGCCACGTAGATGTCGGGCCAGCCATCATCGTCGAAGTCGAAAGTCGAGACACTGAAAGCATAGTGGCCGCTGGTCTGATCAATCTTCGCTTTCGTGGTGACATCCTCAAATTTGCCGTTGCCCAGGTTGTGGTAAAGAATATTTTTGGCGCCGGGCAAGCCGCGCGGGCCGCACATCACCGGGACACCCTTCCACACGCAGGACGCTCGCTCTCCCGGCGCGGGAGCGCTGGACAGGTCGAAGTTCACATAGTTCGCGACCATCAAGTCGAGGCGGCCGTCGCGATCGTAATCCACGAAAGCGCATCCCGTTCCCCAGGCTTTCCCCGTCCCGGCAACGCCGGACTGCTCTCCCACTTCGGTGAAGACCCCACCCTGATTGTGATAGAGGCGATTCTTTCCGTAGTAGGTTACGTAGAGGTCTTCCCATCCATCGTTATCGTAGTCCCCCACGCAGACACCCTGGCCCCAGCCGCTCGCAGCCAGACCGGCCTTGGCGGTCACGTCGGCGAAGGTCCCGTCATGCTGGTTGCGATACAGGTGATTTGTAGGCGCCGTTCCTGCGGGAAATCCTTCGAGAGTGGTCCCGTTGACCAGGAAAATGTCCGGCCAGCCGTCGTTGTCGTAGTCGAAGATGGCCACGCCGGTTCCCGTGGTCTCGATAATGTATTTCTTGGTGTCCTTTCCGCCGAAGACCTGGGTCATGGTCAGGCCGGCTTTTTGGGCGCCGTCAACGAAGTTGGCGAGAGGCGGAGCTTTTGCGGTTTCGGCCGCGGAAACAGAAACGACAACAAGGAGGAAGATCGCAGCCAGTCTTGCAGCGGCAACCAGCGCACGAGACTGCGGCGAAACAACAGGATTCATGGCCCAGCCTGAATACTAGGGCGCGGCCAGGAGAGGGTCAAGCCGGTCCGTCAAGTCTGGTTCGCGGCAGTGAGCCGGTTCGAACCGTCCTACGCCGGTCGATTGAAGCTTGCTTCAGGGGTGCTGTTCTTTGGCCATGGCGGCCAACTCCCGGACGATTTCCTGCAGACGCGTCCGCCGCTCCTTGTTGGCCCGAGAAGCCATCGGAGCGGGGTCTTCCTGCGCCGCGTAACGCTCGTTCATGTCGCGAAGATTGGCGATCTCGCTTCGCAGGGCTACCACGCTTCTCAACACATCGGCGGTATACATAACTACTAGGATACGCTAGTGACGCCTCCCACGGCGTCCCAATAGGAAATGCCTGTTTGTCGGGCGCGGCGGGCAACGATCCGGCTTCGTGGGGCATAGTAATATTTCTTAGTGGCCTGCGAATTCATCCATCGGGCTCGCCAGAACCGTCCGCCCACAATGCGTGTCTCAGACTGGGTTCGACGACAGTCCGTTGCCCTGGCGGCCTGCCTGGTCACGTTCGCCGTTTCCGCTCTTGCCCAGCCACCAGTTGGTCCACGCCCGGCGGACTCGTTCTACCGCCAGGGAATCGCAGCAGTGCAAAGTGGAGATCTGGTCAAGGCTCGCGCCGCCTTCGAACGAGTGGTCAAGCTCGCGCCCGCCAGCGCCGAGGGGCACAATCTGTTGGGCTGGGTGCTTTTGTCGCAAGCACAGACCGGGGAAGCCATTTCCCAGTTTCGGACCGCCCTGCGTCTGAAACCCGGTTTCGTACAGGCGCATATCAATCTGGCCGAGGCGCTGGCCAAGACTGGTGCGCTGGCGGAAGCCGAATCCGAGGCCCGCGCGGCTGTTCGTCTCGCTCGGAACGATGCCGACGCCCACCGAATTCTGGGACGAATCGCCAGCTTTCGCGCTGATTTGGCGACCGCAAGCACTGAAATGAGGAAGGCCGTCGACCTCCAACCGAAAAGAGCGGATCTGCGCGACGAACTGGGTTCCGTGCTGGCGCAGCAGTCACAATTGGAGGAGGCCGCCGCCCAATTCACCGAGGCTCTGCGGTTGCAGCCCGATTTCGCGGAAGCCACGTTGCATCTCGGGGTAGTGCGTTGGCAACAGAAACAGATGGACGCAGCTCTCAGCCTGCTGCAGCGCGCGGTCCAGGCTTCCCCACAAAGCGTCCAGGCTCATTACTATCTGGGGCGTGTGCTGGAAGACACGGCCCAGCCCGAGAAGGCCATAGAGCAGCTTCAAGCTGCGGTCAAGCTGCAACCCGGCTTGGTAGAGGCCCAGACGCGGCTCGGCAAATTGATGCAACGTGCAGGGAACGCCGAAGAGGCGGTCGTGGCCTTCCGGAAGGTTGTCCAATTGCGACCCAATGATCCGGATGCGCACAACAATCTTGGCCTGGCGATGATCCAGACGGGCGAGGCGAGCAGTTCCATTCCCGAGTTCGAGGCCGCCCTTCGTCTCCGCCCCGATGACACCGGTTATCGCACCAACCTGGGAACTGCGTATCTGCAGAAGACTGATTTCGATGCCGCGATCGCGCAATTTCAAACTGCCTTGAAGACCGCACCCCAGGATCCAACTTTGCATTACGATCTGGGCCTGGCCCTGAAATTGAAGGACCAATTAGCGGATGCGGTCGTCGAACTACAGAAAGCCGCGGAACTGGATCCCAATCAGCCTGACGTTCACTACACCTTGGGGGTAACGTTTTGGCAGCAGGGCGAGTTTGACCAGGCCGCGAAGGAATTGCGCTCCGCCATCCAGTCTAAGCCCGACTACGCAGAGGCGCACTACACGCTGGGCACAGTGCTGAAACAGCAGGGCAAATTGCAGGAAGCCGCTGCCGCCTTGCGCGAGGCCATTCGCCTGCAGCCGGATTTTGCCGGAGCGCATACGACTCTCTCCGCCGTCCTGCGTCAGTTGGGCGATGAGGAAGGCGCTGCCAGGGAGCGTGCGCTGGGTATGCAGATCAGCAAGGACAAGACCAACCTGCAGGCGGCGACTTTCGATACCCACTCCGGAACGAGGTTGCTCGGTCTGGGCGACCTGGAGGGAGCCATTTCGCAGTTTCGCGCCGCGGTCAGTCTAGTGCCGACTTACGCGCCTGCCCACTTTCATCTGGCGGAGGCGTTGCGGAGGAAGGGTGAAACGGCGGAAGCTCAACAGGAATTTCAGCGAGCCGCGCAACTCGATCCGCGCTTGAAATCGCAAATTCCCTGACCGATCTCGACTACGGCTTCCCGCTGCGCAACGCCACGATCTCCGATTCCACCGGGACACCGCGTGTCACCTTGACTCGCAACACGGCTTCGAACGGTTTCACTTCTCCCGTGTCACTAACCTGGAGCCGCGGCAGCAATTCCTCCAGCGAACTCTGCTGACACACGAACTCGACCGCCGCTTGCGTGCCCATGGTGGTGGTGCCGGCAAGAATCAGGACCGACTTCGCGGGATTCAAGCCGCGCACCAGGGCAATGACAGAATAGTCCTCGGTCAGGACGGCGTTGGACGGGCTCCCCATCCAGTACTCGGATTCCCCCGATTGGGGATGAACATTCATGATCGCCAGGTCGCCCTTGCGTGGGCCGGAGCCGAGCCGCCGGAAAATAAAGTCCTGGGTGCTGGGAATTTCGCGCAACGTCAGGTTCTCGGCGGGCGAGCCCACGAAGATCATGTCGTTGTTCTTGACGTCGTCGAGCGAAAGCAAACTGCCGCGCTTGACCCGAATTTGGCGCTGCAGTAATCCGAAAGTGCGATCGAGGGCGTGGATCGCCAAAACCTCGCCCACGCCGGTGTAATGATCCAGAATCGTCTCGCGGGAGTCGCGAGTGGAATCGAAATAACGCATTCCGGTTTCCGGCCGACCAACGAAAGCGCCGTTGCTGAAAATCACCCAGGGCTCTTCCGGCCCGATGACAAAGGCTTTCCAGAACGCTGCAACCGCGGCCGGGGCGGGTTCTCTGGCGCTCGTCCCCTGCTTTTTCGCGGCGGCGCCATTGGCCACCAGCAGCGCAATGGTGGCGAGCGCGGCGGCGAGCAGTACAGACAGGACAACCGGCACCACGGGCCAACTGGGCCGCGTCCGCCGGTCCGCGAAATCCTTCTGGTCGAGCTCGCGCCAGCCCGCCGAACGTGCCTTGGCCGGCATCGCGGCACGATGGTGGAATGAGACCACGTAGGTGCCCTTGGGCACCTCGACAATCAGGCTGTCCTCTGCACCCTCGCTGCTGTAATACTCCGCCAGCTTTAAGCGCAGGCGCCCGGCCTGAACCCGGATGGTGGAATCATGTTGCGGATCGAAATCGTGCGGGCGCCCGAAAACCTCAGTTGCGATCTGATATTCCTTCAGTGACGAGCCGGGATGATCGAGCGCATGTTCGGCCAGATATCGAAGCAGTTTGCACAGGGATTCCGATCCATGAAGCACCTGACTGTTGACAAGCCTGTCAATCTGCCCCAGGTACCGGTCCCGTTCGGAAATCTGTGCGCGCGTAACAGACATTTAACTTAGGGTAACAAGCAGCCGTATCAACCGGCAAGCATGAGACATAGCCTTTCCGTCACAGTATCAGACCTCATGAAACCTAAGAAATAGCGAGTTTAATCCCGGATTCTGGGTAGGCATTGCGGTCAGGATGGGGGAGCGCGGTCGTTACTTGACCTGTTTTCCACAGCGCCCTGGGACCTACTTATATTAATAGAATCAGTATCTTACTAGTAGTTTGCAGGCTTTGATGAGGGCAAAAGCAAATTTGGCAAATTCCTTTTTTTCATATAGCGGGGAACCTCAACTTCCAAATGTCATAACCGACCAGCACTGGAATGGAGACATTTCCCAACGCTATCAATGCTCTACGACGCCTGATCGTTGGGAAGGCGAACTGCTGCCCACCGATCAGGCTAATGCTTTTGTACTAACTGGGTCTTGAAGTTCCCAAACAAAGGGGCGGATTCTGCAAATCGGGTTTTCCAAAAAGTCTCGATGGTCGATGCGATCTTCGCGTGTGCGCGTTGGTTTCTCTTTGGCACAACTCTGGGCCAACAAAGTCAAGGGTGGGGAGGCAGCAATGAAGAAGTTCTCCGTGGTTTTTGGCGCGCTGGCCGTGTTGGCGTTTGGCTTGGCGTTGGGCACGCCCCAAGCGGCTGCACAAGCGGTCTACGGCAGTATTTTCGGCACGATTACCGATCCCACGGGAGCGGCGGTCCCCGGAGCGAAGGTAACGGTAACATCGACGAGCAAGGGTACGACAGTCGAAACCACCACCAACGCCGACGGCAACTACAGTGTGACTCACCTGATCCCCGACAACTACAACATCAGGGCCGAAGGCTCTGGTTTCAAGTCCTTTGAGACCAAGAATATTATCGTGTCGGCCGACGCTGGCTCGCGAGTGGACGGGCAATTCCAGGTGGGCGGATCGACGGAAACGGTGGAGGTCACGGGCGAGGCCCCTCAGCTAAAGACAGATCGGGCTGACGTCGCCGTCACCTTTAATGACAAGTATGTCGAAGATGTTCCCATTCTGAACCGGAACTTTACGAGCTTGCAGTTGATGGCCCCGGGTTCACAAAAGATGGTGGGCTGGAGCCACGCCGCTACCGAGAATCCGCAAGGCAGCCTGCAAATCTTTACCCAGGGACAGCATTTCAGCGGCACCGCGTTCGAGCTGGACGGAACTGACAACCAGGATCCCATCCTTGGAATTATTGTAGTCAACCCCAACCTCGATGCAGTGACCGAAGCCAAGGTTTCGTTGCAGAACTACGACGCCGAGTTCGGCAAGGCCGTCGCCAGTGTAGTGACGGCGCAAACCAAGTCGGGCAGCAATACCCTGCATGGCACCGGGTTTCTCTTTCGCCGTTCCGATGCCCAACAGGCCCGCGACCCATTTGCCCAGTACGCCCCTGATCCGGTAACCGGCCGGCTGATTCCGCCCTCTCGCTGGGCGCAGTTCGGTGGCACAATTGGTGGCCCGATCATTAAGGACAAGTTGTTCTTCTTCGGCGACTACCAAGGGACGCGTCAGACCAACGGCGTAAGCGGAACGTTCACCGTTCCTACTAATACGGTCCTGAGCACTTGTACAC
>JBOGLD010000296.1:0-4337 GCA_050745885.1 Terriglobales bacterium
CGTACGTCGATTTGCCCACGCATAGGGTCAAAACGCTGCGCGGGATTTTGAAGTACTCGACCGAGCGGGCGAGCGCTAACGAGTTCGGCGGCACGATGCAGCAATCGGAGTTGATGGAGACGAAGGAGCGCTCGTCGAACTTTTTGGGATCGACAATGGTCGAGTTCACGTTGGTAAAAATCTTGAATTCGTCGGCCACGCGCAGGTCGTAACCGTATGAAGACAAACCAAATGAGACCACTCCCTGGCGGACCTGCTTCTCCGAAAAGGGGTTGATCATGTCCTGCTCATGGGCCATGCGGCGGATCCAGCGGTCGCTCTTGATTGCCATGTAAACAATTGCTCCGAAAAGACTTAGTTTGGTTTCCGTGGGGCGCGGCCAGCGTGAGTTTGGCGATTCCCACTGTTTACCCGGAAGTGACAGCCATCTTACGGGCGTGGAGGCTTGGTTGACAATGGGAGTTGAGGCCTTTACTATCAGCGAGTTACGAGAGCTGTGCAAGCGCGAGGAGTGGCCTGTGATTAAGTTGGACATCATCAACGAGGTGGTGAACAAAACCGGCATCACCAAAACCAAAGCCGAGATGGCGGTGGAAACCGTCTTCGAGAGCATGAAGAAGGCGCTTTCGCACGGCGACCGCATTGAGCTGCGCGGCTTTGGGGTGTTCAACGTGCGTCCGCGGAAGACCGGCATCGGACGCAACCCGCGCACCGGCGCCGAAGTCTCGATTCCGCCCGGCAAGGCGGTACGGTTCAAGCCCGGCAAGGAGTTGCAGTCCATCGACTAGGGCTGCACGTTCAGACCCGTCCAGCCCCGGTCCCGAGACGCCGGGGCGATCTGCGCGGCAACAACCCTCGTCTATACGCCGCAGCATAGCGTCTAAGTTTTCATGCCCGACTTCAATTCCTCACTTCCCGCTCCACCGCCTGAGTACCTGCCCGCCGAAGTGTACGTGGTGCGGCCTTCCAATCAGAGGTATTGGCTGCACATTCTGCTGTTTGCGGCGACCATCTTCACCACGCTGGTGGTGGGGGCGAAGATGGAATTTGATTTTCTGCACAATCTGCCTCCGTTTGTTCATGGAGATGAGATGGTGCCCCTGTTTCCCGTGGGCTGGGCGCTTCAGGAACCGTCCCGTTTGCTGCTCGGCATTCCTTTCTCGGCCACGTTACTGCTGATTCTTCTGGCCCACGAGATGGGGCACTACCTCTACTGCCGCTACTACGGGGTTTACGCCACGTTGCCATTCTTCATCCCGGCGCCCACTCTGATCGGAACTCTGGGCGCCGTGATTCGGATAAAGTCCCCCATCCGGTCCCGCTGCGCATTGTTCGACATCGGGATCGCGGGGCCGATCGCAGGATTTGTGGTCGCGCTGGTGGTGCTGGTGATCGCGATGCCCTATTCCCGAGTGCTGCCGGGAGTGATGGCGAATTCAGATGTGGAGATGGGATATCCGTTGATTTTCCATCTGCTGCGGACTGTGCTTCCGCTCGCCGGCGCGCAGGGCGGGTCTTCGGCGCTGCAGGATATTTATTTTCATCCCACCGCGATTGCCGCCTGGGTGGGGATGTTCGCCACTGCGCTCAATCTCCTGCCCGGCGGACAACTGGATGGTGGACATATAGTTTTCGCGATCGATCCGCGGGCGCATCGCATCGTGTCCAGGTTGACCATTCTGGCCCTGATTCCGATGGCATATTATTTCTGGGCGGGCTGGTTGCTATGGGCGATTCTGCTGCGCATCACCGGCATGCGCCATCCCATGGTGGAGGAATGGCCCGGGGTGACTCCGGGGCGGCGCTGGCTGGCGGTGGTCGCTCTGCTCATGATGCTGGTTACGTTGACGCCCGCGCCGTTCGCTCATAGCTCTCTGCGGCTGGTGGTGAGGGAGATTCGCGGGCAATAAATTCTCCGGTCGCCAGTGCAACGCATGTCCACAACCGCCGCAAACCGGGGGGCATTAACCTTAAATATGACAACCAGCACTGGACGATCAGCGCGAAACGGGACGGCCGCCACATCTGGATTTACTTCGTCGTAACTGCCGAGACGGTGGGGGCGTGCAATGGAATTTCAAGTGTTCCAGCATTGCTCGACTGCAAATCATAGATCCCAGAGCGCAGATAGACATCATCCTCGGCAAGCGCACGATTGGGCACATCGATTTCACAATGCAGCTGAAGGCCCACTTTCTGGGCCGCGACGTAACTCTCGCGTTTCAAGGATATTTCACTCCTTCTAGCTATCGCATTGAGCACCATGCCATTCCGATCGTAGGCAACGATCATCAGCTCAATCTTGCCGGTATGCAGACCATCGGGAGTGGTCTCGAGTTTGAGATCCTCCATAGCAACGGCGAAGTCGACGCCTAAACGCGTGAACGACTTTTTTATCTCGTTATCCCCTGCGTGCGCCGCCCCGGGCGCCGGCTGGGGGTTTGATGGAGCCACACGTATTTTGTAAATAATCTGGGCAAAGTCAGGCAAACCGCGTTTCATAAGCGGCAGCAGCGGGTCACTTACCGGCTGTTCCTTATCCACTTTGGCATTCTTCGCCCGATCAGCATAATAGCCGCGCCGGTATGTGAGTTTGTAACTGCCGTCAGAGAATTTCACCCGGATACGCCGGTATTTCCCGTCCATCTTCTTGTTGGCTGGTGTGTACGTCAGCGTGTAGTAGTGCGAACCGCTGTTGATGGCATGGGCTAACGCGTCCTTCAGTCCGTTGGTGTTGTAGAAGGCTTTGCCGCCGGTATTTTCGGCCAATACCTCCATGCTGAAGTAGTTCGAGTTACGGTCCCTCGTATCGGAAAGGTCCTGGTTCATCTGCGACGTTCTAGTCTCCCCGATCTTCGCGCCGTTGGCTTCATACAGGGAGTCTGAGACCAAACCCTCCGCTGCGATTGGGTAGATGGCAACCTGCGCCGCCGCCATCAGATTGGCCGTCTTCTTAAGTTCCTCCTCGTACTGGCGCATGCTATCGAATGCCTCCGGTGATATCTGGTTGGGAAAAAGACTGATCGGGAAAGAACTCGAAAACCAGATCACGTTCTTGCGTCCTGGAATACCCTCAAGGTAGCGCGCCAGCTGCTGCATAGCCCGCAGCGTAATCTCGATGCGCGAATCGGTTTGCAGCAGCTTGACCTGGCCCAAGCCTCGGTGTGTCATCGCCGCCAGCGCAAAGTCGATTTCCCCAGCCATGTTTTGCATCATCTCGTTGTTTTGTGCCTGGTCTGAGTCGCTTTCCGTGGGCGAAAGAAGCAACAAGGATTGCTGCGCACCGGCACCCAATTGTTTGTCGCGAAACACCGCCAGCAATACCGAGGAATCGGTGGTAACCGTCTGGATCATGCGCAGTCCCGAGGTCAGTACGAAGACCGCAAGAGGCGTTCCAGGTTGAACGGTCGCGAGGTACCGGGTCAATTGTGCACGCACATAGGACTGATCTGACACTTGCGTGTTCAGAGCATCCAGTAGCAGCACGTTCACAGAGTCAGTCGTTTTAGTTGGCGGAAAGTTGGTGTAAACACCTGGCGGCATGGGCGGCAACTTGACCGGCTTCAAGCGGACGTCTTTGTGCTCTTCAAAATCCGAGATGGTCTGCCGTTTGCCATCTTCCAGAACCTGAAAATCTTTCCTGTCGAGTCCGGTGACCGGTTCGTCCTTTCCGTTGGTGACCACCACATCCACGAGAACGACTCTCACTTTCGATTCGAAACGAGGAACAGGGCTGGGTGAGGCAGGAGCTGTAGCCTGGGAGTGCAAAAAGGGGCTGCCAAACATCAGGGCAAAGCAAAGAAACCAGCAGCGCGGCCATTGCATAAAATGGACTCGATCCCGAACATTATCATAAGCAGTGAGCGGATTCGGCGCGAAACCGGCGACTTTACCAGGTCTCCGACCTGAATGGCGGGCATCGCCTTTGCACTCGTTGACTAGTAATAAGCGTAATTGTTTACATCAGTTATCCCGCAACTCCGGGTACTGTCCTAATCTAGCTCCTGGTAATTTGATCGCGGGTAATTTGACTCTGCCGAGAGGCCCCGGGGGCGGAAATAGCCTCCCCTGCACCTCTTCTTGACAACTGGTTGGGCTAGTCTTCCACCACTCTTGCCGTCATCTCGACCGAGGGCTCGCCGCCCGCGATTTCCTGGGCCACGATCAACTGTCGCCCTTCCACCCTTATCTTGGGCAGGTGGAAGAAGAATAGAACCGCCGCACCCATGCAGGCCACGGCGCCGACTGAAACGGTGAACGCAGCTCCCAGATGTTCCGCCGCGGCCCCGGCAAACAGCGATCCAAAAGGCGCCATCCCCATGAACATCATGGTGTAC
>JBOGLD010000297.1:0-8567 GCA_050745885.1 Terriglobales bacterium
CCGTGATGGCGGTCGGGTTCACGGAAGTGGGAACCAGAATGTTTGATCCGAAGTTCACCAGGGCCCCCGTAACTAAGCCTGTCCCGGTGATGGTGAGAGGGATCAAGTCTCCGCTCCCAGCCAGCGCCATGGGAGGGGAAAGCCGCGTAATGGTGAGCGGACCACCAGCGGTGGAAGTAACAATGAGCGATACGGCGTTGCTGTTTACGCCCTGCGCCGAGGCGCTGATCTCGGTCGTGCCAACCGCCATCCCGGTGGCCAGGCCGTCGGCATCGATCGTTGCCACACTCGGGTCGCTGGAGGTCCACGTGAATCCAACCCCGCTCATACCGAGCCCGTTCTGATCTATGGCCAAGACGCTCAATTGCTGCGTCCCACCCGGGATGATGGAGCTGACCCCGGGCAGTAAATTGATGGTCGTCACCACCGGCGGAGGAGGAGGTGGCGGCGGAGCGGTAACTGTCACCGAAACGGTCGCGTTGGCTCCAGTGGCACAGACCGTGATCAGGCTGGAACCCGCGGCCAGCGCGGTCACTACTCCTTCTGTTGTGCCTTCCGAGTTGACGCCATCCACTGATGCCACGTCCATATTGGAACTGGTCCAAGTGAACACAGCCCCGATCATTACATTGTCGTATTGGTCGTAGCCCACCGCGGTAAACTGCTGCACGCTTCCCGTCTGGAGGGAGGCGGAGGACGGAGACACGGTAATCGACGTCAAGACTGATGCCGGCCGGTTGATGGTCAGGGTGACGGCGTTACTGCTAACGCCTTGCGCCGACGCGGTGATCTGCGCCGTGCCCACCGATAAGCCGGTTGCCAGCCCGGTGTTATCCACGGTCGCGACACTCTGATTGGCGCTTGACCATGCAAACGAAACACCGCTCATCAGATTTCCACTCTGGTCGTGGCCCACGGCAGTAAAGCGTTGTGTACCGCCGGTGAGAATGGAAGGAGCCGCAGGGGTCACGGCGATGGTGGTCAACACCGCCGGCGGCGGCAGCACAGTCAGAGAGGCTGGCGCGCTGCTGATGCCGAGCGCTGTGGCCGTGATGTGTACCGTTCCAGCAGACACGCCTGTAGCCAGATTGCCGTTGACGGTCGCCACAGAACTGCTGCCGTCCGACGTCCAGTTAAAAGTGATTCCGCTCATCGGATTGTTAAACTGGTCGTATCCGATGACGGTGTAGAGCTGGCCCTGACCCACTTCAATCGAAGCCATGGCCGGTGACACGCTGATCTGGGTCAACACCGGCGGCGGCGGGGAAGGATTTGTGACCGTAATGGAGGCTGACGCGCTTTTCCCTCCTGCCCTGACTGCAATGCTGGCCGTGCCCGCCGTTAGGCCTGTGACCAGCCCGCTTCCGCTTACCGTGGCTACGCCGTCCGAACTGGAGAACTCAAAGGTCAGTCCCGGCATTACATGGCCGTTCTGATCCTTGGCGGTGACCTGCAGCTGTTGGCCAGTGCCAACCTGAATGGTCGCGGCGGTGGGCAGCACAGAAATCGAGCTTAGGGTGGATCGGGGAAGCGGATCGCCGGCGGCGCTGACGCCTCCGCCACATCCAAACAGAGGCATGACGATCAGAACCAGCAGCAGCAAGCCGGAGAAAGCAGAAACGGTCGAGCCCGCTGTCGGCGAGCCTTCCACCAGTTCGCTCGCCGGATGGTTGATCTTCACAATACTCCTTCGCACAATCCCGGCTCCGCTGGGCACAAGACCACGCCTGCCGGGGTTGGTCGAGGTACGACAGTTGTCCGTAGCGGACGCTGGGGAATCTGGGGAAGATCCTGTCTGGGTGCGCATCCGCATTCTGGCAAGAGCAATTGCGAGGCCAAGGCAAGGCTCTCTCGCCAGGCTGACGAAAACGGCTGGGTTCCCACAGGACCGCCGAAAACCTGTCATGTAGAGGGACTTATGTGAAGGGTCTCCGGATTCAGCGGCGCTGGTCTGTCAAGGTCAACTCCGGCGTAATCATGCTTCCGGTTACAGGCGTAACCCGAACCCAGATTACCGTGGAACAACATTTCATTCAGAAGGCGAAATATGTTCCACGACGGATCTTATTCGGGGGAGATAGGATCCAAGCCGGCCCAGCGGCCTAGTTACTGATTCGCAAGTAGCCCATTCGAGCCATTCCCTTGCCCAGTCGAAGACGTTAGTCTGTTGGTGAGCAGACTTCGGGGGAGGGCTGTTCGACGAGCGTCCCATGACTCAATGAGTCTGGGACGTTTTCGTTTTTGCAAGGAGATTCGAGCAGGTCGCCATCCCGGCGGCTGTCGCCAGGGCGTCCCACCCTCGCTGCGGAAGGCAAGGATGCCCTCAGGACATCTGGCGAGACGCTAGCGCTACTTTTCCTGTCGCGTGCGGGTTACAGTATCGTTAGCTGCATCAAAAGAGAAAAGCGGCAGTCTCCCAGCGCGGCGACACCGACTTTGGTTATCCCCTGGTGAAAGCAAATTCCATCGTTCCCGGGTTTCTTGCTCTTCTGCTGACGGTGCTGTCGGCGTTGGCCGCGAACCCAACCCCTGACGTTCACGCCATCGCGCAGGCAGTGGACAACCACTACAACCATCTGCGAACTTTGCAGGCTGAATTTACCGAAACCTATCGGGGCGCCGGGATCGAACGGACCGAGTCCGGATCCTTGTGGTTAAAAAAACCGGGCAAGATGCGCTGGGAGTACCGTTCGCCCAAGGAGAAGCTGTTCCTGAGCGACGGCAAGGAAGCTTGGTTTTATCTTCCCGGAGATCGGCAGGTGCGGCGGACTTCGGTCCGCAAGCTGGATGATTTGCGGTCCCCCCTGGGATTTCTTCTGGGTAAGACCCGGCTGGAAAAGGAACTGGACGGCCTATCCGCAGCCCCGGATATGGCTCCCCTAACCCCGGGCAACATCGTCCTGCGGGGTGTGCCCAAGTCCATGGCGGATCGGATCAACGAAGTTGTCCTGGAGATTACACCGGATTACCACATTGCCCGCATCCAATTCGAAGAGGCCGATGAATCGGTAACGGAGTACCGCTTCAGCGAGCAGCGGGAGAATGTCGAAATCGCCGACCAGCGCTTCCGCTTTAATCCTCCCCCAGGAGTTGAGATCGTGGACGGAAATTTTGGTCCATAGAAATGCTAAGGCATTAATTATCATAATCTTGGCGGCTTTTACGAAGGTGACGGTTGGGCTCGAGCCCGAGGTTACCAGCGGTATGTGTCGGCGGTATTGGTTAGGGCATATTCACGCCGGGTTAATGGTTCCGAATGCTAGACTTGGGTGGGGACAGAGGTAACCAGGCCGGGACATGGCCCAATTTCTGGTAAAAGTCGCTGACGACCGCGGGCACCTGGCGCAGCAAGTGGAGCATGGTTACTCCGAGGCTGAGGTTCGCGAGCGCTTCGTGCAACAGGGCTACCTGGTCTATTGGGTAAAGCCCCGGGGCCTTTTCTCCGGGGGTTCGCTGCAATTCGGCGGACGGAAGGTGAGGCAAAGCCAGTTCGTAATTTTCAACCAGCAGTTTCTTACCCTGATCAAGGCGGGACTGCCCATCCTGAACTCTCTGGATCTACTGATCAAGCGACAGAAGGATGCGAACCTGAAGGCTTGGCTGCAAAATGTCCGCGACCGGGTAAAAAGTGGCGAACTGCTTTCCGACTCTTTTGCCGCGCAGGGTGTGTTTCCGCGGATCTACACCACCACCCTGATGGCGGGTGAGAAGAGCGGCAACATGGAGGAAGTGCTTGGCCGCTACATCGCTTTCCAGCGACTGGCCCTGACTTTCAAGAAGAAGCTGGCCGTGTCACTGGTTTATCCAGCACTGCTGATCACGATGGTGCTGGTGATGATGATATTTCTGGTGACCTACGTGGTGCCCGAATTTGCCAAGCTCTTTGAGAATCTTAATGCGCAACTGCCTGCGATCACGGTATTCATGCTGGCAGTGGGGACCAGGGCACAGAAGTATGCTCCCTATCTCGCCGTCGCAATGGTGGTGATCGGGGCGTCGTTTTGGCGCTGGAAAAACACCGATCGCGGGGCGGAGCGCGTTGACGCGGTGATTTTGAAGATGCCGGTGCTGGGCAACATCTGGCTGAAGTATCAGGTGGCCAACTTCTCCCGCATGCTTTCGACTTTGCTGGCCGGTGGTCTGCCCCTGGTGCCGTCACTCGAGACGGCTGGAGCTTCGATGAGTAGCCGGCGAATTCTCAACGGCATCGTGGAAGCTGCCGCCCGGGTGCGCGAGGGCCAGACGCTCTCCGGCAGCCTGGAGCAACAGAAAATGTTCCCTGATCTCTCGGTAGAAATGATCGAAGTGGGCGAATCCACCGGGGCCTTGCCGGCCATGCTGAACTCGGTGGCTGAATTCTATGAAGAAGACGTACAGACCGCACTGGGAGCGACCATGGCCTTGATTGAGCCGGTCATCCTGATTGTGATGGCGGTATTTGTGGGCGGGGTGTTGATTTCGCTTTATCTGCCGATCTTCTCATTAGGTTCGCATATTCACTAAGTTCGGAATATTCGAGACCGGCATGGGTCGAGATTTTGGCAGGAAGTTTGTAAAAGACCTGGAAATGGCAAAAATGGCGGAAACCAAACCAATCGTCGCGCACGGCGGAAATGGAGGAGCCCGGCTGGCTCCCGCGCCCCACGTGGACGACCTGGCCAAGGCTCAGGACATCGCCCGGCGGTATCGCTGCGAGTTCATCGACCTGCACAACTTCCAGCTCCATCACGATCTGTTCAAGAAGATTCCGGTGGACCTGATGTTCCGCTATAACTTCGTCCCTCTGGATGAGACCGAGGACGGACGTTTGGCCATTGCCATCGCCGACCCCAGCCAGCTGATGATGATCGACGAGATCAGCCTGTTGCTGGGCAAGCGCATTCTGACCAAGGTTTCCACCCTGGCACAGATCAGCGAAATCCTCAAAAAGACGGAACAGTCGAAGCGGGTGCTGGAAGAAGCCAGCGAAGGCTTTACCCTGGCCGTCGTATCGGAAGACGAGGCGGGCGGGGAAGACAGCATCTCCATTGACCGTCTGACCCAGCAGGGCGACATCAGTCCGATTATCCGCCTGGTCGATACCACCATCTTTACCGCGCTGCAGCGCCGGGCCAGTGACATTCACATCGAGACCCGGGACGATTCGGTGTGCATCAAGTTCCGCATTGACGGCGTGCTCACCCAGGCCATGCCGCCCATCGGCAAGGAACATCACTCCACCATCATTTCGCGGATCAAGGTGATGAGCGAGCTGGATATATCGGAGCGCCGCGTCCCGCAGGACGGCCGTTTCCGAGTGAAATACGGCAATCCCGAACGGCCCATCGACTTCCGCGTGTCCATCATGCCCTCGATCCACGGCGAGGATGCGGTGCTGCGCGTGCTCGACAAGGAGTCGATGAGCGAAAAGTTTCACAAGCTGGTGCTGGACGTGGTGGGCTTTGACGCCGATGATTTGAGAAAATTCCGGCGCTACATCGCCGAGCCTTACGGCATGGTCCTGGTTACCGGACCAACCGGCAGCGGCAAGACCACCACCCTGTATGCGGCGGTGAGTGAGATCAAGACCGAAGAAGACAAGATCATCACCATCGAAGATCCGGTGGAATATCAGATTCGCGGCATTACCCAGATTCCAGTCAACGAAAAGAAGGGCCTTACGTTCGCCCGCGGACTGCGCTCCATTTTGCGCCACGATCCGGACAAAATCATGGTGGGCGAAATCCGCGACACCGAGACGGCGCAGATTGCCATTCAATCGGCCCTCACCGGACACCTGGTGTTCACCACCGTACACGCCAATAACGTGGTGGACGTGATTGGCCGTTTCCTGAACATGGGCGTGGAGCCTTACAACTTCGTTTCCGCCTTGAACTGTATTCTGGCGCAGCGACTGGTGCGGCTGATCTGCGAGTCTTGCCGTACCGTAGTGCACTATCCCTCGGAAGTGCTGGAAGCCAGCGGCCTCGATCCAGGACAATGGTCGCAGGTGCCGTTCTACGAAGGGCAGGGCTGCATCGAGTGTGCGGGCACGGGGTTCCGTGGCCGGACCGCGATCCATGAACTGCTGGACCTCAGTGACCGCATCCGCGAGATGATTCTGTCCAAGAAACCGACTTCAGAAATCCGCCGCGCCGCGCGCGAAGAGGGCATGCGCTTCCTGCGCGAATCGGCGCTCGATAAAGTCAGACTGGGCATGACCACGCTGAAGGAAATCAACAAGGTCACATTCATTGAAAACATGCGGTAGAGCAGTCCGCAGTCATCAGCCTTCAGAAATGCCCCTTAAAGGCGTGGGCCGGCTGACGACTGAAGACCGGCGACTGATGACTGATTGCAGTGCCCTTCCGGTTATTGTAATGGCATCCCGACCGCGTTTTACTTATAGGTGGCGACACATTCATGAGCCGTGTTCCCCAATCCGGATCCAGACCGAAGCTGGCTTGCGAAATTTCTGCTGACCGCGTACTGGCGGGTCGGGTTTCCGAGAGTGGCGGACCCGCCCTGGAAGCGTGCGCCTCGAGCCAGCTGGCTCCGGGCACGGTGGTCCCGGATCTGATCGAAACCAATCTGCGGCAACCTGACGCCGTGTTCGAGGCCGTTCGTGACACCCTGGGCAGTGTCGGTGGCCGTTCGCGGGACGTCATTGCCGTATTGCCTGATGCCGCCGTCCGGGTGGTGCTGCTGGACTTCGAGACCCTGCCCCCCAAGCGGGATGAGGCCGAGAGCGTGGTCCGCTTCCGGCTGAAGAAATCTCTGCCCTTCGACGTGGACAAAGCCAAGGTTTCCTACCACGTGCAGCCCTCCAATGGCGGGGTACGGGTGATTGCGGCAGTGGCCCTGGCCAACGTGGTCGAGGACTACGAGGCGGCTTTCCGCCAGGCGGGTTACGAGCCCGGCGTGGTA
This sequence comes from Terriglobales bacterium, assembly GCA_050745885.1. Classification (GTDB taxonomy): domain Bacteria; phylum Acidobacteriota; class Terriglobia; order Terriglobales; family Acidobacteriaceae; genus JAIQFF01. The sequence goes on from JBOGLD010000297.1 coordinate 6,907, forward strand.
ATGCCTTCCATGCTGGCGGCGCTGGGAGCGGCCCGGGCGCAACAACCTTCGCTGGTGATCAAAGTGGATGCCCGCACCACCAGCATTGCGATCCTGGACGGCCAGCAGCTGTTGTTGTTTCGCACCCTGGAGAATGCGAAAGGGGTCACCATCACCGGCGAACAGCTGGCGGAAGAAGTCTATCCTTCAGTGGTATTCTTTCAGGATACCTACCACTTGAATATTGGCCAGATTTTCGTGGCCGGTCTTCCCGAGTCGGGCGGCGCCACACCCGCGCTGCGCGCCCAGACCGGCGCCCAGGTCACCGACCTGGTGTCCGCGTCGCAATTGGGCGGGAGTGTGGGTTCGATTCCTAAGTGGAGAATGGCCGGGGTGGTGGGGGCCCTGCTTTCCTGATATGCGGGTTAACATCAATCTCGCCACTCGTCCCTACGAAGACTCCGGCCCGTTATGGATGCGCTGGGGCGGGGCCTTGGCGGCGCTCGGCCTGCTTACACTGATTCTGCTTTACAGCGCATTTTCGGGTTGGGCGGCGGCGCGCAAAGACCGCGGCCTCATTGAGCAGCGCGAGCAGCAGATTGCCGCCCGTGACCAGCAGAGGGCCAAAGCGGAAGAGATCCTCAATCTGCCGGCCAATCGCGGCACCCGCGACCGCGCCCAGTTTCTTAATGATCTGTTCCAGCGCAAGGCCTTTTCCTGGACCAAGGTATTCGAGGACCTGGAGCGGGTGATGCCGCCCCGGCTGCACGTAGTTTCGATCCATCCGGAGAAGGCTCCCGACAACCAGTTGCAGATTAAATTGTTAGTCGCGGGAGAATCGCGCGATCGCGCGCTCGAACTGGTGCGCAAGATGGAGGGTTCGCGGCGCTTCAAGCAGACCCAAATCGAGCAGGAATCGAGCCAGGTGGGACAGACGCCCGGCGACAACGTGCAGTTTGAAATCAGCGCCTTGTATGTATCCGACCTCGCCGCCAGCGACAAGCCGGAGGGTCACTGATGCCTGACGTTGTCGACATCCGGAAGAAGGCCAAGATTGCGATCGCGGTCTTGCTGGTGGTGGATATCGCGGCGGTGGTGGTTCTGTTTTCTCCTTTGGTCGGATCGGAGCGGTCCCGCCGTGAACAAATGGACCAACTGTGGCTGCAACTACAGCGCAAAACCCACGAAGCGGAGCCCCTTAAGGATGTGGACAAGAAGATTGCCGTGGCCAGCAAGCAGATTGACGATTTCTACAAGACCCGGCTGCCGGCGCAAGATTCATCCATTTCCGAAGAACTGGGCAAAGTGGCGACTCGCAATGGCGTCCGCATTGGGCAGATTCGCTACAAGTGGAAGGACACCGACCCGGTCGGCTTGCGCCCGGTGGAGATTCAGGCGGATTTTTCCGGCGACTATCTGCAACTGGTGCGCTTCATCAACGCGATCGAGCGCGACCCGCTGTTTTTCATTATTGACAGCGTGGAACTGGGAGGCGAGCAGGCGGGCGTGGTCAAGCTGCAATTAAGACTGGAAACCTACCAGAAAGCGAACAGCTAGATGCAACTGGGGACGGAAAACCGGAACAAGACGATCGCGGCCATCGTCCTGGCGGTAGTGGCCCTGGCGCTGGTCGTAATGCGCTTTTTCCCGGGTTCACCGGCGTCGGCAAAGTCCCCCTCCCC
>JBOGLD010000298.1:0-8001 GCA_050745885.1 Terriglobales bacterium
GTGCTGCTCAGGTTCTTGACGCTGGCCAGTTGCATGAAGGGCAGGTCATGGGCGTCGACACCCCAGATTCTTACCGGCAAACTTGCGGTGACGCGTGGATTGCGGCGACGATCCATCCCGTGCTCCTTCTGCCTCGAAGTGAACTTCGAGACTTGGCTGCTTTCAGGATGGTATGGTGCCGGGAAGGGGAAGAAAACTTACCCCAGTCACGCTTGCCTGGTGCCCGTGGTCACGCAGTTAACTAACTGCAGCACATGTACTTAGAATGAATTGCCTAGCCGCGTCCAGCTCAATTCGGGAGGGAACAGGAGCCGGGCCCGCGCGGGTCTCCGCAGGAGCCACAGGCGCCGGTTGAGGGTGCCGAGGTGGTCGAGCTGCCCTTGGCGCTGACCGCAAACACCGAGAGTTGCGGCGCCAGCTTGACGCCGTGGCATTTGGGACACTCCGCCTTCTGCTTGCCGTAAACCAGGGCTTCGAACTGATGATTGCATTCCTTGCAGATGTACTCGAAAATTGGCATCGCCTTGACTCCTTTACGACAGCCTGCGCCAACATTTAGTGTCACACCCATTTAAAATCAAGCAGTGGAGGCCGTGCAAACAAAAACGCCGAGCTTCGTGCCCCGCCGCGGCCTTAGCGGCGGACATCGGCAGACGCTGGCCAGCTTTTTTCTCTCGCGCCGCATGGCTCTGCCTCCCGCCGAGGCGCGCCTGATCGAAGTGGAGCCTGGCGTCCAGGTTCTGGCCCACTGCCACTGGCAGAGCGATCGCGAGAGGGCGCTCACGGTCATCGTCGTGCACGGACTGGAGGGCTCAAGCGATTCCACGTACATGCAGGGGATTGCCGCCAAAGGACTTGCGGCCGGGATGAATGTGGTCCGGCTGAATCAGCGCAACTGTGGCGGCACCGAAGCCCTGGCCCCAACTCTCTACCATTCTGGGCGCTCGCAGGACATCGCTGCCGTGGCCCAAAACCTGATCGCGCAGGACCATATCTCGCGCTTTGCGCTGGCTGGTTTTTCCATGGGCGGCAATCTGGTGCTGAAATTGGCCGGCGAGTGGGAAAATATGGGTCCAGCCCAATTCCGCGCGGTGGCTGCGGTTTGTCCCGCAGTCAACCTCGCGGCCTCGGCCGATGCCCTGCACCTGCGCAGCAACCGTTTGTATGAGCAATATTTCTTGTGGAAGCTGAACCGGCGGCTGCGCACCAAGGCTCGCCTGTTTCCGGGCATGTTCGACACTTCGCGCCTCCGCGGTATCCGCAGCCTGCGCGAGTTCGATGACCGCATCACGGCGTTCTATTGCGGCTTCGCTGGCGCCGATGACTATTACGACCGCGCCGCCGCCGCCCACGTGATCGACCGCATTGCAGTGCCCACCTTCATTCTTAACGCGGCCAACGATCCTTTCATTCGCATCCTTCCGGAGACCCGCCGGAAGATCCTGGAGAATCCTCACATTACGCTCCTCGAAACTGAAGACGGCGGCCATTGTTCTTATCTGGCCGAAGCCAACGGCACTAGCGACGGCCGCTGGGCAGAGACCCAGGTCGTAGAATTCCTGCGCGCAACGTAGGCGCGAGCGTCCTCGCCCGTGTGGGCGGGGCAAAGCTCGACTCGCTTTCCTATACAATCACCGACGAATGAAGTTCGTGCAGTCGATCCGCGTTGCCATCGTCCTGCTGGCGTTTCCGCTGTTGTTTTTGGCAGAGCCCGTCTCCCAACTGCAGCCCACCGACTACGTCAACGACTTCGCCCACGTTCTCGACCAGGCCACCATCGCGCAACTGGACAACATCTGCCAGCAGCTCGACCAGAAAGCGCACGCCCAGATCGCGGTCGTGACGGTGAATTCCCTGGATGGTTCAGACATTGAGAGTTACGCCGTCGACCTCTACAAGAAGTGGGGAATCGGGAGCAAAGCTACCGACCATGGAGTCCTCATCCTGCTGGCGGTGCAGGACCGAAAATACCGCATCGAAGTCGGCTACGGACTGGAGCCGATCCTGACCGATGGCAAGGTGGGCAGCTTTGGCCGCGAAGCCGTTCCCCTGCTCCGGCAGAATGACTACGGCGGCGCGGTGTCGCTGATGACGTCGAGGGTAGCGGATGTCATCGCGCAGGACGCGGGCATCGAACTCACCGGGTCTCGTCCTCAAATTTCCCCTCCGCCTCCGGAACCGAATCCTGGGCTTTCCGGGAAGCAGCTACTCATTCTCGGCGTGATTTTATTGGTTGTGCTGCTGACTCCGCTGCGCAAGGTCCTGTTCTGGCTGCTCCTGTTCGGAATGGGAGGAGGCGGAGGGGGCTCCGGCGGCTACGGCGGCGGTGGAGGCTTCGGCGGCGGTAGCGGCGGTTTCGGCGGATTTGGCGGAGGCAGTTCCGGCGGCGGCGGCGCCAGCGGGGGCTGGTAGTCGGGGGGTAGCTTTATAGCGCTGGCCTTTTGTAGCGGTGGTGGTTCTGGCGGGGTTCGAAGATGGACGGGCGGAACGCCCGTCCTCCATAAAGGCGGGAGGTATCGGAATGGTCGCAGAAAAACAGCTCGACGAATTCGTCAGCCGTATAAAACAGGCCGCGGGTCAGAACCTTCAGAGTGTCATTCTCTTCGGTTCGGCCGCGACCGGGGAATTCCAGACCGATTTCTCCAACTTGAACCTGCTCTGCCTGCTGCGCGAGACCTCGTTCTCCAAGCTTTCCGCCATCGGTCCGGTGGTGGAGTGGTGGCATCGCCAGAAGCATCCCGCGCCGCTGGTCATGACTCGGGAAGAACTGGAGCATTCCACTGACGTGTTCTCCATTGAGTTCCTGGATATGCAGCATCACCACCGCGTGCTTTTTGGCGACGAAGTGCTGGGCCCGCTGCAAATCCCCATGCATCATCACCGGGCCCAGCTGGAATATGAACTGCGCGAGAAACTCATCCTGCTGCGGCAACGCTTGCTGGAAGCCGGCGACAACGACCGCGCCCTCTGGCAACTGCTGCTGGGCTCGGTATCGGCGTTCGCCACCCTGTTCCGCCACGCCCTGCTGGCCCTGGGCGATGCCGCTCCTCATTCCAAGCGCGAAGCCATCCAGATTCTTGCCACCCGCATTCCATTCGAGCCCTCGGCGTTCCTGCAATTGCTGGACATCCGCGACCGCAAGTCGAACCGCAAACAGTTCGACGCCAAAGACGTTTTCACACGCTATCTGGCGGCGGTGCAGCACGTGACCGCCGCAGTCGATACAATGCTGGATAAAGATAAATGACGCATTCGGGAGGGAAGTATGGTCAAAGTTCTAATCGTGATCGCGATTCTGGCGCTGCTGGCTTTTGTCGCCTTTGGGCAATATGTGGGTGTCCGCAACACGCTGGTGAGCAAGAACGAGGCAGTGAAGGCGTCATGGTCTCAGGTAGACGTCGTGCTGCAACGCCGCGCTGACCTGATTCCCAACCTGGTCGCCACCGTGAAAGGCATCGCGCAGCAGGAGCAGACCGTATTTGGCGACATCGCCAATGCCCGCTCCGCTTTGCTCTCGGCCGGCACTCCCGCAGGCAAGATTGCCGCCAACGGGCAACTGGACGGCGCCCTGGGCCGACTGCTGGCGATTGCGGAGAACTATCCGCAGCTTAAGTCGAACGAAAACTTCCTGCGCCTGCAAGACGAACTGGCCGGCACCGAAAACCGGATTGCGGTCGAACGCAAGCGCTACAACGATACCCTGCAGGACTACAACACTTACATCCAGCAATTCCCCAACAACATCTTTGCCGGCTGGGCAGGTTTCAAGCCCAATGACGCCTATTTTGCCGCGTCGGAAGCATCGCGCCAGGTGCCGACGGTGAACTTCGCGCCGCCCGCCGGCGCGCCATCGGCCACGCCCCAACCCGCTCCCGCGCACTAGCGTGGAAGCGGACTTCGCGGTCGAACTTGGGGCTGACGACGAAACCCTGGAACTACCCTGGGCCGCCGCCGATGGCGGCCCGCGCTATTACGATCTGAAGCGCCAGCCTGAACTTCTGCTCTACATCGAAGAGGCAACCCGGGTGCCCGAACTGGGCGAATTTCTGGCTGTCGTGAACTCGCCAACCAGCCATCTCGAAACCGCAAAATGTGACGCTTGGCCAAGCACGGAGATCAATCCCGAAGAGGAGATCTTCGGGGCCGCGTACAAGTTCGGCTCTTATGTTGACGTCCTGTTTTCGCGGGAAGCTTCACGCTGTTCTTTTGCAGAACATGAACAATTCGCCAAACGGATTACACAACTTCTGAAACGCGTCCCAGAAATTCCCGCCGCCGCGGAATTGCTGGTCCGGCGCTGCTTTTACCACACAGCCGACGAGACTCGCGACGGCTTCTACATCACGCTATATCTCTTCGGCTACGGAGACGACGAACCGCAAGCCCGCCAGCGCTGGGCGATCGCGCTGAAGCTGGTAGAGAATGCCATCCGCCAGGTGTTGTTCATGTAGGCGCGAGCCCTTCGACTTCGCTCAGGGCAGGCTCGCTCGTGGGGAGAGTATCACTGGACTGCCAGGCTCTCCGCTGAAACGGGCGGGGACACTTGTTCTCCATGCCGCCGACGTTCCTTCCACCGGATGCGCAAAATCGACAGCAGCAGCATCCCCAAAAAGATCGTCAACAAGCCCAGCGATGCTGCCCCTATGCCGACCGCACGCTTGGGCAGAAGGGAAAGCCGCCCATACACAAATTCAATGTGTACCCAATAGACCAGCAAGGAGGTCTGCCCCAGTTGGACCAGCGGACTGAAGCCCCGCTGGCCAGCGCCCCAGCGGCACCATGCGTAAATCACCGCCAGAATCGTCAGCAGCAAGCCCACGCGAATCAGAAAAAAGTTCGGACTGGTGTGCCAGAAGTCATAGACGGCATAAACTCGTTCGGGCCGGGCATCCATCCATCGTGCCAGATAAATCAGGCCCACGCCGCCTGCGCCGGCACCAGCGAACACCGCCGCTTCCCACCGCCGGGCCCAATCGCTCAGCAGAAGGAATCCAATGGCGAGACCGGCGAAGGCGAAAGCCGTCCAGGGAAAGATGGGGAAAAGCCACGACTGCGGCTGGCCCAGGTTATGTACGCCGTCGATATACGACTCGATCGGCCAAGGCAGCCATCGTGGGCGCCACGTGGTCCAGAGCAGCGGGGTCAGCAGGGAAATCAGCAGAGCGACTGTTGCCGCCGTCACCCCGAGAACCTGCCGCACACGGGAGGTCGTGGCCAGCCCCAGCACGATCCAGCACACTCCACCCATCAGCATCATGGAGACGCCAATGTTATTCAGGATGTCCACCCGCAACAGGTCGCTCCAGGGGGACCATCCCCAGGCCAGGGCGTACTCCTGCAAACGGAACAGAAGCCCCAAAGCCAGAATTTCCGCGCCGCGCCGGATGGTCTTGTAGGCGATCGCATTCGGCGCCACCCCCTTCTGGCGCAGTTTGTCGGTCACCAGGGCGAAGGAGATTCCCGCCAGAAAGAGAAACAGCGGCGCGGGCAAGGTCCCACCCAGTTGGGACCACATGAAAAACGTAGTCTTCCGCGCCCCGGCACTCAGCCAGGAGTCATAGCAATGGGTTTGGAACATCAGGACGCAGGCCAGGCCGCGCATCCAGTCGATGTAGGCCAGACGATGGGTAGGGGAGGTGGACATGCAACGCGAAAGTATAAGACACACGGTTGTTTTTTAGAGCACCTCCTGAGCGCAATGACTGCTTCGCGTAGCGAAGCAGTCACGGAGTCGAAGGACCCCTAACAGCTGCAGCGGCTGTGCCGGTTTTCACAGGCGCGAGGCCAAGGGCGAGCACGGCGGTAACGTTCCCATAGGGGTCCTTCGACTGCACCTTTCCATTCGCGAGCGAATGGAAAGGCTCCGCTCAGGATGACACTCGCAGGGCCCGATTCACTGGCAGAATTCGCGCCCAGCCCACCAACCGTCGTAAGATATCCCTGTGCCGGCCGAACCCAATCTCGCCACCAAACGAGCCGTGCTCGATGACCATCTTCGCAGCCTGGGCCGAACTCTGGTTGCTTACTCGGGCGGCGTGGATTCGGCCTTTCTGGCCTGGGCAGCCCACCAGGCGTTGGGCGGCGACATGCTGGCGGTCATCGCCGACTCGCCCAGCCTGGCCCGCGCCCAGCTGGCGGATGCCACCGCCTTTGCCGGAGAACAAGGCATCCCGCTGGAGATTATCGTGACCGGTGAACTCGACAGGCCGGAATATGTGCGCAATGACTCGTCCCGCTGCTTTCACTGCAAGGACGAGCTGTTCACCTTGATGGAGGAGTTTCGCAGCCGGCGCGGTTTCGATTCCATCGCTTACGGGGTAAACCTGGACGACCAGGGCGATTTCCGTCCCGGACAAAAGGCTGCCGAGCAGCACCGGGTCGCTGCCCCGCTGCGCCAGGCTGAGCTCAGTAAGTGGGAGATCCGTGAACTCACCCGCGCAGCCGGGCTGCGGGTATGGGACAAGCCTGCCTCCGCCTGCCTGTCTTCCCGCATCGAGTACGGACGCGAGGTCACGCGCGAGGCGCTGCGCGCCGTCGAACATGGCGAGGACGCTCTCCATGCTCTCGGGTTCCGTCAGGTTCGCGTCCGTCATCATGGAGAGATTGTGCGCCTCGAAATCGCACGGGAAGAGCTGCCCCGCGCGCTCAGCCCGGAAATGGCCGCCGAATTTACACGCATCTTCAAGGCCCTGGGATTCAAGTTTGTGACTCTGGACCTGGAAGGCTTCCGCTCCGGCTCCATGAACGCTCTGCTGGCCGCCGAAGTCTTGACCCGTGGGCAGTGATTTCATCCTCCAAAATGGCGCTTCCGCTCCCTCATTCGGCAATTGGCCTTCTCCACCGTGTGAGATAATCATGGCTAATCCTCAATGTACAGGCGGTTTCTAGTGACGTTTCTGCGGCGTGCCACCCTTTTGCTTCTGCTCATTTGTCTGGGCTGCGCTGCCCAGTCAACGCCTCCCGAGGTGGCCCGGCGGATCGAGCAACAGGTGCGCAGCTTCTACACCATTCCATCCAATGTAAAAGTCGTTCTGGGTCCGACCCGGCCCAGCGAGTTTCCGAATTACGATGCGCTGACCATCACTTTCGACGGCGGTGAGAAGAAGCAGACCTACGATTTTCTTCTGGCCAAGGATGGCAAGACGCTGTTGCGCATGACCAAGCTGGATCTCAGCAAGGACCCCTTTGCCGAGATCATGAAAAAGATCGACGTCAACGGACGCCCTACCCGTGGCAACAGCCAAGCCAAGGTAGTCGCGGTCAACTATGACGACTTCGAATGCCCGTTCTGTTCGCGCATGCACCAGACCCTCTTCCCGACTCTGCTGAAGGAATACGGCGACCGCGTCCTGTTTATCTACAAGGATTTTCCCCTGGCCGAGATTCATCCCTGGGCCACACACGCCGCGGTGGACGCCAATTGCCTGGCGGCGCAAAACCCCGACGCCTATTGGGATTTCGCCGACTACATGCATGCCAACCAGAAAGAAGTGAATTCCGAGAAGGGTCACGACGGCCAGTTTGCTGCCCTCGACCGGATAGCCCTGGCCCAGGGGCAGAAGCGCAACCTGGATGCGGCCAAGCTCCAGGCTTGCATCAAAGCGCAACAGGACGACCGCATCAAGGCTTCCGTCCACGAGGGCGAGGACCTGGGCGTGGAAGCCACGCCGACCATGTTCATCAACGGCGAAAAGATAGATGGAGCGCTCCCCATCGATGAGCTTCGAGCTGTCCTCGATCGCGCCCTGGTACAAGCGGGCCAGACGGCGCCGGTGCATCCGGCCCCTGCCCCGGCCCCAGCCGGCGCGGCGCAGCCGGGGAGCAAATAACCCTGAAACTCACCACGGGATGGACCGGGCCCGGTTTCCACTGGCAATGCGGAGGACCTGATTTGAAAATACACGATCTCTTGCGTCACAGCCTGATTGCACTTTTCGCGGTTAGCCTCCTGATTTTTTCCGCCGGCTGCGCTTCCAAGCGCGCCGGCGACGATGTGGCCGC
>JBOGLD010000299.1:0-13196 GCA_050745885.1 Terriglobales bacterium
GCATCGCCTACGGTGGCATGAGTTGACCCTTGTCTTTCGCGTGCTGCGCCAGGCCTATGCCCGCGCTCCCTTCGACGGAGAAGGCGCCTACCGCTACGGCGGGCGCTGGTCGAGTCCGGGCACGCGCTTTGTCTACACTTCCAAACACCAGTCCCTCGCCATGCTGGAATACTTTGTCCACCTTGACCCGGGAGACGCCCCTGACGACCTGGTACTGGCCACGGCGGACGTTCCAGACGGCATCTCCCGGGAACAACTTCATCCCCGTGAGATGCCAACCCATTGGCGGGAAACTCCAGCGCCTCGCGAGCTAGCACAGATCGGCGACGAGTTCGTGAAGAAAGCCGAGAAGTGTCTGTTGCGGGTGCCTTCGGCGCTGGCGGTGAATGAGAATAACTGGCTGATCAATCCGGGGCATCCGGAGTTCAGGAAGATCGCGTTCCGGACGCCGGAGCCGCTGAGATATGATCCGCGGATGTTCCGCCAAACTGTGAGGCGGCAGAAACATTGACCGCGTGGAGCCTAACCTTCCAGCCTGTAGCGACCCTGCCCCTCGAACCCGATCAATCTGAGGTCTCGAAGGACCTGCAGTTGCTGACGAATCTTCGGCCGGATATTGAGGTTGTGGGGATGTAACAACTCAAGTTCTGTTTCCAGCCGGTAGAGTTCCTGCAGGGAGAACCGTCTCTTTCCAAGCCTTCGGATGCCGTTGAGGACATCAACCGTCCACCGTCTCAACATAGGCGGCACTTCGGCCAAACGTCTCACGCGGTCGAATTCCTTCCTGACGCGTCGCTTTGGTTCGGGGACGCCGTTGGAGACTAACGCGATTTTTCCGTCGGCCGGGATGCCACCCAGAAATATGTTGCACCCAACCCAACCAGCTCGCCGCGCTGCCGCGCCGAGGGGGTTGCGCCTCTCGATCGTGCTCTCCGTGAAGAACATCCTCGGAACTAACAGCACGTTCGCAACACGCCATTCGTTCGTGTATTGGAGCACCAGTAGATGAGATGCTTTATCCGATCTTATGGCACGAATCATTGCATCGTACCCAGCATCGACGACCTTGTTCGGATTCCAGGTTCGCAGACTCTTCAACTGGAAAGATTGCTCGCACTCCGGACAGGTGAAATCGATGGCTGGAGTATTAGTTCTTGATCTTAGGAGGCGCTTAGAGTCACAAGCTGGACAATAGAGCTCGCGACCACACCAGTCCTCACTCAGGACACGCGCGATCTGAGAACCAGCCTTGTACGCTGCGGCAAGCTCAACTCTACATCGCAAGTTCATGAGCTAGCGGAGCACCAATTCCATCACTTCGGTATGGTTCTATCTCGGCGTTGCAACCCGGGCATTTGTCGTTGCACATACACGACCAGACATCTGCCCACTCAGTTGAGTCCTTGGGGCAGTGGTAGTAATTCACATAGGCTGACATTGCCGCAAAACTCCTCCGGTTACATAACGACCAAGGACCAACGACGGCCGGAAGGTCCTCACGCGCTGGCCGCTTCCCGACTCCCCAGCGGCAGGAAATACTGCGTCCCCTTGATGGGCGCCGACACCTTCCGCAGCAGCTCCTGCAAATCCTGGTTGCGCTCCACGAAGTCGATCTCCGAAGTATTCACGATCAGCAGGTCCGACGACGTGTAGTGAAAGAAAAAGTGTTCGTAAGCCTTGATCACTTCTTCCAGATAGTCTTCGTTGATCGCTTTCTCACCCGGCGCATTCTTCTTTTTCAGGCGCTTTTTGAGCACTTCGGGCGTGGCTTGCAGGTAGATGACCAGGTCGGGCGTGGGCAGTTGCTCGCGGAAATGGTTGTAGTAGCGGTTATAGATTTCCAGTTCCTGATCGTTCAGGTTGAGGCAGGCGAAAACTTTGTCCTTTTCGAAGACGAAGTCGGTGACCACGGTTTTCTGCGAGCGCGGACCCAGGTCGAGGGCGCGCAACTGCTCGAAGCGGCGAATCATGAAGGCGAATTGCGCCTGGAAGCCGGCCCCGGGCTCGCCCTTGTAGAAGGCGCCGAGGAACGGATTGTCCTCGGACTCCATGACCTGCTGCGCGTTCAGGCGCTCAGCCAGGATTCGCGCCAGGGTACTTTTGCCGACTCGTATGGGACCTTCGACTGCGATGTAGCGGGGCAGCTCAAAAAGATTGGCCATGGGTTAGAGGAATTGCAGTTCTTTCGCAGCATATCTCGCCTGAGGCCCGGACACAATTGTGGAAAGAGTTAACAGCAGTCTGGCGATCAGGAAAATCTTCCCCGGTACAACAATTCCAGCAGGGGTCACATCAGACAGTAAGAACCATTGCGGGCGCATCCACGGCTTTTGACGGCAAAATTCCTGTATCATTTATTTCTTTCTTGCCCGTGCCTCCAGTAACGCGGGGGGCGGGGCCGAAAAAAGGAGAAAGGCCCATGCGGTATTTTATCTGGGCGCTCTTCCTGACGTGGTTCTGCCCTGGTTGGGCTCTCGGCCAGACGCTCAAGGTCCGTCCCCCGGCATCCGCTCAACCAGCTCCCGACTCCAGCTTGGTGACACGCCCCGCCGCCTCTATTCCGCTCACGGTACCAACCGGAACGCCACTGAAGGTAGCCTTGGACCAGGAAGTGCGCGTGCGGAAGATTGGCCAACCGATTCACGGAAAAGTCATCGAGCCGGTGTACGCCTTTGACAAGCTCGTGGTCCCGGCCGGCACGGAGGTCAACGGCAAGATCGCGCAGATCGAACCCGTCACAAAGAAGAGGCGCACCATCTCGGCCCTGAACGCCGATTTCTCCCCCTATCAGGAGGTTCACATCGAGTTTGACGAGTTGGTGCTTGCCGATGGGCGTCACCTGCCGCTGCAGACGTCGGTGGCCCGCGGGTCAAGCGGCGTTTTGCAGTTTGTTCCAGCCGGCGCCGAGAAGAAAGAGGGGGTGAAGGACGCGGGCAAAAAGCTGGCATCGCGGAAGGTGACCGAGGCCCGGCAGGAGGTCAAGCGAGACTGGGAGACCGTCAAGAAACAACTGCACGAGCCAGCGAAGATGCATCGGCTCGAAAGATACGGCATAGCCCAACTTCCCTACCATCCGCAATACATGGATGCGGGAACGAGCTTTAATGCTGATCTTCGCCAACCGCTTGAATTCGGAACCGAACCCTTGAGACCGGACACGCTGTCCGCCGTTGGAACGCAGCCTCCGTCGGGCAGTGTGGTGCATGCCTTGCTGGTTACTCCCCTGAACTCGTCCCGCACGAAAAAGGGGGACTCGGTGGACGCGGTGATCAGCCGACCCCTGGTGGTTTCCAATCGTTTGTTTCTTCCCGAAGGAAGCCACATCAAAGGTTCAGTTCTTGAATCCAGGCCGGCCCGCAGGCTGGGCCGGAACGGGCAGCTCCGGATTGTATTCCACCAACTGGTTCCTCCCAGCGGGATACAGCAAACCGTAGAGGCCAGCCTGGAAGGCGTCGCGGTAGCGAAGGGCGAGCACCTGAGCCTCGACTCCGAAGGCGGGGCGCAGGTTACGACTCCCCGAACCCGATATTTGACCACTGCAATCTCCGTGGCGCTCGCCAGTTCGTCGATGGCGGACCATGATCGTGACGCCGGCCTCCATGGAGCCGATGGAGGAGGTGCGGGCCAGGGCGCGGCCAACGGAGCATCCGGATTTCGATTCTTGGGCACGATCATTGGAGCGCTCGCGCACTCACGAGTCGTTTCCTCGGGTTTCGGCTTCTATGGCGCAGGTATGTCGGTTTACTCCCACTTCCTGGCCCGGGGACGCGACGTGAACTATCCCAAAGACATGTCAATGCTGATTGGACTGGGAACTCGCGAGCCAAGTCGGGCAAGACCCACCTCTTCGCCCAAGCAATCGGACTCACATCCAAGCTACCCTCTATAGCCACTCCATTTACAATCGCGACACCATGTTGCGCTACCTGATCGGCGCTGCTGCCGTCACCGCCACTTCAGCCGTGGGCTATCAGTCCATGGCGCCGACCGGGCAATGGTTTGGCCGTACCTTCACCGGGCTGGGTCGCGGCTCGAAGCAACTGGCTCTTACATACGATGACGGGCCCAACGATCCGCACACCCTGCGCTTGCTGGAAGTCCTCGCCCGGCACGATGTGCGCGCCACATTTTTTCTCATCGGCCGTTACGTCGAGCAGCGCCCCGACATTGTGCGTGAAGTGGTGAAAGCCGGGCATGTAGTCGGGAACCATACTTTCACCCATCCTCTGCTGACCTTCAAGAGCGCGCGGGAAGTCGAAGCCCAGCTCACCAGATGCGAACGTGCCCTGACTGACGCCGTGGGCGACCATTCCAGCCTGTTCCGTCCGCCTTTTGGAGGCCGGCGTCCGGCGGTGTTGAAGCTGGCGCGGCAGTTGGGACTGGAACCCATCATGTGGAACGTGACCGGCTATGACTGGAATGCGCCGTCGGTTGAGCATATTGAGCGCAAGGTGACGCGCCAGGTTCGCGGCGGGGACGTGATCTTGCTGCACGATGGCGGACATCTTCACTTCGGGACTGATCGTTCGTACACCGTTGCCGCGACGGATCGATTGATTTCCCGCTATCGCGCAGAGGGTTATGAGTTCGTGACCGTTCCAGAAATGAAGGCAGCTGTCAGATCGCAGTTCTCAGATCTCAGTTAGACCTGCACGGTGGCGAACGTCTGTGTCGCGGCAGCGACGGTCTGCTGGACGTCTTTTTCCGTGTGGGCCGCGCTCAGGAATGCAGCTTCGAACTGTGACGGCGGCAGGTACACGCCCTTGTCCAGCATGGCGCGGAAGAAGCGGGCGAAAGCTTCGGTGTCGCACTTGGAAGCCGATGTCCAATCGGTCACCGGGCCAGGAGTGAAGAACCAGGTGAACATCGATCCCACCCGATTGCAGCAGAGAGGTATCCCGGCGTCGGCGGCAGCGGCGGTCACTCCTTCAACCAATTGCGCGCTCCGTATTTCCAGCCCGGTATAGATTGTGCTCTTGTGGCTGCGCAGGTAGCGAAGCGTAGCCAAACCGGCGGCCATGGCCAGCGGATTTCCCGAAAGCGTCCCGGCCTGATACACCGGGCCCAGTGGCGCCACCATGTCCATGATGTCGGATGGCCCGCCGTATGCGCCCACGGGGAGGCCGCCGCCAATGATCTTGCCAAACGTGGTCAAGTCGGGCAGGATCCCGTATTTTTCCTGGGCTCCGCCGAAGGCCAGGCGAAACCCGGTCATGACCTCGTCAAAAATCAGCAGGGAGTGATTGCGCAGAGTAATCTCGCGCAATGCATCCAGATACAACGGGCTCGGCGGCACGCATCCCATGTTGCCGACCACCGGCTCCACGATCACGCAGGCAATCTGGTTGCTGAACTTCCTGAAGGCCAGTTCCAGCGCATCGGTGTCGTTGAACGGAAGGGCCAGCGTCAATTGAGTGAATTCTTCCGGAACGCCCGCCGAACCCGGGATGCCCAGTGTGGCCACACCCGAGCCCGCTTTCACCAGCAAGGCATCCGCGTGGCCGTGATAGCAGCCCTCGAACTTCACGATGTACTTGCGCTTGGTATAAGCGCGGGCCAGGCGGATAGCCGACATGGTGGCTTCCGTGCCCGAGTTGACGAAGCGGATCTTCTCCACGTGAGGGAAAGCTGAAATCACAATCTCCGCCAGATCGGCCTCGGCCGCGGTTGAGGCCCCAAAGCTGGTCCCATTGTTGGCCGCGGCGCCGATCGCTTCCGGCACGCCCGGCGGGGCGTGACCGAGGATCAACGGTCCCCAGGAACCCACATAGTCGATGTACCTGTTTTCGTCGGCATCCCAAAGATGGGAACCTTGCCCGCGAACGATAAAGGGCGGATCGCCACCCACTGAACGGAAGGCGCGCACCGGAGAATTGACCCCGCCGGGAATCATCTGTTCGGCGCGTTTCTGCAATCTGCGTGAGGCTTCGACAGGACGGGCCATGGTTGCAATCGCTGTTACACCCATCAATATAGCAGCGAAGGTGCGGGGTTTGGCAGGACATGGGCAGGCGCGGGGCGTGGACGGAATTCACCGGATATTCATCTGTCCGCAATATTCCTGCAACATGCGTCCACTATCTTCGCCGTAGTGACATGCTCTTCTAACCGGGAGAGCTTAGGACAGTCTCGGGGGGCTCCGGGCTGTCCCCTTTTATTTTTGTGGTCTGCGCCAGCTTCGTGCACAATCCGGTGTACCGCCTTCCCCTACTTCTCCACCTTCACACCCTTCCAGAACGCCACGTAGTCCTTGATCTGCTTCGCCGCGGGCTTCGGTTCAGGATAGAACCAGGCGGCATCGCGGTTGCGCTTGCCGTCAACCTCGACATCGTAATAACTCGCCGTGCCCTTCCACGGACATACCGTGTGGGTTGTACTCGGTTTGAAATGCTCGGCCTTGATAGCGTCAGGCGGGAAGTACTGGTTGCCCTCCACCTCGACACAATGGTTTGATTCCGCAAGCACTGCGCCTTCCCAGATTGCTTTTGCCATAAGACCTGTTTAGATTGCAGAACGGGAAGGCGGTCGCATTCTTTGAACAGTTCACGCGAATTGCGGACTCCGGTGGCCAATGGCCTCGCTTTCAACGGTCATTCCATGGTCGGAGGTTTAGAGCGGGTGCTGGTGTGTTCCCCACGCTCGGCGGGATGGGACCAGCCCGCCAATGCCAACCGCTGGCGGGAACTGGGATTCTTCCATCCGCCGGATTTCCCGACCGCGCAAACGCAACATGAGGCACTTTGCCGCCAGCTCCGATCCGCTGGGGCGGAAGTGCTCGATTTGCCCGCTGCCTCCGATCTTTCGCTCGATGCCGTCTACACTCACGATCCCTCCCTGGCGTCCGACTATGGCCTGGTTGGCCTGCATCCTGGCAAGCCCAACCGGATCCTCGAGACGCGGCATCATGTCGAATTTTGCCGGAGCCTGGGCATTCCTGCCCTGGGCCAAATTCAGCCGGCGGGAAAAACCGAAGCCGGTGACATGGTCTGGCTCGATGCCGGAACTCTCCTGATCGGCCAGGGCTATCGCACCAACACCGCGGGGATCGCGCAAATGCGGGCCCTGCTTCAATCGCACGGAATTGAAATAATCTCCGCACCTCTGCCGCACGGTACCGGGCCCTCCGCCTGTCTGCATCTCATGTCGCTGATAAGCCTGCTCGATGAGCAGACTGCCCTGGTGGATTTGCCCTGGCTGGCGGTCGAGACCGTCGAGCTGCTGCAATCGCGCGCCTACCGGTTCGTCGAGATCGAATATTCGGAACGCGACACTCTGGCCTGCAACGTTCTGTCCCTGGGTGGCAAGCGCCTGCTTGCTCTCGAAGAGAATCAAAAGACCAACCAGAAACTTCGCAAATCTGGATTCGATGTGCGGACCTTCCCCGGCTCCGAACTGTGCATCAACGGCGGCGGCGGCCCCACTTGCCTGACGCGGCCGCTGTTGCGATCCTGATGTAGGCGCGTTTCTTCCCGCCCTGTTAAAATTAAATTGCATGGTTCTCCCCTTCGTCCGCGATCTTTTCACGGACGTGGAAAAGTTGCCGGCCTTTTCGCGTGTGGCCTCCCATCTGAAAGAGGGCACGGGGCGGCTTCGTGTCTCTGGACTCATCCCCACCGCAAAAGCTTTGCTTTTAGTCCTGCTGCAGAAGGCGGCAGGGCGCCCTCTGATCGTCGTGGTGGCGGACAATCGGGCCGCCGAAGACCTGGTGCCGGTGCTGCAAGCCTTTTGCGAGCTTACCGGGGCCGCCCATCCTGATTCCGTGGTCTCGCTGCCCAGCCGCGATGTCCTGCCCTTCCAGAATCTCTCTCCCCACCCCGAAATTCAGGAGGAGCGTGCGGTGGCTTTATGGAAGATTGCCACCGGAGCAGCCTCTTTTGTGGTTTCGCCAATCGCCGCCAGCGCGCTGCGCCTGCGTTCTGCAGAGTATTACGCCGATCTGGCGCGGACCGTGCGTCGCGGCGAAATGCTCGACCTCGACACCCTGCTCCCCCACCTCAACACGGTGGGCTACCACTCCACCGATGTCGTGGAGATGCCCGGGGAATACGCTCTCCGCGGCGGCATTCTCGATGTGTACTCCCCGGAAGAAGAGCGCCCGGTGCGCATCGAGTTTTTTGGGGATGAGGTTGAATCCATACGAAAGTTTGATCCCGCCACCCAGCGCTCTTCGAATCCAGTGGATGAAGCGCTGCTGCTTCCGCTCACCGAAACTCCGGTCAGCGAAGAGCTCCTGGGCGCGGTGCACGCGCGTCTCTCCGGGAAGCGCATCACGGGTAACGAGGAAATCATTGAACAAGCGGTGCGTTCCGGTGGCGTTAGCGTGTTTCCCGGGTGGGAGTTTTACGCGCCCGTGGCCGGGGCCAATCACACGATATTCGATCTGCTGCCGCGTGCCCTGGTGCTGATCGACGAAGTGCAAGTCCTCAGGAGCGAGTTCGACCACGTGTGGTCCCGCATCGAACAGGCCCATGAGAGCAGCGGAGTGGGCAACCTGGTGCGGCCGGCCGACTTATATCTTCTCCCGAAAGACTGGTGGCAGAAGCTCGCCACCTTGCCCGGAGCCGATGTGGAGCATCTTGCCATCGAGCGCAGCGACAACTCCGAAGCGGCAATTTCTTTTCATACCCAGCCCACACCACGCTTTCACGGCTCGGTTCCTGCAATGCTCGAGGAGGTGAAGAAGCAGATCGGGGAAAGCAAGCGCGTCCTGATTGCCGTCCCCAACACCGGCGAAGTGGAACGCCTGGCTGACGTCTTCAGCGAGTACGGCGTGTCCTTCCGCCTGGGCAGCCGAACCCGCAGCGGAGAGAGTTACGCCGACGAAACATCCTACTTCTCCGGCGAACTGCTTACTGCCACGCTGGCCAAAGCTTACGTGCCCGATGGGGTCACGTTCCCGGACGCTCACCTTTCCATCCTGGGCGCGCGTGATTTGTTCGATGAATCGGATGCGGTCGTCACCCGCCCCCAGCGCCAAAAGTCGAAGACTTCAGCTTTTCTTTCCGATTTCCGCGACTTGCAGGTTGGCGATTACGTGGTGCATGTCGAGCACGGCATCGGGCAGTACCAGGGGTTGAAAGAGATTAATCAGGGCGACGGCAACGCGGAATTCATGCTTCTGGAATATGCCGAAGGTGCGCGCCTGTATGTGCCGCTGACCCGTCTTGATCTGGTGCAGAAATACCGGTCTTCGGAAGGGGCCAAGCCGGTATTGAATCATCTGGGCACCGCGGCCTGGGCCAAGACCAAAGCCCGTGTGCGCAAGGCCATGAAGGACATGACCGATGAGCTGCTCAAGCTCTACGCCGAGCGCAAGACCGCCCAGGGCCATTCCTTTTCCGCTGATAACGAATGGATGCGGGAGTTCGAAGACACATTCGAATTCAGCGAAACTGAAGATCAGGAAACCGCCATCGGCGACGTCAAGCGCGACATGGAATCCACTCAGCCCATGGATCGCCTGCTCTGCGGCGACGTCGGCTACGGCAAGACGGAAATCGCCATGCGCGCCGCTTTCAAGGCCATCAGCGACAACAAGCAGGTCGCGGTGCTGGCACCCACAACCGTCCTCGCCTTCCAGCACTACGAAACTTTCAAGCAGCGCTTCGCGCCCTTTCCCGTCACCATAGAGATGATCAGCCGCTTCCGCTCGCCCAAACAGCAGAAAGAAATTCTGCAGAAAGTGGAATCCGGCAAAGTCGACATCCTGATCGGCACCCATCGCTTGATCTCGAAGGACGTGAAGTTCGCCGATCTTGGATTACTGGTAGTGGACGAAGAACAACGTTTCGGCGTGCGTCACAAAGAGCGTCTGAAACAGATGCGCAAGCAGGTGGACGTTCTGACCATGTCGGCCACACCGATTCCACGCACCTTGCACATGTCGCTCGTCGGACTGCGGGACATGAGCGTGATCGAGACTCCGCCCAAGGACCGGATCGCAATCCAGACCGTGGTCGCCAGCTGGGACGAAAAGCTGATTCAGTCCGCCATCGAGCAGGAACTCGAACGCGGTGGCCAGATCTTTTTCGTGCACAACCGCGTGGACAGCATCTGGGAGATTGCCGCCAAGCTACAGGCCCTGGCGCCGCGGGCGCGTGTCATCGTGGGCCACGGGCAGATGTCGGAAGGCGAGTTGGAAAAGGTGATGCTCAAGTTCATGCATCACGAAGCCGACATTCTGGTTTCCACAACCATCATTGAGAACGGCCTCGATATCCCCTTATGCAACACCATCCTCATCAATCGCGCCGACCGCCTGGGACTTTCCGAGCTCTACCAGCTGCGGGGGCGCGTGGGCCGGTCGAATCGCCGCGCCTACGCCTACCTGCTGCTGCCGGCCGAAATCGAGCTGACTCCCATCGCGCGCCGGCGTTTGGCGGCCCTGAAAGAATTTTCCGATCTGGGCGCAGGCTTCAAGATTGCCGCCCTTGATCTGGAACTGCGGGGCGCGGGAAATTTGCTCGGCGGCCAGCAGAGCGGACATATCGAAGCGGTCGGGTTCGAGCTCTACACCCAGATGCTTGATCGCGCCGTCCGCGAGATGAAGGGCGAAGCCGCTGCGGACGAACCCGAAACCCAACTAAACCTGGGCCTCAATATTCGCATCCCGGTAGAGTACATTCCGGAAGAGAACCAGCGCTTGCGGATGTATAAACGGGTGGCCGGGGTGGAGAACGAGTCGCGCTTGAATGATGTTCGGGCCGAGCTCGAAGACCGCTACGGCGAGCCTCCGGCTCCGGTCCGGAACCTTCTGGAATACGCCGGGTTGAAGCTGCTGGCCATGCGGGCAGGTGCGACTGCCATCGAACGCAAGCGCGATCTGGTGACCATCAAGTTTCGTCAAAATGCGGAAATCGATCCAGGCAAGCTGGCGAAGTTCGTTTCCTCCCGGCGGGGCGCGCAGTTTGCTCCGGACGGCACACTGAAGTATGTTTCAAAGGCGGTTTCTCCGGCGGAAGTCCTGGCGCAATTGCGGGGGCTGCTGGAAGAATTGTCCCCCACTGCACAAGCCTTACCATCGGTGCCGTCGTAAATTAAAACTCGAGGCGCTGCAATTTTGAAAATAATCAAACGATTCCTCACACCTGCACTCTGTCTTGTGATTCAGCTCTCCCTGTTTTCATTCATCGCAGCGCCCCCGGCGGCTGTGGCCCAGTCCGCACCGGCGCAGGCCGCCTTCGACAAGTTGGTGGATGAGTATTTCGATTTCTATTTTCAATTCCAACCCACCGCGGGCACGCAGGCCGGCTTCCACCAATACGACGGAAAGCTGGAAGATTTCTCGCGCAAGGGAGTGGATGCGGAGATCGCCGGACTGGACCAATTCCAGAAGAAGTTCGACTCGATGCAGAGCACTCGACTGTCCGAGGAATCAGCCGGAGACCTGGAGGTCCTGACTTCCGCGATTCAGGCCCGTCTGCTTGAACTCCAGTCTATCCAGATGTGGAGAAAGGATCCTGACGTCTATATTTCGGACCTGAGTTACGGCGTCTTCCTGATCATGCGCCGGGATTTTGCGCCACAGGCTGACCGGTTGCGGTCCGTAATTGCCCGCGAGCGCGAGATTCCCCGGGTTTTGGAAGCGGCGCGTCAGAACATCAGTGATCCGCCCAAGGTCTACACCCAGGTGGCCCTGCAGCAAATGCCCGACACCATCAAGTTCTTCCAGAAGGATGTTCCAGAAGCGTTCCGGAAAGTGCGGGATCCCAAGTTGCTGGCGGAGTTCAAGGCAAGCACCGATACGGCGGTCAAGGCCTTGACCAAATACCAGGCCTTTATGGGCCAGGATCTGTTGCCGGCCTCCAACGGTGATTTCCGCCTGGGAGCCGAGAATTTTCACAAGAAGCTGCTCTACGACGAGATGGTGGATATTCCTCTGGATCGCCTGCTCGAGATCGGCTATGCGGACCTGCGGCGCAACCAGCAACGGCTGAAAGAAGTTGCTGCCAAGATTGATCCCCATCGCAGTCCAGCGGCGGTGCTGGCCGACCTGCGCCGGGACCACCCGCCCGCGGACCAGTTGTTGCAGACGTTCCGCGACACTCTGGGAGGACTGCGCCAGTTCATTGAACAAAATAAAATCATCACCATCCCGTCGCAGGTTCCGCCCATCGTGGAGGAGACGCCGCCCTTTGCGCGCGCCCTCACCACCGCCTCCATGGACACGCCTGGCGCCTACGAAACCAAGGCCACGGAAGCCCTGTTCAACGTCACCTTGCCCGCGCCGGGATGGAAACCTGAGAAGGTCGAGCAATGGATGGAGGGATTCAACCGGGGCACCATCGTGAGCACCGCCATTCACGAGGTCTACCCCGGGCATTACACTCAGTTTCTTTGGATCCAGGCGGCCCCGTCCAAGACCCGAAAATTGCTCTACAACAACAGCAATGCGGAAGGCTGGGCGCATTACACCGAGCAGATGATGCTCGACGAAGGGTACGGCAACCACGATCCCCAGCTGCGGTTGGGGCAATTGCTGGACGCATTGCTGCGCAACGCGCGCTTCATCGTTGGCATCGAAATGCACACCGGCAAGATGACGCTCGAACAAGGGCGGGAATTTTTCATCAAAGAAGGTTTTCAGGTGCCGCCCGTCGCCGAGGTTGAAGCCAGGCGCGGCACTTCCGATCCCACGTATCTCTATTACACGCTGGGCAAGCTGCAGATCCTCAAGCTGCGGGAGGATTACCGGAAACAGCAGGGAAGCAAGTTCAGTCTGCTGGAGTTCCACGACCGCTTCATGCGGCAGGGGTCAGTGCCCATGAAGATTATTCGTAAGAGCATGCTGGGTAGCGACAGCCCGACTCTATAGTCTGGCTCCGGACCATCCCTTAGTTCGCGGCGTTTAGTATTATCGGGCAGCCTTCCGTTCGTCATTTTCGATCCGTGCGGCAAAAAGGGGAGTCAGGAATGAACAAAAAAGTGCGCAAAGCGGTTTTTCCCGCCGCCGGCCTGGGCACCAGGTTCCTGCCGGCCACCAAGGCGCAACCAAAAGAGATGTTGCCCTTGGTGGACAAACCCATCATTCAGTATGGCGTCGAGGAGGCGGTTGCATCCGGCTGCGATCAGATCATCATTGTCACCGGACGCGGAAAATCCGCCATCGAAGACCACTTCGATGTCAGCTATGAACTGGAAAAGATGCTGGAGGAGCGCGGCAAGACTGACCTGCTGCAGATCGTCCGCCAGATTTC
>JBOGLD010000300.1:0-6298 GCA_050745885.1 Terriglobales bacterium
AGCCCGCAGGTCTTTTCGCTACGCCCGAAAAGCGCAATGTAGTCCTGTGCCTTCTTCTGGTAGTCGCGACTCTGGCGCTCTACAACCCGGTCAACCGCCATCCCTTCGTCAATTATGACGACGACCGTTACGTCACGGACAATCCCAACGTCCACAAGGGCTTGAGCTGGGACACGGTCGCATGGGCCATGACCGCTACCGAGCAGGGAAACTGGCATCCGCTCACCTGGCTGTCCCATGCGCTTGACTATCAACTTTTCCGTCAGAATCCTGCCGGACACCACTTCACCAGCCTCCTGATTCACGCCGCAAACGCGGTCTTTCTATTCTTGCTGCTGATGTACGCTACGGGCCGTCTTGGGCCGAGCTTATTCGTGGCGGCGCTGTTTGCCCTTCATCCCATGAATGTTGAGTCGGTAGCCTGGGTAGCCGAACGCAAAAACGTCCTCAGCACCTTTTTCTTTTTCGCAGCCCTCGGGGCTTACTGTTGGTATGCGCGCAAACCAGACTGGAAGCGGTACCTGGCGTTTACCAGCTTGTTCATTTTGGGCTTGATGTCGAAGCCCATGGTCATCACTCTCCCCTTCGTGCTGTTGTTGCTCGACTACTGGCCGCTAGGCCGGATTCAGGGAAGTCCAGCCGGCGCGCTGCAAGTTAGGCAGGCGCCAATGCCCAGGCTGCTGGCTGAGAAGCTGCCATTACTCGCGCTCTCGGGCGCCAGCGCCGTGATCACGGTACGAGCCCAGCAGGCGGGTGGCGCCGTGCGCTCCATCACTCAGTTCTCCCTCGGCGTGCGTCTGGAAAACGCAGTAGTCGCCTACGCGATGTATTTGTGGAAGATGGTCTGGCCGTCCCATCTGGCGCCACTCTATCCTCATCCGGGAGATTCGCTGGCGTCGTGGCAGGTCGTGCTATCCGGACTGGTGCTGATGGCGGTGACCGGCGTGGTGCTGAGGTTTCGCTCCAGGCGATATCTCGTGACCGGCTGGCTGTGGTTTCTGGGCACGCTGGTCCCTGTCATCGGCCTGGTGCAAGTTGGCGACCAGGCCATGGCCGACCGCTACGCCTACGTCCCGTTGATTGGAATATTCGTGATGATCGCATGGGGAGCCGCGGACTTGGCCGATTCGCGCCGCATCGGTTTCGCTGGGCGAATGATTCCGGCGGCGTGCGTTCTGCTGGCGCTTTCCTGGGCCACGAACCGGCAACTGGGCTACTGGTCAAGCAGCTACGACCTCTGGACGCACACGCTCGCTGTGACGGATAGAAATTTTATCGCGGAGGATAATCTGGGAGGCGCGCTGCTGTTGCTGGGCAAGCCCGATGAAGCCTATCCGCATTTTCAAGCTGCCGCCGAACTCAATCCGCGTGATCCCATGAGCCACTCCAACCTGGGCGCCTATCTGCAGGAACATGGACACCTGCCCGAGGCCATGGAGCAGTATCAGCGCACCATCGAACTCACCTCTGATGCCGGCCTGTTGGCTGCAACCTATGCCAACCTGGGAGCCGCCTATCGCAAGCTCGGAGACGACGAAAAGGCCCGCGACAGTTTTGACCAGGCCCTGCGCCTGAATCCGGACCAGTCCAACGCTTACCTGGGCCTGGGGCAGCTGCTGGAAAAGCAGAACCAGATGGACGGCGCTATCAACAATTATTCCAGGTCGGTTGAGCTGCGTCCGACAGATACCGGGTTCATGCTCTTGGGTCATGCGCTGGAGAGCGCGGGCCGTCGCAGCGAAGCGCTGGCCGCCTACCAGGCCGCCCTGAAACTCTCACCCGAAATGACCGAAGCCCAGCATGCGGTGGATGCGCTGTCCGGCAAGGCGCGCTGACCTCCACCGCATCCGGTTCACTTTCTCGCCCCTACTTTTTCTCGGTGATGTCCACCCCGGCGCGGGTCTTCTCCCAATCCAGATGCATCGCGCATGTGGTCCCGGCCTGATCGAAGCCGATGGTGAAATTCTCCGCTGCCGAGGGCAATTGCGACACCTTCATGTCCACGCGAGTAAAGTCCTCTCCCTCCCCCGGATAAGGAATGCCCCACTCCCCCGTTTTCTTGCTGATGATGAGGACCCACTTGTCGGCGTTAGGGACGGTAAAGATCGTATAGCTCCCGGCGGGAACGTCTTTGCCTCCGATATTGACGTTTGTGTCCGTCACCAGTGTGGTGGCCTCGTTGGCACCGGCGCGCCATACCTCGCCGTAAGGCACGAGTCCGCCAAATATCTTGCGGCCTTTCATGCGCGGACTGGAGTAATCAGTCTTGACGGTCTTGCCGTCGGTAAACTTGCACTGCGCCTGCGCCGGAGGACTGGGGCGCTTGCTCGCGTCCTGGGCACAGGCCAGCAGGGCGAACACGGGAAGCAAGAGAACGACGATTGCGATACGTGTCTTCATGAATCTCTCCTTGGGAAATTATCTGCGATTGGCACTTGGCAATTGGCACGGGTTCTTCATCGCCCGTGATGAACTTGGGCTAATTGCGAAGTGCCAATTGCTAAGTGCTTTGACGCAGATCTGAAAGCTTGGACAGCGAACGTTCGCA
Organism: Terriglobales bacterium; assembly: GCA_050745885.1. Lineage (GTDB taxonomy): Bacteria > Acidobacteriota > Terriglobia > Terriglobales > Acidobacteriaceae > JAIQFF01. Next base: position 2,549 of record JBOGLD010000300.1, read on the forward strand.
ATTATGCTCCACGCAACCCACCCGATACAATCAAGCCATGCCGGTATTCGATGAAAAACAGGAAGAATTGGAACACTATGAAACCATGATGGGTGTTCCTCGAGGTCGGTTGGCTGTGACCATGGACATGATCACCGATGCCATGGCGCTGGTAGGTCAGCACGGCGTTTACTGCCAGAGCCAGCGCTGGCCGGGCAAGCCCGCCCTGGACATCCAGCTCGTGATGAAGGGCCTGACCGACGCGAAGGAACTGATCCAGAGTGTGATGGCGGAATTGAGCAAGCAGCCGCAAAAAAACGGCTGAGCAATCCCATCCCGGCGCCGCTAATTCTGCAGCGCCAACTTCTGCTCAAAAAATTTCGCCATCAGTGCCAGACACTCTTTGGTTTCGGGCAGTTGGTAGTGATACCAGAAGGCATGTGGCAAGGCCTCAAAAACCACCAACTGCGCATCGTCGCCCGCGCGGAGCAGCGCCCGGTGGAACAGCGCTGTATCGCTCAGCAGCAAATCGCGCGTGCTGGTGACCAGCAGGGTGGGAGGCATTCCTTTCAAATCTGCGAACAGAGGAGACAAAACCGGGTCCTTGCGGTCGGTGGCTCCGGGATAGGGATCGTCCGGCGCCTTGCTAGGATCCATGGGCTGCAATTGGCCGGGCAGGCCATCCAAAGCAAAAAGTTGTCGCGAATCGCTGGGACGGCTGAAATCCGCGAGCCCCGAAAAAACGCCGAGTGCCGCGGGAAGCGGTATTCCCAGCTGTTTAAACCGGACGGCAACTTCACCGGTCAGGATGGCCCCCGCCGAGGTGCCGAAGATTCCAATGCTTTGTGGTTTGTAGGTTTTCAACAATTCGAGGTAGACGGCCACTACATCATCCACCGCGGCCGGAAAAGGGTTCTCCGGCGCGAGCCGGTAATACACCGACACGACTTTGATCTTGGCCAGGTTCGCGATGGGAACGCCCTCGATAAGCGACCCCGAGTCAGAAACAAATCCTCCGCCGTGCAAATTGATCAGCACACGGCTGCGATTGACCTCCGGCGTGGCCAGCGGAGTGATGACATCGGTGCGAACCCCCGCGATGGTGGTTTCTTCAACGTTGACCGGATAAAGCCTGCGCGCCTCGGCAGATCCCCGTTTGCGCCAGGCGTCGGTAGCGACTCGTCTCTCAGCCAGAGTCTGGGCCTGAAATTTCGTCTTGGTCAGGGAAGCCAGCCACTCCTGCGCCTCAGGGCTGACGGTGGACGGCATGGGAATCACGCGCGTGACATGAGCCGTGCCGTTGGCGTCAAAGGTGGCCGAATCTAGCGGCGCAGTCGAAGTGGACTGCGCTGCGGCTGCAAGGCAAAGCGCAAGCCCAAGAAGTGCGACGCGGCAACAATTGGGAGATTTCATGCCGACATTTGTAACAGACCGCCGCGGAGAGGGAAACAGATTCAAGGAAAAACCGATGGTTGTCATCCTGAGCGAAGTGGCTGCTTCGCGAAGCGAAGCCGCCACGCAGTCGAAGGACCCCTACTCCCTTCCTACTTTCGCTGCAGACTTTCGCCGAAGCGCGATCTGTAAAGATGCTAGGGGTCCTTCGACTCCGCCACTCCATTCGCGAGCGAATGGACCGGCGGCGCTCAGCATGACTCGGCTGATGCTATGCCAGCGTGTACTTGCCCCGCTCGATTACTCTCTGCGCGATCTGCTGCCGCAGTACAATCGTATTGAACGGTTCGTGCTTCCCCAGGCGGCGCAGGATGGCCAACTGAGTGCGCAGCATGTCGCCCTCGGCTACGTCGGAAATAATTTTTCTGGCTGCGGCTTCGATCTTGTCCATGGCTTGTGACAGATATACCCTCGTCATGGCGATCGCAGACGCGGCCGCCGCCTCGCCATTCTGTTGTGCCATCTTCTGTGCCCGCAGCACGGCCGACTCCATGGCGTAAGTCTCGATCACCATGTCGGCGATCGCGCCCATCACTTCCTGCTGGTCCTGTATCGCCTGCATATATTTCTGGGTAGCAGCCCCGGCCGCAAACAGTCCGAGCTTCTTGGCTTGGGCCACCAGTTTGCGCTCTTCCGCCAACGGGCCTTCCAAGTCTTCGCCTACAGTAGGTCCGGCAAGCACTTCATCCATCAGTTTCTTGATCGCGGGCATCAGCGGTAACTGTCCCGACATGGCGCGCTTAAGCAGGAAGCCGGTGATGATCAGCCGGTTAATCTCATTGGTGCCTTCGAAAATGCGATTGATGCGCGCATCGCGGTAGGCGCGCTCCGCCGGGTACTCTTCGACGAACCCATAGCCGCCGTAAATCTGGACGGTTTCGTCCACTACGTAGTCGATCATCTCCGAGCCCCATACCTTGAGGATGGAGCATTCCACCGCGTACTCCTCAATCGCCTTGCGGGTTGCCTTGGCGGCATCCGCGCCGGTTTTGTCCACTTCGTTGAGTGCTACGTCCATCATGCCCACGGTGCGATAGACGAGGGCCTCGCCCACGTAAATCAACGTCGCCATGTCAGCCAGCTTTTCGCGGACCAGCCCGAAGTCGGCGATCACTTTGCTGAACGCCTTGCGCTGCTTGGCATAGGCGATGGCGTTCTCCAGTGCCAGCCGTGCCCCGCCGACGCACATCGCGCCCAGCTTGAAGCGGCCCACGTTGAGGATGTTGAACGCAATAACATGACCCTTGCCGATTTCGCCCAGCAGGTTTTCCACCGGAACCTGGCAGTCGTTGAGAATCAGGGGACAGGTGGAAGATCCGCGGATCCCCATCTTGTGTTCTTCCCCGCCCACCGAGAATCCCGGGAAAGTCCTTTCCACCAGAAACGCACTGAACTTTTCGCCATCCGCTTTAGCGAACACGGTAAACAGATCGGCAAAGCCGGCATTGGTGATCCACATCTTTTCGCCATTAAGGATGTAGTGCTTGCCGTCGGGCGAGAGCTGCGCGCGGGCGCGGCAGTTCAGCGCATCCGACCCCGACGAAGCTTCCGACAATGCATAAGCCCCCACGATTTCCCCGGTGGCCAGCCGCGGCAGATATTTCTTCTTCTGCTCTTCCGTGCCGAAATACACGATGGGCAGCGTTCCGATGCCGGTATGCGCGCCCCATGTGGTGGCGAAGCCGGCATACTTGGCAATGTGATCGGCGATCACGGCGGCGGTAACTTTGTCCATTTCGAGGCCGCCGTAAGCTTCCGGAATTTCAACTCCGCTTAAACCCAGTTCGCCAGCCTTCTTCAGCAAATCGCGAGTAATAGAGAAGTCCTTGTGTTCCATCTTCTCGGCGTTGGGCAGGATTTCGTTGACCGCGAACTCCTCCGCCGTCTGAGCGATCAGCTGATGTTGCTCGGTAAAATCCTCCGGAGTGAATACCTCGTCAGGCTTGCGCTCTTCGAGCAGAAAGCTGCCGCCGGAAATCCTGGTGCTGGGAATCGCGGAGATCGTAGCCATTGTCGCTCCTAAGAAGAAAAGTCCACCACGGAGCCTCGGAGACACGGAGGAAATCGATTTCTCTATTGTACGTTATGCCAGATGGCGAAATTGACAAGTTTGCAACCGGAAACAAGGATCGAAGTCACCAAGTTTTCCTCTGTGACTCTGTGGTCTCCGTGGTTAGTTCAGGTTCTCGAAGATACCGGCGGCCCCCATGCCTCCACCGACGCACATGGTTACCATGCCATATCGCGCATTGCGCCGCTTCATCTCGCGGATGATCGTGGCCGTAAGCTTTGCCCCGGTACATCCCAGAGGATGTCCCA
>JBOGLD010000301.1:0-15561 GCA_050745885.1 Terriglobales bacterium
AGCGCCAAGCTGAGATCACGGTCGAATGCGCGCCCGGCACGCTGACCCCCGCGGTGCTCGAGGCTTTTGCGCGCTGCGGAGTGAACCGCGTGAGCCTGGGAGTGCAATCGTTCGTGGATGCCGAGGCGGCGTCGGTGGCGCGTTTACACAAGTGGACCACCGTACTCGAGGACATCGCGCGCCTGCGTGCCGCTGGAATTGAAAACATCAACATCGATCTGATTGCCGGGTTGCCCCACCAGACCGCCGAGAGCTGGGAGTTTTCCCTCGCTGAGGCGATTGCCACCGGCGTGCCTCACGTCAGCGTGTACATGCTCGAGGTGGACGATGATTCCCGGCTGGGACGTGAGCTGCTGGCAGGCGGCACCCGCTACCATGCGCACTTCGTTCCCGACGAAGACGTCACCGCGGACTTGTACGAGGCAGCCTGCCAGCGGCTGAACGCGGCGGGAGTGTCTCAGTATGAAATTTCAAACTTCGCCCGGCCGGGGCAGGAGTCGCGACACAATCTGAAGTACTGGACCCGGCAGCCCTATCTTGGTTTTGGCGTGGACGCGCATTCCATGCTGCATAGCCCGGAGAAGACGGCTGCGGCGGTGCGGTTCTCCTGGCCGGACTCGCTCGAGGAGTACGTCGCCGGCGCACCGCCCAAAAAAATGCCGGTTTCGACAACCGCCGCGCTCGAGGAAGCTTTCTTTTTGGGTCTTCGCTTGACCTCTGGCGTCGACCTGACAAAAGTCGCGGCGGATTTCAGCGAGTCGGCGGTGCAGGGATTCAGCGAGACCATTTCGGAATGCATGGATTTGGGACTGCTCAATTGTGAGGGTAATAGAATCCGGCTGACCGGACGCGGCAGGCTGCTGTCCAACGAGGTATTCGAACGATTCCTTCTGTGCGGGGCGGACACTCTTGCCCTCCGCCATTGAAGTTGATTTTGTTTTTGGACTTGGGCCTGCGATTGGATTGCAGAATGCAGAGTCTTTTACCCGGGCGAAGTCAAAATGAAAAGCGGCGGAGAAGAGTGTCCGCGCCCCACTCCACGTCCCGCCGGTAACTTTGTCCGCTGAAAATCCTGTGTTCTAATCCAATTGTGAGACGGGAGACAGCCCCTTGGATTTCCAGCTCAATGACGAACAGCTGCAACTGAAAAAAAGCGTGCGCGAATTTGCCGAGCGCGAAATCGCGCCCCACGTGATGGAATGGGATGAGGACGGCGACTTTCCCCTGGCAACAATCAAGGAACTGGGCAAGCTCGGCCTGCTGGGCATTGTTTTTCCACCGGAGTATGGCGGCGCCGGGATGGGCTATGTGGAGTACGTCACCGCCATCGAAGAGCTCTCTCGCGTGGATGGCTCGGTGGGAATCATCGTCGCCGCCCACACTTCGTTGTGCTCGAACCATATCTTTCTTGCCGGCAACGAAGCCCAGAAAAAGAAATACGTCACGCCGCTGGCCTCGGGCGAGGCCATTGGGGCGTGGGGGCTGACCGAGCCCTCCTCGGGATCCGACGCGGGTAGCGCGCGCATGACCGCGGTCCGCAAAAAAAATAACTGGGTGCTGAACGGCGCCAAGACTTTCTGCACCAATGGCCACTACGCCGATTTTCTGGTGGTGATTGCCGTCACCGACCGCGCCGCGCATACCCATGGGCTGTCAGCCTTCATCGTGGAAAAGGGGACCAGGGGCTTTCGTCCGGGGAAAAAAGAAAACAAGCTGGGCTTGCGAGCCAGCGACACCGCCGAACTGATCTTTGAAGATTGCATCGTTCCTTCCGAAAACCTTTGTGGCAAGGAAGGCGATGGATTTATCGACGCCATGCGCGTGCTCGACGGCGGCCGCATCTCCATCGCGGCCTTGTCGCTGGGCATGGCCGAAGGTGCCTATGAAGCGGCGCTGAAGTATTCCAAGCAACGCAAGCAGTTCGGCAAGGCGATCAGCGACTTCCAGGCTATCCAGTGGAAGTTGGCCGACATGGCCACCGAAATCGAAGCTGCCAAGCTGCTGACCTTGCGCGCCGCCGCGATGAAAGATGCAGGCATGAAGACCACGCTGGAATCGTCCATGGCCAAGCTCTACGCCAGCGAAGTGGCGGTCCGATGCGCCAACGAAGGGGTCCAGATTCACGGCGGCTACGGATTTATTAAAGACTATCCCGCGGAAAAGTTTTACCGCGATGTGAAGCTGTGCACCATCGGTGAAGGCACCAGCGAAATCCAACGGTTGGTCATTGCTCGACAGTTGCTGAAGGACTAGCCTCAAGGTCTGGGCTTGCCGAGGCGAGATTGGTTGGAGTTGCCGGTGCCTGCGCAACAGCATGGTCGAAGCGATGCAGCTCGGCGAAGTACAGCCAACCCTGAAGGAGACGACTCCAACTGAGCCAAGTCTGGATGAGCGGACCATGGCTATTCTGGCCCACGTGTTGCAGATTGTGGGTTTGTGGATCGCCCCTCTGATTATCTTCGTTGTCAAAAGGGAATCGAGGTTTGTCTCCTTTCACGCGCTGCAGGCCCTTCTGCTCCAAGTCCTGTATTTGTGCTTGATGGGCGTCGGCGTGTTTATCTGGTTTGGTGCGGTCGTACTTACCATGATGGCCGCCCAAGCCACCGGGGACGCGCCTTCACCACCGGCATTTTTCGTTCTGATGCCCATGCTCTGGCTGGACTGGATGGGCTTATGGGTCGCGATGCTGGTGATCGCCGTCGTATATGGCGTCAGAGCCGGACGTGGCGAATGGGCGGAGTACCCGTTTCTGGGGCCGCTTGCCCGAAGGATGCTAAAGCTCGGACCGGGAGGCGTGCCCGTCTGATTTCACTGTTTCTTCAGGCGCCGTTCCGGTTTGTCCCGCCTCTGCTTTACACTGAACAGTTTGAGCCAGAACATCCAACCTCTCGTTGACCAACTGCGCGCCGGCGATGCTCGCGCCCTGGCCCGCGCCATCAGCACGGTCGAGAACCGCACGCCGGGATGGTCTGAACTGCTCAAGGCCCTGTTCCCCCACAGCGGACGGGCGCGAATACTCGGACTGACGGGCCCGCCGGGCGCGGGCAAGAGCACGCTGGTGGACCAGTTGGCCCGCCACTATCGCCAGGAAAATCGCACGGTGGGCATTATCGCTGTCGATCCCACGAGTCCCTATACGGGCGGGGCCATCCTGGGCGACCGCATCCGCATGCAGGAGCATTTTTCCGATCCCGGAATCTACATTCGCAGCATGGCGACGCGCGGCTCGCTGGGCGGCCTGGCGCGCACCACGGCGGACGTGGCCACGGTGCTCGATGCCGCGGGACGTGATCTGGTCATGATTGAGACCGTCGGAGTCGGGCAGGATGAAATCGACATCGTGCGCCTGGCCGATATCACCATCGTGATTCTCATGCCCGGCATGGGCGACGATGTACAAACCATTAAGGCCGGCATCATGGAGATCGCCGATATTTTTGTCATCAACAAGTGCGATCGCGAAGGCGCTGAGCGGGTGGAGCGCGAAATTCGCGCCCTGCAATCGCTGGCCGTGCGCGGCGATAACTGGACTCCACCAATTGTGAAGACCGTGGCCAGCGAAGGGGCGGGCATTACCGAACTGGCGGCGGCAATTCTCGGCTATGAGACTTATCTTCGAAAGGAAAAGTTGGTCCTGAAGCGCAATGTTGAAAACTGGCAGAATCGGCTGGTGGAGATGTTGCGGGATGCCCTGCTGGAGCGGGCCCGGGAGCAACTGGGAAATGGGGCTGTAGCCCGTTACGCCGCAGAGGTGGCGGAGCACAAACGAGATCCTTATTCGCTGGTGGAAGAAATCGTGGCTGGGCTGGGTAAAAAGTGAAGGGTGGGTTGGAGGACGGGCGTCCTCACCCGTCCAGCGCGAGCGGGACGCTTGCGCCTACATTGAGCCGGAGATGCTTTGATGTTCAGCATTGACCATATCGGGGTTGCGGTGAAGTCGCTGGCGGCGGCCAAGGGCATCTATGAAAAACTCGGACTGAACGTCTCGCCCGAGGAAGTTGTCGAAGCGGAGGAGGTCCGGGTCGTGATGGTGCCGCTGGGGCAGAGCCGCCTGGAATTGCTGGAGCCCACCTCACAGGACTCGGTGATTGCCAAGTTTATCGCCAAGCGAGGCGAAGGATTGCACCACATTTCGGTGCGCGTGCCCGACCTGGCGGCCGCCGTCGAGCGACTGAAGCAGGATGGCGTACGGCTGGTTTCGCCTGAAATCAAAGTGGGTGCCGGCGGGCATAAATATGTTTTTGTGCATCCCTCAAGCGCGGGCGGAGTGCTGCTGGAACTAGTGGAAGGAGCGCACTGACTTTGAATGGGTGGCGCGGGCGCCTTCGCCCGCGTCGGCCGACGAAGAGTCAAAAGTCGCGGGCGGGGCTCCCGCGCCACATGTGCACGGATTATGCTTCTTCTCGCCGCCGACACTTCGGGCAGGCATGGCAGCATCGCGCTGGCGCGCTGCGGGCCGGACAGCGCCTGCCAAGTCATCGAAATGGTGCCGCTCGAGGGCGGGACCTTCTCCGCGCAACTGGTGCCGCAGATTGCCGCTCTCCTCGCCAAGCACGGTTTCAGCACGGGCGATATCGATGGCTTCGCCGTCGTCACAGGCCCGGGCTCATTTACCGGAGTCCGCGTCGGATTGGCGGCCATCAAAGGGCTGGCGGAAGCTTTGGCCAAGCCGATCGCAGCCGTGTCCTTGCTGGAGGCGGTCGCGGTTTCAGGTCATTTACAAGGCAGATTGACAGCCGTGCTGGATGCGCGGCGGGGCGAAGTTTATGCCGGCCAGTACGAAGTTCAGGGCGGCGATTCCCGTCTGCTCAGCGAGCGGTTGCTGACCCGGGCAGAACTGCTGGAGGCGGCGATCGGATCAACCATCGTGGCGGCAGACCCAAACCTGGCCGAAGCGGCCCGGGTCGCGGGATTGCCTGTGGACGAGATTGCACTTCCGCGTTCTGATGTGATTGCCTGGTTGGGATGGAAAAAAATCCATGCCGGAAGAATAGTCTCACCCGAAGCGCTGGACGCGAACTATCTCCGCAGTTCCCATGAGATTTTTTCCAAAAGCAGTTCTTAGCTTGTAGTTCTCCGTTCTCGGTTGAGGAACGCAGAGTGAAACTCTCCATCCGTAATGCTACTTCTGGCGACTTGCCGGCGATGATGGCCCTGGAGAAGCACGCGGCCACGGCGGCACATTGGTCTGCGCAGCAGTATGAAGCGCTGTTTCGTGGGTCCAACCCGGAACGAATGGCACTGATCATCGAAGACGAGTCTGGTCTCCAGGGGTTCGTCATTGCCAGAGTTGTAGATCGGGAATGGGAGATCGAAAATATTGCCATCGCCGGCCTGGCCCGTCGGCGAGGGCTGGGTACGCGCCTGCTGGGAGAGTTGCTTGATCTGGCCAGAGGGCGAGGTGCCGAGGCAGTAGTTCTGGAAGTCCGCGAATCCAACCGCGCGGCGCGGGCCTTGTACGAAAAATGGGCGTTCCTGGAAAGCGGACGCCGTCGGCGATACTACAAAGAGCCTGATGAAGACGCCATTCTCTATCGGGTTGGTTTCGTTTAGGTTGCACCAGCAATAGTGCAAGCTTGTGCACTATGAAAACCCGTTCATCTGTGGAAATGGGATTGAAGCGGTTTGGGTGGTGTGGTAGGTTAGGGCCGTACATACGCTCAGGAGGGTCTACTGGATGACTCCAAAGGACCAGCTCCTGGTCAGCCACGAGGAATTCCGCAAGCTGGCTAAGGAGCACACGCAGTACGCCGAACGTCTCGAATCACTCACCCAAAAACGCTATTTGACAGAAGACGAAAAGCTGGAAGAAGTACGCCTTAAGAAGCTGAAACTGCGCCTTAAGGATCAGATGGAATCGATTGAGCGGAAATTTCGTGTAGTGGTGCAGCAAGGCCAGGTAGCGTAACTCATTTCCTCCAATGGATCGCGGCGGTGGCCGCCAACAGGTTTAATATGCTTCGAACACGGCGCTGCTAAGCGCCTTTTTTATTGTGATCCGGCGTCAAGGCTGACCGCCCCGCCCTGCCTGCACTATAATTCAGCTACCTCTCGATGGTCGCTGACGGCTACTATTACGCGCTTGCGCTGGTTGGATCCGCTGTGCTCGTGGGCTGGCTGGCTGGGCCGGCATGGGCGCTGCCGTCATGCCTGCTGGCAGGTTTCTTCCTGTGGTTTTTCCGCGATCCCGAGAGGCTGATACCGGACTCTGCCGGCGCCGTGGTTTCGCCCGCCGACGGTAAGGTGACGGATGTATCCTCCATGCTAATGAATGGCATCCCGCGCACCCGGATCAGCATTTTCCTGAGCGTGTTCGATGTGCATGTCAATCGTTCACCGTTGGCGGGCGTCATCCGGGAAGTGCGCTATAAAAAGGGAAAGTTTCTCAACGCCATGAATCCGGCGTCGGCCGAGCACAACGAGCAGAACGCGGTCACGGTCGAGGGGGGCGGACAGACAGTGATTTTCAAGCAGATCGCAGGACTGCTGGCGCGCAGGATCGTGTTTAACAAGCAATTGGGCGATCCGGTGAAACGGGGAGAACGGGTGGGTCTGATTAAATTCGGTTCCCGGGTTGATGTTTTGCTCGATGCCTCCGCCACGCTGCAGATCAACGTGGGAGACCGGGTGAAGGGCGGGTCCAGCGTGCTGGCCTACCTGGGACGAGTGCCAGAGCCCATGAGCGCGGTTGGGGTGGAACCGACTCGTCAAGGAGCTTTGTGATGGATCCCGAGGTTCCGGAAATCCCAAGGCAGCGCAAAAGGCAACCTCCGCGGCGCCTGAGCAAGGGTCTGTACATTCTGCCTTCGTTATTTACCACCGCCAATATTGCCTTCGGGTATTACGCCATTTTGCAGATCACACATGCCACTGTTGCCGATGCGTGGCATTTCGACAACTCCGCCAAGGCCATCGGGTTTGCGGTGCTGTTTGATGGTTTGGACGGCCGCATTGCGCGTATGACAGGAACCAGCAGCGATTTCGGCCGGGAACTGGACTCACTGGCGGATGTCATCACCTTCGGCGTCGCACCGGCATTGCTGGCCTGGACCTGGGGATTTCGACAGTTGCCGCCAAGCATGGGCGATCTGTACATCAAGCTGCTGCAATTCGGCGCGATTGCCAGCTTCCTGTTTCTGATGGCGGGCGCCAGCCGGCTGGCCCGTTTCAATATTTCGGCCAACCCGCAGCCCTCCAACCCTGGTCGTCCGGGCAAGAAATATTTTGTCGGGATGCCGATTCCGGCGGGCGCGGGTGTGATCGCCGCCGTGGTGCATTTTTCCAATGGCGATCCCATCGCCTCCTGGTGGACGGCGCTGACCTGGATGTTGATGGTGGTGGCCGTGGGCTACCTGATGGTGAGTACCTGGCGCTTTTACAGTTTCAAGGACATCGATATGCGCTCGCGGCAGCCATTCCGGCTGGTGATTTTGTTTGGATTGTTGTTTGCTGCGGTCCGCTTCTATTCCCAGTGGGTGCTGTTTCTGATCGCGTTGCTCTACGTATTTTCCGGCGTGTTCTGGCGTTTGAAGTGGATCTTCCGGAGGAAGGGAAGCCCGCCACCTCCTCCGGCCTACACCGAGGCGCCGCAGGCGTCATGAGCTCGAATTTCAAATCCGTTCCGGTCACGCATGCGGATCCGGTGCGAGCCGCGAATCTTTACCGCCTGGCCATCGTGGGCGCGGGCACGCTCAAAGGGAAAGAAGTAGCCGAGGTCCTGGGCGACCGCAATTTTCCTTCCCTGGACATCAAGCTGCTCGATGACAATGAATCTCTGGGCCAACTGGAGTCGATAGGCGACGAGGTTTCCTTCATTCAGAGTGTGCGGGCCGAGCAATTCGAAAAGATTGATTTCACTTTTTTCGCGTCTGACCAGGAATGCACCCGCCAGAACTGGAAAAAGGCGCAAGCCGCGGGCAGCGCCATCGTCGATCTTTCCTACGCTTTGGAGGACGAACCGGATGCGGAGGTGAAAGCGCCGTGGATTCAGAGGCAACTGGGCCAGACGCTCACGCCGGAGTTGCAGCCCGGGCCGGCGGTGGTGGCTCATCCCGCCGCCGTGGTGCTGGCTCTTCTGTTGTTGCGACTGCAGAAGACCGCGGCGGTGAAGCGGGTTGTCGCCACGGTCTTCGAACCGGCTTCGGAACACGGGCAGAAGGGCATGGACGAACTGCACGAGCAAACCGTGAACCTGCTTTCGTTCCAGCAACTGCCCAAGAAAGTTTTCGACGCCCAGGTCGCCTTCAATATGGTGGCGCGTTACGGTGAGCAGTCTGTCCCGGCGCTGACCATTCTGGAACGCCGCGTGCTCAAGCACTATCAGCGGATCGCCGGGGAAAACGCGCCTCTGCTCTCGCTCCGTTTGGTGCAGGCGCCCATCTTTCACGGACACGCGTTCACCCTGCATGTCGAAATCGAAAAGCCGGTCGAGATCGATGGCATCTCCAGGGCTTTGGCGGGGGAGCATGTAACCATCACGGGTTTGGCGGAAGAGTCCCCCAGCAACGTGAATGCCGCGGGACAAGGAGACGTTCTGGTTTCAATTCAGCCCGACCCAAATCTGGCCAACGGTCTGTGGCTGTGGGCGGCCTCGGATAACCTCAGAATCGCCGCTACCACTGCCGTCGAGTGTGCGGAGAACATGGCGGCTACCCGTCCCATAGGAAAAATCCAATGACCGAGGTGGAGCGGGCGCCCTCGCCCGCTAAAGGCCGCAAGAGCGACGTTTGGTGTTCAGGTCACGCAGGTTCGCCGCGTCTTCCTGTTTTGCCGACTCTGATGTTGATGTTGCTTTTCAGCACCGCCTGCGGATATCACACCGCCGGCCACGCCGTCACGCTTCCCACCAACATCCAGACCATCGCCATCCCCGCCTTCGTCAACCGGACGCAGACTTACAAGATCGAGCAGAGGTTGACCTCGGCAGTCGTGCGCGAGATGGTGACGCGCACCCATTACCACATTCTGAACGAAGCCAGCGATTCCGCCGATGCCACCCTGCGCGGCACCGTGATCAGCACCTCGACTTCGCCCTTGACCTATGACTCCCAGACCGGGCGGGCCTCAAGCGCGTTGGTAGTGGTGACCGCCAAAGTGACGCTGACCGACCGCCAGGGCAAGGTGCTGTACGAAAACCCCGCTTACCTGTTCCGCGAGGAGTATCAGGTCTCACGCGAACTCTCCAGCTTTTTTGAGGAAGACTCGCCCGCCCTGGAACGGCTGTCGCGCGAGTTTGCGCGCACCCTGGTGAGCAATGTACTGGAGGGGTTCTGAATATGGAGGGGTTCTAATGCGGGCCTTCGCCCAGGCTGATCGCTTCGTTTCCGAGGTCGAAGCGCGGAAGCTGCGCCCCATATATGTTTTCGTGGGCGACGAAACGTTCTTTCGCAAGCGTTGCCGCGAGGCCCTGCTCAAGCACCTGGTGCCGGCCGATCTGCGCGACTTCAGCCTGTTTGATTTTGACCTCTCCGAGACCGACCTGGCAGAAGTTCTCGATCGCGCCCGCACGCCTTCGCTGATGGCGCCGTTTCAGGTGTTCTTTATCCGCGGGGTCAAGACCCTGTTCGGTCGCGGATCGAACGAAGAGAAACTGGCCGCGATCCAGGCCTACAGCAAAGATCCCAACCCCGATGCGGTGCTGATTTTTGTAGCCGACCACATCAGCATCCCGGCCGATGCCCGGCGCATGGACATGACCGACAAAGAGCGCTATGAGCGCATCCGGGAGACGCTGGGGCAGTATTGCGCCATTGTCGAGCTGGCCCGGGTGGAAGAGAGTGAAGCCGTCCGCTGGATCGGAGAATATGGCAGCACGCGCGATGTCAGAATTGATGCCGACGCCGCCCGCGAACTGGTGGACGCCCTGGGCGGAGACATGATGATGGTCTCGAACGAACTGGAGAAGCTGATTCTCTACGTCGGCGAGAAGAAGCGCATCACGCTGGGCGATGTGGAAACCATGGTTCTGGCCGCGAAGCAGCGATCGCTCTACGAACTGACCGATGCGATTTCTTCCAAAGACCGGGTGCGAGCCCTGCAAGTGTTGAACGCCATCCTGAGCACGGGCGACGGCGACGAAGCCGCCATCGGGCATCTCTACATGCTGGCGAAAACCTTTCGCCAGATGCTGGTGATCCTGGAACGCAATGTACGCGACCAGCGCATGCTCTGGGCCGCGCTCTGGCAGGGCTTTCGCGTCCCTCCCTTCGCCGCCGATGACATCATCCGGCAAGCCCGGCGTTACAAATCCAAGCGCGAACTCACCCGCGCCCTTCGTCTGGTCGCAAAGACTGACCTGGCCTTGCGCTCCAATCCGCCCACCAAGCGCTTCGTGCTGGAAAAACTAATACTCGATCTCACCGCCGAAGCCAAGCCTGAAATTCCTGGATGGTCCCAGGAAGAACTACCGGTGTAGGAAGGGTTGGATGACAATCAGAGATGTATTCCGCCTTCTGTTACAGGTTCCCTGGGTCATACTCCTGATTTATTGGATCATCGGTGCGTTCAAGACGCGCCCGACCCACACGGAAGAGTCTCTCGCCTCACGATACCTGGTTGTATTGCTGGAGGTCGCCGGGTACCTGCTGATATTCAACCATTCAACAGAAATCGGATTTCTGGGAAAGCGATTCATTCCGCACACCCTGACCGGAGCGGTTTTGGGGGTATTGCTGACCTGGATTGGAATAGGGCTGGCCATCTGGGCCCGCTATCATCTGGCGGAGTACTGGAGCGCAAGGGTAACGATTAAAGAGGACCATCAGCTCATTCGCACCGGTCCTTATGCTCATTTCCGGCACCCCATCTACTCCGGACTGACTTTAGCCATGATTGGCACGGCCCTGGTAATCGGCAAGTGGCGATGCGTGCTGGGCTTGGTCCTGGCGCTGATCGGGCATTGCATCAAAGCCCGGAAGGAAGAGGAGATGCTGACGCAGCAATTCGGCGACGCCTTCCGCGAGCACCAGACGCACGCCGGCTTCCTGTTGCCGCGCTTTCGGTAAAGTCACTTGATTGCCCCATCCGTCATTTCCGGTTACCTGCAGCGTATTGGGCATACCGGTCCGCGCCAGCCCACGGCTGAAACTTTGCGCCATCTGCATCGCGCCCACATGCTCGCGGTTCCCTTCGAAAATCTGGATATTTCACTCGGCCGGAAGATTATCTGCGAGGAAGATAGCTTTCTGCGCAAGATCGTCGAACAGCGCCGGGGCGGGTTTTGTTACGAACTGAATGGTGCCTTCGCGGCCTTGCTGCGCGAGTTGGGATTCAAAGTCACACTGCTTTCGGCTCGCGTGCCAAGCGAGGATGGACGCTCCTCGCCGGAATTCGATCACCTGGCATTGCGAGTCGATCTGCAAGAGCCCTGGCTGGCGGACGTTGGCTTTGGCGACTTGTTCAACGAACCCTTACTACTTCGTAGCGAAGGGGGACATGAACAGGACGGGCGCAGGTTCCGCATCGTCGAGCAGGCAGGGCGATTTCAGCTTGACCGGACCGAGCCCGACGGTAGCTGGAAGCGGCAATATTCCTTCACGCTCGTCCCCAGGCGTCTGGATGAGTTCGCATCCATGTGCCACCACCATCAGACCTCGCCGGAATCGCCGTTCACCCGTAAAAAGGTTTGCAGCATGGCGACTCCCGACGGGCGAATCACGATCTCCGATCGAAGGCTTATCATCACCCGTAACCACGAGAAGAAAGAACGCCTGCTCGATTCAGAAGATGAATGGAAGAGCGCGCTGGCGGAATATTTCGGAGTAATTCTCGGTCAGGGGTAGAGGCCAGAAGCTAGGAGCCAGAAGCTTAGGAGCCAGAAGCGCCTCTCTACTTCAGCGCATTCACCCGCGCGTTCAGGCGGGACTTGTAGCGCGAAGCGGTATTCTCGTGGATCACGCCCTTCTGGATGGCCTTATCGAGGGCGGAAACTGTCTGTCTGAAAACCACCTCGGCGGCGGCCTTGTCGCCTTTGGCCAGGGCTTCGCGCAGGTCTCGCAAGACTCCACGCAGGCGGGAGGTATTGGCGCGGTTGCGCACGGTTCGGGTTTCGGTTTGACGGGCGCGCTTCAGCGCCGAAAAATGATTTGCCATGTCTGCTGGTTACCTTCGTTTCCCTGGAGAGGTATTCCGATTGCTCGTGAATAAGCTATTTTACGGGAGTAAGTCGTTGCTGGTCAAACCTTATGGCGGATGCCCTCGAACGCCTCAAAATTCTGCTCAGCTCTTCGACTCCCATCGTGGTGATGGAAACGGTGGAGGAGATGCGTGCGGTGCGCCTGGTGCGGGCGGCTTGCTCGTCGCTGAACCTGGCCACCTTTGAATGGAGCATCGCCAGCGGCCTGGTCCGCTGTGGCAGCGATGTCGGGGAGTTGGTCCCGGAAATAGGCTCTTCCGCCGGCGGCCCGGGCCACGATCCCAATCAGCCCGGGGCGCAGGCGCTCTATAACAGCAAGGAACCCGCCCAGGCGCTCAGCAACCTGGAGGCAATGTCGCTGGAAGCGGCATTCGTCCTCAAGGATTTTCATCGTCACATGGATGATCCGGTGGTGGTGCGCCGCCTGCGAGATGTCGGACAGAAGTTTTCCGCCAATCGCCGCACCGTCATCATCACTGCGCCCTCGATCACGATCCCGCCGGAACTGGGCAGCCTGGTTGAGTTTCTCGAACTCCCCCTGCCGGCGCAACCGCGACTGCGGCAGATCATCGACGAAATGACCGTCAGGGTTGGGAAAACGCGTACCCTGAAACGCACCTTGGATGCTTCGGGCCTGGATGCCATGGCCTACAATCTGCGCGGCCTGACCGAGGAAGAGGCGGAACGCGCCGCTTCCCAGGCCATTGTGACCCGCTACGGAATCACTCCCGAGACTGTCACCGACGTGCTGCAGGCCAAGAAGGAGCAGCTGCGCCACTCCGGAATGCTGGAGTTCATTGACGCTTCGGAAAATCTGGCCAGCGTGGGCGGCCTGGACAATCTCAAGCGCTGGCTGGCCCAGCGCCGAGGCACATGGGAAGATGCCGCCCGCGAATTTGGTCTGGAGCCGCCGCGCGGGGCCATCATCCTGGGAGTGCAGGGATGCGGCAAGAGCATGTGCGCCCGCGCCATTGCCGGAGAATGGAAACTTCCGCTGGTCAAGTTCGATACCGCCGCCATCTTCGACAAGTACATCGGCGAAACAGAAAAGCGGATCCAGAAAGTATTTCGCGTAGCCGAAGGACTGGCGCCCTGCGTGTTCTGGATTGACGAACTGGAAAAAATATTTGCCGGCAGCGGGGCAGATTCGGCCTCGGTCGACGCCGGGGTTTCTTCGCGTATCCTGGCCGCTTTTCTGTCCTGGATGCAGGACCGCAAAGCTCCGGTATTCGTGGCGGCCACCTGCAACAACGTAACGGTTCTGCCTCCGGAACTGATTCGAAAAGGACGCTTCGACGAGTTGTTCTTCGTCGATCTGCCCAACCAGGCCGAGCGCAAGCAAATCTTCGCCATCCACCTGGCCAGGCGGAAACGGAATCCCGCGGAGTTCGATCTCGATCAGGTAGCCGCTGCAGCCCGGGGATATTCCGGGGCGGAGATTGAGGCCGCAGTGCAGACGGCCCTGTACGCTGCATTTGCCAACAAACAGGCGGTGACCACTTCCGGCTTGCTGGGCGCGCTGAAGGCGACGGTGCCGCTGTCCGTTACTCGGTCCGAGGAAATCCAGGAACTGAGGGCCTGGGCCAGCCAGCGGGCGGTCCCGGCATCGGTGCCGGATGCAAAAGGCGAAGGAGCTTGAGTTGGAGAGGCGTGTCATCCTGAGCGGAGCGGCTGCTTCGCTCCGCGAAGCAGCCACGGAGTCGAAGGACCCCTTTAACCGGCATATACCCTGCCCCGGTTTATTCTGAGAACCAGGCGGGGCCCAGAAAATCCTGGGCGACACGTCGTTTTCCCAATAGGGGTCCTTCGGCGCGTCTGCCCCTTCGCTGGCGAAGGAGCATCCTTGCTCAGGATGACAGCTATAGGCAGTTGATCACTTCAGTAAGTTCCTCAGCACCGCGACCTCAGCTTCAATTCCCGTGTGCAGCGCGGGATCTACGTCGGGAGCAAACAGAGGCGAATGATTGGACGGCAAGTGCGTTCCCGTGGATTTCGCTTCCGCATATTTTTCCGGGTCCGCTCCCCCCAGGCTGAAATAGAACGACGGCACGCCCTGGGCGGTGAAGTAGGAAAAATCCTCCGAAGCCATTCCCGGCTCCTCGACCACCACGTTGTCTTTGCCTAGCGTCGCTTCCAGAACACCCTGCATGCGCTGGGCCAGGGCTGGGTCGTTGTACACGGCGTCCGTGCCCTCGAAGTGTTCAATCTTGGGTTCCTGGGTGGCGCCGGCGGCGTTCGCTTCTGCCTTGGTGATCCGCTCGATGGCCGCCAGCACCTGTTTCCGCACTTCAGGCTTGTAGCTGCGGACGGTGAGCCCGAGTTCCGCGTGGTCCGGGATAATGTTATTTTTTGTGCCGGCTTGAATGTATCCCACGGTAACCACGGCGACTTCTCCCGGCGCTACCTCCCGCGAGACGATGGTCTGCAGAGTGACCACGGTGCGGGCCGCGATCACGATCGGGTCGATCGTGAGGTTGGGCATCGAGCCGTGTCCCCCCTTTCCATAGATCGTAATGCGTAGCGAATCGGCATTGGAAAACCGGTAGCCAGACCCGACCCCGACCTTCCCGGCAGGGAGCTCATTGCCCACGTGCAAGGCCAGGGCAACATCCGGCTTGGGAAAGCGCGTCATCAGGCCGTCTTCGATCATGCGTTTGGCGCCGGTGATCGTTTCCTCGGCGGGCTGGCCGATCAGGATGAGAGTTCCGTGCCAGGTGTTTTTGCTGTGCGCCATGATGGCGGCCGTCCCAAACAGCGACGCCATATGGAGGTCGTGCCCGCAGGCGTGCATCACCCCGACTTCGCGGCCCGAGTCGTCTTTGGTACGGACCTTGCTGGCGTAGGGCAGGCCGGTCTTTTCCTCGACCGGGAGCGCATCCAGTTCGGTGCGAAGCATCACGGTTCGACCGCCGCCGTTCTTCAGGATCGCGACCACTCCCGTTCCACCCACGTGTTCGGTCACGGCGTAGCCCAGATCCCGCAGGTGGCCAGCCAGTTTCTCTGCGGTCTGCGTTTCATGGGACGAGAGTTCGGGATGCTCATGAATATCCACATATAAGGCGTGGGCTTCAGGATAGACGGTTTGTACCTCCGCGGTGGGTGACGAAGTCTGGGCCCAGGCGATGGCGGTCAACATGACAAGCAGGAAAGAATATGTCAGTTTCATCGTGGCCGCATGATATCCGGACTGAGGGACGGCCTGCAATCGTGTGGGACGGGCACTCAGGTCCGTCGCGTTTGACTTTGGCTTTGCTGTCTAACTTGTTCAACCAGAGGCAAAAGCAAATCGCCGAAATTCCGAACTAGAATCAACATTAAGGGCAGCGGGACCGCAGTGTCCGTCCCGCCTTGGCTAGCGTTCCCCAACAGTAACAAAATCCGTTTCGCCGCCATTGACTCCCCTCGGCGGGCGGCGGTACCCTTTACCC
>JBOGLD010000302.1:0-7505 GCA_050745885.1 Terriglobales bacterium
AGAACGAGGGCTTCGTGGCCCTGGTGCCCTTCTGGGCGGTTTGGCCATTTGAAACCCTGGTTTGCAGTCGTCGCCACCTGAAGGCCTTTCCCGAGTTTACCGGGGCAGAAGTCGCCCAACTGGCCGAAATCCTGCAGTTGGTCACGTCAACCTACGACAAGGTTTTTGATGTCCCATTTCCCTATTCCATGGGCTTTCATCAGTCGCCTACCGACGGCAACCCGCATCACGAATGGCATTTTCACGCGCACTTCTATCCTCCGCTGCTCCGTTCGGCGACCATTCGAAAATTCATGGTGGGATTTGAAATGCTGGGCATGCCGCAACGCGACATCACTCCGGAAAGCGCAGCGGCGCATTTGAAGGCGCTGTGCTCGAAGCCCTGACTTCAATGAATGTGTCATCCTGAGCGAAGTGGCTGCTTCGCTGTTGCGAAGCAGCTGCGAAGTCGAAGGACCCCTATCAGAGGAATCGCCGTCGGACATCGCCGCAGCGTGCGCGTGCGGCAACTCCTAGTGCGCGGAAACGGGTGATTGCCAGAGGTAGGGGTCCTTCGACTCCGTTTGTTCGTTCGCAAGCGAACGGACAAACTGCGCTCAGGATGACACCGGCTTGGACGGCAGCTCGAATCGGCGAGCAAAACTCATTGACAAAGCCGCGGCAAGCCTGCAATCGTTTACACCGCCGCGCCAAGAATGACGGGAAGTCAGTCCAGTTCACGATTCACGAAGGAGAACTGATTCATGTTGAGGACCATCGATTGGACCATCATGATCGTGTATTTCGTCTTCGTGCTGGGCATCGGAGCTGTCCTCAAGCGCTACGTAAAAACCAGCACCGATTTCTTTCTGGCGGGGCGCTCCATTCCCGCATGGGTTGCCGGCCTGGCCTTTCTTTCCGCCAACCTGGGCGCGCAGGAAGTGATCGGCATGGGCGCTTCCGGGGCAAAGTACGGCATCGCCACCAGCCATTTCTACTGGATTGGCGCCATCCCTGCGATGGTCTTCGTCGGCGTGTTCATGATGCCTTTCTACTACGGCTCACGGGCGCGCTCGGTGCCGGAATATCTCCGCCTGCGCTTTGATGAGAAGACCCGCGGACTCAATGCCATTTCTTTCGCCATCATGACCTTGTTCTCGTATGGCATTTCCATGTATGCCATGGCGAAGCTGATTCAGATCCTGCACATTTTTGACGGTCCTTTTGCCTGGCTGGGTCTGCCGCAGGCCTGGATCTTTCACTTCTCCCTGGTGATTTCCGCGCTGGTAGTGCTGGGATACATCCTGCTGGGCGGACTGAGCAGCGCCATCTACAACGAAGTGGTGCAGTTTTTCCTGATCGTCGCCGGATTCCTGCCGCTGGTGTGGCTGGGCTTGAAGAACATCGGGGGCTGGCACGGGCTGAAGGCCAATCTCGATCCCTCCTACACGCATTCCTGGCTGGGCATGGGCAATCCCCACACCAACCGTCTGGGCGTGGAATGGTTCGGCCTGACCATGGGGCTGGGTTTCGTGCTGTCATTCGGATACTGGTGCACGGATTTTCTGGTCATCCAACGAGCCATGGCGGCGAACTCCATGAATGCCGCCCGCCGTACTCCGCTCATTGCGGCCTTCCCCAAGATGCTTTTCCCTTTTCTGGTCATCCTCCCAGGATTGATTGCGATTGCGCTCCCCACTCAGAATCTGGCCAACTTGGCCGGCGCTCACGGCACCGCGGTCCAGGGGCAGATCGAGGGAAAAGGCTTGATTCCGCCCAAGATGGACGCGTCCGGCCATCTGCTGCGCGACAAAGACGGCAACGTGGAGCTTGACTATGACCTGGCCACTCCCAACATGCTCTTGCACTACTTCCCCACCGGCATCCTGGGCCTGGGCCTGACCGCGCTGCTGGCGAGTTTCATGTCAGGCATGGCGGGAAACGTAACTGCCTTCAACACGGTGTGGACGTATGACATCTACCAGTCCTACATCAACAAAAAAGCCAGCGACGAGCACTATCTCTGGATGGGCCGCATGGCCACCATTTTCGGCATCGCTCTGTCCGTGGCAACTGCCTACATGGCGACGCGCTTCAACAACATCATGGACATGTTGCAACTGGTCTTCGCCTTCGTAAATGCCCCGCTGTTCGCGACCTTCCTGCTGGGCATGTTCTGGAAGCGGACCACCGGCCATGGCGCCTTCACTGGATTGCTGGGAGGCACAATGGCGGCCGCGCTCCATCAGGGGTTGAGCCTGCCGCAAGGCGGCGTCCCCGGAGTAAAGGGCGGATGGATCGCCATCCTGCACGTTTACCCCAGCGAAATGGCGCAGAATTTTTGGACCGCCATTTATGCCTGGACCACCTGCTTCGTGATCACAATTGTGGTGAGCCTGCTGACGCGCGCGCACGACGAGAAGGAACTGGCAGGCCTGGTGTACTCGCTCACCGAACGGCCCAAGGAGCACGACCTGCGCTGGTATCAGCGACCCGTGGTGCTGGCGGTGGCGGTACTGGCAGCCACGGGTTTGCTGAATATCGTTTTCCGCTAGGAGAAAAATGGGACTCGACATTCGATTGCCAATTGGTTTCCTGTTTTCCATCTTTGGAGTGCTGTTGATCGCCTATGGCGCACTCGGCGACAAGGCTATTTACCAGCGCTCGCTGGGTATCAACATCAACCTCGAATGGGGAATTGTCATGCTGCTGTTCGGCGCGCTCATGCTCTTCCTGGGCCGGCGCCGGACCAAGGTTTGACACGAACTCCACTCGCGACATTTTCCAAATGAATCAGGAGCACATCATGAACAAGATTCGATCATGGCAACGACGGAAGACCGCAGCCTGGTTCGCGGTTGCGGCCCTTGCATTCGCGACCGCCATGCACGCGCAGGGGCCGCCGCCTCCTCCACCCATCATGCTGGGGACCGCCTGGTATCCGGAACAGTGGCCGGAGTCGCGCTGGGACGCCGACCTCACTCTGATGCAGCAAGCTGGAATCCACATGGTGCGCGTCGGCGAATTTGCCTGGAGCCGCATGGAGCCCAGCGAGGGCCACTACGATCTGGACTGGCTGGATCGGGCGGTCAGCGCCGCCGCCAAGCACGGCATTTACATCGTAGTCGGCACTCCCACCGCCGCTCCCCCGGCCTGGCTCACGCAGGAGTATCCCGAAACCTTGCGCGTCGACGAAGAGGGCCGTCGCGCTGAACATGGAAATCGGCAGCAATTCAATTTTGCCAATGCAAAATATCGCGAACTGGCGCGCAAAATTGCCGAACAACTGGCCCGGCGTTTCGGCCACAATCCTTACGTACTGGGCTGGCAGATTGACAACGAATATTCCGATGTCTCGTTCGATGCCGATACCAAGGCGCAATTTCAGCAATGGCTCAAGGCGCGTTACGGCACGCTGGATAACCTGAACGCCCGCTGGACCACCGCGTACTGGAGCGAAACCATCTTCGACTGGAGCCAGATTCCGATTCAGACGAAATACGGGAATCCCGGATTGTTGCTGGCCTGGAAGCGCTTCGTCAGCGATACCTGGCGCAGTTATCAGAAAAACCAGTTGGAGGTCATCCGCGCCAATTCCGATCCCAAACAGTTCATCACCACAAACACGATGGGCTGGTACGACGGCTTCGATCACTACGTGGTCGAGCAGGACCTCGATCTCGCCGCCTGGGACGACTACGTCGGACAGGGACACCTCGATCCCGCCAAGAACGGATTCGCCCACGACCTGACCCGCGGATTCAAAGGCAAGAATTTCTGGGTCATGGAGACCCAGCCGGGCTCGGTAAACTGGGCCCCGGTCAACAACTCGCTCGATAAAGGAGAAGTCCGGGCCATGGCCTGGCACGACGTCGGACATGGCGCCGATGTGGTGAGCTACTGGCAATGGCGCAGCGCCCTGAATGGTCAGGAGGAATACCACGGCACACTGGTGGGATCTGATGGCACGCCTGTCCCTTTGTATCCGGAAGTGCAGCAGATTGGCCGGGAATTCGCCAAGGCGGGTCCAGCCCTGGCGGGAACCTCGGTCAAATCCGAGGTCGCGATGCTGCATTCTTATGACAGCCGCTGGGCCATCGATTGGCAACGGCACAACAAGAACTACGATCCCATCGCGGAACTGGTCAGCTATTATGGGCCGCTGCGCGCCATCAGTCAGTCGATTGATGTAGTCGAGCCGGTTGCGCCCTTGAACCATTACAAGCTGGTGGTCGCCCCCGGACTGAACGTGCTCTCCGACGCGGCCGCCAAAAACCTGATCGAATACGTCCGCCAGGGTGGGCACCTGGTGCTGGGCCAGCGCTCTGGTATGAAAGATGAAGACAACGGCCTGCAGCCTGAACGCCAGCCCGGACCGCTGGTGGATCTCCTGGGCGGACGAGTCGAGCAATACTATGCGCTGCTCGATCCGGTTGCGATCGAGGGAAAGTTCGGTCCGGGACAAAGCAAGCTATGGGCCGAGCTGTTGAGTGCGAAGGACAAAGATACGGAGGTCCTCGAGACTTACGGCAAGAGCAACGGCTGGCTCGATGGCCAGCCGGCCGCCATTACCCGGAAATTCGGGAAGGGCCGCATCACTTACATCGGCGCCTGGCTCGATGGTTCCGCCATGACCGCCGCCGTGAAGTGGATGACTGACGTAAGTGGCGTGAAACCCGCGCTGGGCAAGGTTCCCGACGGGGTCGAGGTCTATCCGCGCTACGGCGAGCACGGGGTCGTCTATATACTGGTCAACTTTTCGAAGACCACTGAAACAGTTTCTCTTCCGTCCGCTATGACCGACGTGCTCGAAGGCGGATCGAAGCAATCGGTCAGGCTTCCGTTGTACGGCGTAGCCGTGCTGTCGAAATAATGATGTGTGGGTCGGACACTCTTGTCCGAAACTAAGGAAGCTTCTGGCTCCTGGCCGCTAGCTTCCAGCCAATCCCAGCCGAAGAGCTAGGAGCCAGAAGCCAGAAGCCAGAAGCTAGGAGCTGTCAGGAGCGTCCGACCCACGCGGCCTGAGCTAGCTGGCCCAGGTGAGGAGTTGCTTGAGGTCGGTGGGACTGGACGATGCCGTCCCACGCGGCAATGCCGGGCCGATGGCCACGGCTTCAGCGTGGCCTTCGAACCACACCAGGAACGAGGATTTCTCCGCCCCAGTCAATCGCTGCTGATTCAGGTAGGTGTAGTAGGAGCCCATGTCCGCGTCCACCAGCGAACCTGCGGGATCAAGTTCGGCGTCCGACCGGATTCCGGACAGCAACTCGTTCATCGGTTGCTGCCGCTGTCGCGGCGCAAAGCGCACCAGCAAGGTGAGGGGCTGGGCCCGGCGCAGGGCTTCGCGCGCCGCCCATTGCGCGAAGGTAGTGCTGAAAATCTGGGTTCCCGAACCTTCCGTCAGGAGCTTTACCTGGAAACGATCCAGCACGGCATCTCCAGCGTTGCCCACGCCTGCTTTCTCCACGCCCAGGTCCGCCGGACGCATCTGTGCCAACAGCGTGCGCAGCGCCTCCGGTCCCATGCCGGGCTTTTGGATCTCTCCGTGCATCTTGCGCAGCAGGACCGCCCTCGCCGGTTCCAGAGCTTTGTAGGAGACGCAGGTAAGAGCAGGGTCGTGTGCCGCTTCCTGACCGCCGTCAATGTACCAGTGAGCGTAGGGGGCAGGATGCGCTTTGGCTCTGGCTGCAACGGCGTTCAGCAGCATTTCCAGCCCATTCTCCGGATTGACCCGACTGAAGTACCCACCGTGGGCGCGCAGTTTGCGAAAGAGAGGCTCGTTGTGCGCGGTCTCGCCCTGGCCGATGACCGCAATTCCGAGCCGGGGAATCGCGGGCAGCTCCGGCGGCTCCGCCGCCTGCAAACGACTGGCGTAATCCAGCGCCGCCTTGCGAAAGGCGTCCAGTTGGTGTGTGCTCCAAAGGTGCGCCGATAGCTGCTCCACAAACTGGGCCGGCGAGTTTACCCAATCAAGTTTTTCGAGCTTCGACGATTGACTGATCTGGTCGAATCCCCGAAACCATTCCTTGACCTGCGGCGCGGACAGAGAGTTCAGACTCGCCAGTTCCCTGACGATGGCTGAGCGCTCGGCGGGAAACTTGAAGTCGTAGTCGATTACCTCTCGCAGCAGACTGGGCACGAAGGTCAGCGGCAGCCGCTGCAGAGCGCCCACGTAGTCCGTCACCAGTTTTCTGGCCTCGGGCGGGTAGTCCTTGAACTGCTCCGGCTTGAGATCGCTTGGCAGCATAAGCACTACAACAGTTCGGTTATCGGCCGGCCTTGCGCCAGCGAAGCGGAAAAATCCAGCATCGATCCCAGGGTCGGCACCAGATCGGTCGACTCCATGGCCCGGTCATACACCACGCCTGGGCGCACGCCGGCGCCCAGCGCCATCATCCAGGTGGTGCGGGAGAGAGCGTCGCCGGTCCGATGATGCTGAAAGCCGTTGCCCGCGGAATCATTGTCGGAATCCCGTCCAAAATCCGGCAGGATAAAGAGCGTCGTGTTGCCGGCATATTCCGGCTCGGTCTGGATGGCCTGCCATAGTTCAGCGCACAGCCGGTCGGTGCGCCGGATGCCCTCAATGTAGAGCGAGTAAGCTCCGGCGTGCGCGATATCGATATCGTGCATGGTGATCCATAACAGGCTGGGCGCCACCTGTCGCATCAATTGACGCGCAATATATACGGACAGTTCGTCCGGGCTTGACAACGTCCGCGCGTGCGCCCGGAAGTCTTCCACCGAGAGCTTCAGTAACATCTCCAGTTGCTGCAATTCGAACTCAGTGCCTCCAAGTTCGGGAGCATAGAACGGTGTTTCATAGTTGTCCTTCAGCAAGTGATCGTAGCCGCCGCTTGTTCCCGATAACGCTGCCGCCAACAGGTGCTTGGGCAGAATCACGGTCGCACCCGACCCCGCGCCATAGGAAGGATGATTGCTCTCACCGATCCGATTAAATCCATTGCTGGGGGCCACCACCCACGCATCCGAGCGCGGGCGCTTCAAGTCTTTGCGAAAGTACTCGAACACCGTCGGGTTCGCGGGCGGGACCGCGGCAAAGTTGTTAAAAGTCTCATAAACCCCGGTGACCAGGCTGGCGGTGGCAACATAATGGCCCAGGATTCCGCGATTGACCACCTGGGTAAAGAAGGCCGACTGCGGGATGAGTTCGCGCATCAGGTGCGGAATATTCTCCTGCCCTTCCGGCGCAAACGTCTCCTGGTCCCGTGCTCCGCCGCCGAACGTAATCACCACCACTTTTCTCTTCTTGCGAGGCGCCACGGCTCGAGCCCATGCGGTCGGGCCTAGCAATGCGCTGCCCACCGCCAGCCCCGCTGCAGTCCGCAAGAAATCGCGGCGGTTACAGGCAAGCTGCTGGGCGAGCTCGCGAGGAGTGGAAGCTGCGACGGCCCGGCCTCGCGCAGCCTGCGATGAAAAGTGGTATGGCATTACTAGTCCAGATCTGAATCTAAGTTCTGTGTAGGCGCGAGCGTCCCGCTCGTGCAGCAGCCAGCACGAGCGTGGAC
>JBOGLD010000303.1:0-8566 GCA_050745885.1 Terriglobales bacterium
GGGCAGCACTCAGCAATGCTCTACCACACCCCGCCATGGGGTGGTGACAAGACCTGGCCGAGCTTTGCTCGGCTGGGCGGACGAGGGCGTCCGCCCCTACGTGGGCTTTTCTGACTACTTCAGGTTCCAGCCACTGACCTCTACCGCCGGCTGCGCCGCTCCCAGTTCATGGGCTCGATAGCTGGCCGTGACTTCGCGCTTTTCGCCGGGCAATAGCGAAATATAGTTGTCCTGCCAGATCACGGGAAGAATCTCGTCTCCGCCCTTGCCCTTGTCCACTTTCAGACGCACAAAGAACGCCAGGCTCTGGCTCGGGTTTTCCAGTGTGACATGAGTGATCGCCTCCCCACCCTTGCGCTCGGTGTGGTCGGCAACCTTCAGCTTTACCTTGGGGAGTTGGGACAGGGCGGTGTAGTCGGCGTAGGAAGCCGTTGGCGTTGTGTACCAGGTCGACTTCTCCCAGTCGAACGTCTCCGGCTTGGTGGAAAGCCAGTAGAAATTCGACCCCACCAGTTTGCCGGACGAATCGTGCAGCCGCAAAACGAGGAAATAGGTCGGGCTCAGGCCGTCAATCTCGGGCAGGGTCAGGATTCTGTTGGTGCTGTCGGCGGTTGCATCGAGCGAGGCCTCGCGGGAAAATTTCTCGCTCATGTCGAGGTTCAACACTTTGGCGGTGAGCTTTAAGCCCATCGCGTCTTCATACTGGCTGCTCACTACCCAGACCGAGTGGTCATCATAGCCATACACCGGATGCAGCGACTCCATGGCTTTCTTGGCGCCGAAGTAGCCGCCGCCCGGACGCAGGTAGAAGTCATAGAGATGCCAGATCATCGAGGGCCAGGCGTTGTTCAGCATCCACTGGATCACGCCCGTCGAGGTGTACTTGTTGCGGCTGTAGGCCTCGTACATGGCGCGCACGCCTTCGTAGGTTTGAAGCTGCGATTTGAGAGCGTAATCCTCCACGCTGGTGGCCGGACCGAAGCGGGCGCTCAGGGCGTCGGTAAAAACGTGGAGATCTTTGAATACTCCTCCGCCGGCGTGATAGCCCCAGACGTCGTCAATTGGCCACAAATGGTCTTTGCCCACCATGGCGCGAATGCTTTCAACCGGAGGAACCGCCGGCCCCATGCTGGTTTCGCTGTTGAAACCGTAGGCTCCGCCGCACCCGCCCTGGTTGCACGGTTGATGGGCCGAGTCCGTCCTATCCGTCTGCCAGTACGAAGGCGCAACGTATTCATACGGTCCCGTCATCTTGACGCCGCTCTCGCCGGAAAAGCCCGCAAGCTTTGAAGTTGCGGAGGACACCACGGGATTGGGCCACAGCAGCTCCTTTTCCACCTTCAAATAAGTTTGTTCGACGTCAGGCGGGGGAGGGTTGTCGCTGCCGTTCAACCAGGCCAGCAGGCTGGGATGGCCGCGCAGACGGTAAATCTGGTCGCGCAGCGATTGTTCCGCGATGGTGAAATCCTGCGGCTTCCAGTTCGGCCAGTGCTCCCAATGACTGCAGCAGCACCAGCCGGCGATGAGCAGAATTCCACGCTCGTCGGCCAAATCGAAAAATTCCTTGGTCTCCAGCTTGCCCTCGAGACGGATGGTGTTGAGTCCCATGTCCTGCACATAGCGGAACTGGTCACGCAGGCGTTGCGAGTCCTCGCGCAGCATCATGTCGGGAGACCAGCCGCCCCCGCGGATCAGGATGTTCTTGCCGTTGATGGAAAACAGGCGGCGACTGGCCGAAAACACCTCGGACTTGACCTCGCGAATGCCAAATTTCGTTTCCGACCGGTCGGAGACTTTTCCATCAAGATCGAATTGCAGGCTGAGGCTGTAGCGCTCCGGCTTGCCCATTTGCGCCGGCCACCACAGACGCGGATGGTCGATGGTGAGCTGGGAAAACTGCTCCGGGGTAAAAGTCACGTCCTTCGACTCGTCGGGCGCGAGTTCGACTTCCTGCGAGAATTCCGTCTTCTCGATCTGGCCTTTGAGAGTTCCTTTCACCGGATGATGAGTGCCGTTCTTCAGCAGCGCGGTCACCGTGAGGTGGGCTTTTTCGTTAGCCGGCGAATCTACTTTCGAAACCACCGCAGGGTAGCGAACGGCCACGGGTCCGCTGGCCGTGATATCAACGTCGCGAAACAGGCCCATGTCTTTGTCTGGGGGAGCGGGGTTCCAGTCCACGAAGGTGATGGCCAAGTCGGTATCCGTCGGGGAGAAGACTTCCACTGCAAGTACGTTCTGTTTTCCCACCAGCGCGGCATCCGTGACATTGAACTCGTAGGTTCGCCAGGCCCCGGCTACGTCGTCGGACTTGGCGAGTTGCTTGCCGTTCAGCCAGATGTTGGCGCGATAGTTGATCCCACCGAAATCAAGCCAGATGCTTTTTCCCTGAAAGCTGGCGGGCAGCAGAAATTGCTTGCGATACCACCAGGGCACGACGAAAGGACTGTCCGGCTGCATCGGGAGGTTGGAAAAATTCGCTCCGATGGGATAGGTGACGCCGGGAAAAGTCCGCAGATTCATGCCGAAAAACGGATCGGGATACACCTTGTGCTTGACCAGTGCCGCGACCACGGTCGTAGGAACACTCACGTCATACCAGCCCTGGGGGCGGAAGGCGGGGGTGGAAAGGGTCTCGCCTTTCGCGTCCACTTTGCACGAAGACTGCAGGGCCCAGCCGTCTCGAAGAGAGAGTGCCGCTTCGGGAAGGGGACGGCGAGCCTCCTGCGCAGAAATCAAGCCGCAGAAGGACAGCACCAGGATGCAAAGCAGGCTGCTTTTGTTCATTAAGAGATCCTTGCCGGAGGATTGACTTGTCAGGGTGCCACCATTATGCCGCATTCGATTGATCGCGCCCGAACCCGACCTTAGCTTAATAACATG
Source organism: Terriglobales bacterium (assembly GCA_050745885.1). GTDB lineage: Bacteria > Acidobacteriota > Terriglobia > Terriglobales > Acidobacteriaceae > JAIQFF01. The sequence goes on from JBOGLD010000303.1 coordinate 2,881, forward strand.
TACTATTAATACGTTTCAATGGCTGATTTTGACGGAGACATCCACTTTGATCTTGTTCGTTATGGAGGACGGGCGTCCGCGCCCGTCTTTTCCAGAGCCGCGACATGGACGGGCGAGGACCCCCGTCCTTCATCCGGAGTGGTTTATAATCTAAGTTTCCCGCCCCAAACTTTGGAGTGATAAGACAATGATTCGATTTCTGCAGACCCCTGGCCCGATCAAGAAAGTGATTCTTGGCGGATTGCTGACCGTTGTTTGTGCCGCTATGGCGATTACATTGATCCCGGGCGGCATCGGCGACAGCATCGGCCTGGGCGGTCCCGGGCAGGGGGTCGTGGCCAAAGTGGCTGGCGAGCAGGTGACCACAGTTGAAGTGCAGCGCGAGGCCCGGCAAATGCTGCGCCAGCAGTTTCCCCGCGGGGGCGAACAGACCGCGATGCTGCTTCCGTACTTCGCCGAGCGCGCTGCCCAGAACCTGATCAGCCGCCGGGCCCTGGTGGCGGAAGCCGAAAGGCTGGGCTTTCGGGTCACGGATGACGAAGTGCGGGACGAGTTGCAGCACGGGCGCTATTCGGCCACCTTCTTTCCGGGCGGCAAATTCGTCGGGCAGCAGCAGTATGAGAACCTTCTGCAAAACGCCGACCTGAGCGTGACCGAGTTCGAGCAGGGTTTGAAGGACCAGATTCTGCTGGACAAGCTTCGCAACCTGATCACCGGCAGCGCCCTGGTCACCGATAGTGATGTGCGCCGGGAATTTCAGAAGGAGAATACCAAGGTCAAGTTCGAGTACGCCGTCCTCCGCAAAGATGACTTGATGAAACAGATCAAGCCGACCGAAGCGGAGTTGAAGGCTTTCTACGAGCGCAACAAGGCGACCTACAACAACTCGATTCCGGAGAAGCGCAAAGTCGAGTATGTCGTGCTGGATAGCGCGAAGATCGAAGCCGGCGTCAACGTGTCTCGCGAAGACCTGCAGGCCTATTACGATCAGCATCGCGACGAGTATCGCGTGCCCGAGCAGGTCAATGTAAGCCATATTTTGATCAAGACTCCGCTGCCGGGTCCGGACGGGAAAGTCGACCCGAAAGGGGTAGAGGAGGCGCGCAAGAAGGCGGAGGATGTTCTCAAGCAACTGAAGGCAGGAGGCAGCTTCGCCGATCTGGCTAAGAAGTATTCAGAAGACCCGGGCAGCGCCAAGAATGGCGGGTCCCTGGGTTGGATTGGCAGAGGCCGCACCGTGCCGGAGTTCGAGAAGACGGCATTCTCCCTGGAGAAGGGCGCCACCAGCGGTTTGGTGCAGAGCAGTTACGGCTTCCACATCATCCGTCTCGACGACAAGCAGGCCGCCCATGTGAAGACCCTGGACGAGGTCAAGGACCAGATCGAGGGGCTCATCAGGCAACAGAAGGGCGAGCAGGCCGCCACAAATCAGGTCAATGCTCTGCTGGCGCAGGCCCGCAGCGTGGGACTGGACAAGGCGGCCGCGGCCAAGGGGCTCAACCTGATCAACACCGACTTTGTGAGCAGCACCGACACTCTGCCCGGCATTGGCAATTCGCCGCAGTTCATGAACGCGGTGTTTGGCGAGGCGGAAAAGGCCCCGCCCGATCAGGCGCAGATTGCGCAAGGCTACGCCGTGTTCCAGGTATTGGCGATCAAGCCGGCGGCAACGCCGACGTTCGAGGAGATTCGCAGTCGCGTCGAAGACGAATTCCGGAACGAGCGCGTCGCTGCCTTGCTCAACCAGAAGACCCAGGAACTGGCGGATCGTGCCAAGGCCGAACACGATCTGAAAAAAGCAGCGAAGGAAGCCGGCGCAGCCATCAAGACCAGCGAATTCGTGCTGCCGGACGGGCAGGTCCCGGACATCGGCGCCATGTCGGGCGGGGCCTCGGTGGCGTTCAGCCTGAAGCCGGGTGAGATCAGCGGCCCTATCAGCAACGGCACCACGGGCGTGGTGTTGTCCGTGCTGGACCGGCAGGAGCCGACCGCTCAGGACTTCGAAGCCAAAAAAGACCAGGTGCGCGATGCTCTGATCCAGAACAAGCAGCAGGAAATGTTTGGCTTGTTCCTCGCCAATCTGCGGGCCCAGATGGAAAAAGCGGGAAAGATCCAGATCAATGCGGACGAGATGAAAAGTCTGACCCGCGCCCAGGGCGGGGAACAGGGAGAGTAAAGCGCGGGAACCCACCGATGATGTCATTCCCCCGCGCCACCGGCATCCTGCTCCACCCGGCATGCTTCCCGTCGCGCGGCGGCATCGGCGATCTCGGACCTGCGGCTTATGAATTCGCCGATTTTCTGGCGTCCGCCCGCCAGGGCTTGTGGCAGGTACTGCCGCTGGGGCCGCCGGCGACCGGGAATTCCCCCTACTCTTCAACCTCGGCATTTGCCGGCAATCCGCTGCTGATCAGCCTGGAGCGCCTGGCCGAGCACCGTTGGATCGATTTCTCGCAACTGGCCGTCCTCCCCCGCGAGTCTGGCCCCATTGCCTACGAAGAAGTGTTCCAGCGCAAGTTGCCGCTGATTGTTGCAGCTGCCCGAACTTTTCTTCAGAACGCCCGGGGCAGTGACCGCCATCGCTTTGAGAGCTTCTGCGAAGACAATGCATGGTGGTTGGAAGACTTTGTTCTGTTCGATGCCCTGCGCGAACGCAACCACCGGCGATGCTGGAAGGAGTGGCCCCGCGCCCTGGCCCGGCGGGAAACCGCAGCCTTAGCCGCGGTCCGCAAGGACCTGACCTCCGAGATGGAGCTTCGCCGCGTGATTCAGTTCTTTTTCTACGAACAGTGGCATGCCCTCCGGCGCTACTGCGCGCAACGCTCCATCCGGGTGGTCGGGGACATCGCGATCTTCGTGGCTTACGACAGCGCCGACGTGTGGGCGCACTGCGACCTTTTTCGCCTGCGCAAGGACGATCTTGAACCAGAAGCAGTTTCCGGAGTTCCGCCCGATGCCTTCAGCGCCACCGGCCAACGCTGGGGTACTCCTCTCTACGACTGGGACGCGATCCGCGCACGAAGCTACGATTGGTGGATCGACCGCTTGCGCTGGGGCACTCAGACTTGCGATTACATCCGCCTCGACCATTTCCGTGGATTCGAGCAGTTCTGGGAGATTCCCGCGAGCGAGACGACGGCGGTAAACGGCCGCTGGGTGGACGGTCCCAAGGACGAGCTCTTCAACAAGCTTCGTGACGCCCTGGGCGGGCTGCCGTTTTTTGCCGAAGACCTGGGCCACATCACGCCCGCAGTGCACGCGCTGCGCGAGCGTCATCAGATTCCGGGAACGGCCGTGCTGCAGTTTGGCTTTGCCGACTCGGGCGCCCATGCGTATCTGCCCCATCGCCTTACCTCCGATCGCGTCGTCTATACCGGCACCCACGATAACGACACCACGCTGGGCTGGTGGAAATCAGGCATGTCGGAGGATGAGCGGCGTGCGATTCAAGCCTATATCGGACCCTGTGAAGACGGTATTCACTGGGCTTTCATTCGCCTGGCCCAGGAGTCGGTCGCGAGTCTGGCGGTGGTTCCGCTCCAGGATGTGCTCGGGCTGGGCAGCGAAGCCCGGCTCAACACCCCAAGCGTTTCTGAAGGGAATTTCCGCTGGCGCTATCAGCCTGGGTCGTTAACCCGCGCTCTGGCGGAGAAACTGGCGGCGCTTGCCGAGGTCACCGACCGTGTGCCCCCGCCCATGCCCGTACCGCACGATGAAGACTTCGCCGCGTGAATCGTCCAACACAGGTTTGAGGTATTCTTTCCAAGCTGGGAACCGGGAACTTGAAACTGAGAGCTGAGATCTCGCATGATCAAAGCAGTTAGAGGAACGCGCGACCTTCTGCCGCCGGAGACGGCGTTGTGGAATTTTGTCGAGGCGGCGGTGCGCGATGTTTTCCGGGTCTACAATTTTCACGAAATACGCACCCCGATTTTCGAATCAACTGAACTCTTTGCCCGTGGAGTGGGCGAGGAAACCGACGTGGTAGCAAAGGAGATGTACACCTGGGAGGACCGTGGGCGGGCCCAGAGTGATAAAGGACAGTCGCTCACTCTTCGCCCCGAAAATACTGCCAGCGTGGTGCGCGCCTACATCGAGCACAAACTTTGGGAGCGCGGGCTCAACAAGCTCTACTACATCGGTCCGCAGTTTCGGCGGGAACGGCCGCAGAAAGGCCGATATCGCCAGTTTTATCAGATCGGGGCGGAGGTCATCGGGCCGGCCAGTGCGGGCAGCGAGTTTCCCGCGCGCGATGCTGAAGTGCTGGAGTTGCTGGCCACCCTGCTCGACCGGCTTGGCATCCGGGACTGGACCTTGCAACTGAACTCGGTGGGCTGCGCGAACGACCGCGCGGCATACGACGAAGCCCTGCGCCGGGCGCTGGCACCGGTGGTTTCCGGCATGTGTGAAGATTGCCAACGCCGTGCTGTAACCAATCCGTTGCGGGTGTTTGATTGTAAGGTCCCTGAGGACCAGCCCATCATTGAGAAGCTGCCGAGAATCAGCCAGTTTCTGGACGAGCCCTGCCGCAAGCATTTCGAACAGGTCAAGAGCATTCTGAATGCTGTCGGGGTGGAGTTTCAGGAGAACGACCGCCTGGTGCGCGGGCTTGACTACTACACCAGAACGGCGTTTGAATTCACTCACGGCGCTCTGGGGGCGCAAAATGCTATCCTCGGCGGCGGGCGTTACGATGGACTTTCGGAATCGCTCGGGGGCCCGAGCGCTCCCGGGATCGGTTTTGCCATTGGCGAAGACCGCCTGGTGCTGGCGCTGCAGGAGTCGGCCGAGGCGGTCGAACGCAAGCCGGATGTCTACATTGCGCCCCTGGGCGCGGGCATGGACCGCGAAGCTGCCCGCCTGGCGCGGGAGTTACGCCGTCACGATCTGGTAGTCGAATTGGGGGACGAGAACTTTCGTCTCAAGAAGTCGCTCGAAACCGCCAGCAAGCTGGGTGTTCGTTTTGCCCTGATCGTGGGAGAAAATGAAGTCAAATCGGGTTCGTTCGCGCTCAAGCATCTGGAGACCGGCGAACAGGTTTCGGTCCCGCGCGCCGAACTGGCGGGAAGGATTCAAGCGAAATAGCGGAACATTTTGCGAATGGAGGATTATGAGAAATCCGTGTCTTGTCGCTGGTCTGCTCTGCCTCTCTTTCTCGCTGGCCGGATTTGCGCAAGGCCCCGGAACCCCGGCCAAGTCCCTTAGTCCGCTGGAGCAGGTGCTGATTTCCAACACCAACGCGGTTCCGGAAGCCCAGAAAAGCCGGAACGTAGATTTCCTGAAACGTACGTTGACCGATGATTTCGTGTTCGTGGGCAGTGAAGGCAGGTTGCATGACAAGGCAGAAAGTGTGGAGAGCGCGCGGGATGGCGAACTGAAAGATTATTACACTTACAATCTGCAAGTTTTACCGGTCGACGATGGGGCGGCTGTGGTGACTTACGATTGCATCATTCATATGCCCGAGGGCGACGCTCCCGGCATGGCGCCGCGCTATCAGCATATCTCCGATCTCTGGGTAAAGCAGAATGACCAATGGCGGCTGAAGTTCCAGCAGGCCACGGCGGCGCGGCCGATTGACTAGGTCCGCGGATACTCGTGTCATCCCGAGCGGAGAGTTTGCTTTCGCTTGCGAAAGCAAACTCGAAGTCGAAGGACCCCTATCACGAAATCGAAACCAGATGCG
>JBOGLD010000304.1:0-33309 GCA_050745885.1 Terriglobales bacterium
GAGCAAGGGACTCAAACGCCGTCCCTTGCCCCTCGCGCTCCCCCATCCCGGCTGAAAACGAAGATGGAGGAGAACAACTTTGTCGTATTCTTACGTGAACGAAAGCTGGGGGCAGGTCACCAGAACCTGCAAAATACGCGTTGGCGGTCACGTCTTCAAGGTTCGGATTACTCGCATCCGCACTCGCACTCCTTCTATCGCTGGCGGGGAAAGGGCCTGTGTGTGCCCCGGTCGCGCTGGCTTCCTTTGGGTTGGGATCATTCTGGGTGATTGCTCTTGCAATGTACTAAAGCAGATTTACGTGGTTGGCGATAAATCCCCATTTCACGCATTGATTTTGGTTTTTGGCGTACAACCGGCGCAAAATTGTGCTAACGCCTGCTTGCGCCAATAATCTCGTAAATATCTGTTCGGCGAGGCTGAACTCTAGCGAATGTCATGTTTAGCACTCCTTAACGACGCCACGCTGCAGCCATTTCCTCCGAGAAGAAAGAGCACTTGTAATCCGGGCGAAGCAAAATGCGATGAAGCGGCTTTAGATTCTTGGTCTCGGCGAACCAAGCGACGACGCCCGCCGGAGGGGATGAGCGCCCGCTGAAAACGGAGAACTGGGTTTCTTTGCGGTGAACAGCAACATACCAAGCCTCCGAGCTGCCCGCCTGAACAAATGCCTGCGGCGTGCGAAGGCTTTTGAATTTCGGGGACTGCATTAGCGACGTGATTCGCTGAAAATTCTCACGAGATAGCACCCCCATAAACTCGCTGCAATTCGGACGCGCAGTGGGTTGCGCCTGATTCACCAATTCCAAGTAATACGTGTGGTCGAGCATGACGTGGATGCGAGTTTCACGAGTTTCCTTTCCGTGATGGGTCAAGTGAGACACGCTCGCTATGGCTCTGACCGTCTTGCTTCCTTGCACCACAGAGGACACTGTAAACGCGACGAACGCCAGCAAGATGCATGTTTTAGACTTCATCATTGAATTAGACACCGGTTAATTATTGAAACATCGCGGTAGCTCCTTGACCTGGGGCCGGGGACAGGCGAGTCGATGATGGCGGCGAAAAATCGCCGATTCACCAGCAACCCTGGGGGGTGTCTTATGGAATGGGGTAGATGACTTCTAGAAGAGCGCCGTCCGAAAGAGCTTGCTATCTCACTAGTGCCAGAATCCGCACTGGAGCCGTCGATCCTCCGGCCACTTTCACAGGAGCCACCATGGCCACCGCGCCGTTGGCAGGCATGCGGTCAAGGTTGGCCACATTGGTCAGAAGATAGAGTCCGTGTCCCAGAGCATATTGATCTACCGCCAACATTTTGGCGGAGCCGCCATCGAGATTGGCGGTATCGATGCCCAACCCGAGAGCGTTGCGGCCTTCGGCCAGGAAGCGGGCAGCGTCCTCGGAATATCCGGGAAAGTGCATGCGGCCTTTGGCATCGGCGTTGCGGTAGTGCCTGAGAGAGTTCCAGCGTGAGCCCCATCCCGTGCGCGCCATTACGACTGCGCCCAGGGGCATGGGTCCGTTGGCCTGCTCCCAGCGTGCGATGTCCTGCACTGAAATCTCGTAATCGGGATTGCTCCTGGCGCCGGCGCTAACGTCGAGAACCACCAGTGGCCCGATCAAGCGGCCGGCCGGAATCTGATCCACCGTCCATCGGCCAGGTCCCAAAAGGGAGGGAGCATCGATGCGGGTAGTAAAGTGTTCCGCAGCCTTTGACGATGACATCTTCTCGGACAAGGCCACGGTTTCGATTCGATAGACCGACTTTTGCGGTTTTTCGAAGCCGTCCGCCGGCAAGGCATGCGTAAGATCCACAACTTCCCGGAAGCCGGAGGGCTGGGTGGTTGCCGGGCGCTGTTGCGCGAACAGGAACAGTGCCAGCGCCAGCACATAACCGATGACAAACTTCTGGATCTTCATTTACTTCTATACGTCTTTCGTTGCTTTCGGGTTCGCCGGCTTCGGGAAAACCCGGCTAAAAGCAGTCAGATGCAAGCACTCTCAGGTGCAGATGCTCTTTTAGATTCTCGCCCGCGGGGTAACCGGCGACAAGGCCCATAAGTACATGACCGGCCGGGGTAAACCGCGGACTCCGCGGGTGAACTCAGGCCAGCCAGTATGCGGCCGCGGCGGCGATCAGGGTACCGAGAAAGTTGACTGAGTCGTTATTAACCAGCCCGCGTCGTTCGAGGCCTGCGCCCAGAAAACTGTCCGCAATCATGCCCAGGATGGCGGCGCCGGCGGAAATTGGCAGCCACCGGCGGGGCAGCAGTCCGCCCAGGACGCCGACCGAGCTCACAATTCCAGCCGCCACGATCCCGGTCAGGGTTCCGAGCAGACTCACCCCGCCATCGGTCCCCGGCGGGACGGAATTCCAGGTAGTAATCAGGTAAGCCTTTTGGCCGAAGGCCTGTCCCAATTCGCTGGAAACCGTATCGGCCGCAGCCTCGGAGAGTGCTGCCACCAAGGCCAGCAGGAAGAGCGTCCGGTGATGACTGAAGATGGAAAACGCGGCGCAGGCCGTGGCCACCCCGAGATTGGCCAGAACTTGTGATGCCTTTCGGCCTTCGCGGCGTTCCGCGGTTCCCAACTTCTGTTTGCGCGGATAGCCGAGCCGGGTCGTGATCCAGGCCAGCGCGAAAACCGTGATCAGCAGCGCAAAAGCTCCCGCACCGCCTCCCAGATAGAGCACAAAGCAGCTGACCGCTCCCGCCATCGCGCCCGAGTTGGTCACGCCCCGCATCCGGTGCGCGAGTGCGGCGAAAGCGACGGTGAGCAGGCCACCGGCGAACCACCGCCCTCCGAAGCCAGCCACATCGCCTAGGCGCGAGATCTCATACACATCGGTCACAATAAGGGGGAAGGGCCGATTTTGGCAAAAATAGCGCCCGGCAACACTCTATCTGGACACAACCACAAGATATAGGGGACTCATTCAGATTGTAGTACAAATGGGGCTTCTTCTTCGGATTCTCCGGGTCTAACGGCTGCATCAAACCCCCTTGCGTAGTCTAAACTGCACTACGCTTGGGCCTTTTCCGCTTCGGAGTGAACTATGGCAGCCTCTGTTTGGTCGGGATATCTCACTTTCGGCTTGATCTCCATGCCGGTGCGTCTTTTCTCCGGTGCCCGCAGCTCCGGCATCTCCTTCAACATGTTGCATCGCGACGATTTGCAGCGGGTCAAGCAGCAATATTATTGCCCGGCCGACAATCGTGTGGTGGAGCGCAGTGAAATCGTAAAGGGCTACGAATTCCGCAAGGACGAATATGTAGTGATTGAGCCCGAAGAGATCAAGAAGATCGAGCCGCAAACGGCGAAGACCATGGAGATCCTGGAGTTCGTGAAGACCAGCGACGTCGATCCCGTATTTTTCGAATCGTCCTACTACATGCTGCCGGAAGAGGCGGGACGCAGGCCCTATGCCCTGCTGACCAAGGCCCTGGAAGAGAGCGAATACGTCGCCATTGCCAAGCTGACCATGCACAACCGCGAGTACACCGTGTTTCTGCGTCCGCACGAAGGCGGACTCATGCTCCACACCATGTACTACGCGGAAGAGGTGCGCAAGGTGGAAGGCTTCGGCGCACCCGAGGTCGAATTGAAGGATGCGGAAGTGAAAGTCGCTCACCAGTTGATCGAAGCCTTGGCCGCAGACTGGGACCCCGAAAAGTACCATGACACCTTCCAGGAAAATGTAAAGAAACTCATCGAAACCAAGCTGGAAGGCGGCAAGATCACGGAAGTAGAAAAGCCGAAGAAGCTCGCCCCGGTGGTGGACCTGATGGCAGCCCTCAAACAAAGCCTGGCCGAGATGGAAGGAAAGAAGAAGCCGGTAGCGCCGGCGCGGGAAGCGTCTGGAAGACGGTCAAAAGGCAAAGCATAGCCAGAAACGTGTGGGGCGGACACTCTTGTCCGCAGCTTTTGACTTTGTTTTTGCCTATTTCAGAATTCATTCCGGCTCTGAGCAACCAATACCCTGCACCCCAGAATCAAGTTCAAAAGCGGCGGACAAGAGCGTCCGCCCCACACGGGCCTGCTGGCGCATATTCCGCGCAACCATTAAAATGAAAACCTTCCGGATTATTGCGAGTTCGTGGGTGGTTCTGCCGGGGTGCGGATGAATTTTTGGCGTAAGGCCCGCTTGCTGGGCATTCTGATTCTGGGTGTGATTTGCGTCAGCTGCGGAGACCAATACCGTCCCGTGGCCATTCCCATCGTCCCACCTCCTCCGGATCCCGAGAGCACGCACTTCGTACTGGTGCTCAGCGACAACGGCGCGAATGACCCAGGGGCGAGCAGCCGGCTGGATGTTTCCGGCGACACCAACATCGGCGTGGCCCAGCTCGGGCTGGGCCCGGCCTACGCCGCCCTGACCCTGAACAGCGCCCGCGTGTACGCCGTCAACACCCGCGAAGATTCCGTTTCATCGTTTTCCCCGACTCCGACATCAACTGCTACAGTCGTGGCCACCACGTCTCTTGCGGCGGGTTCGAGTCCGGTGTTTGTCCATACCACTGAAAGCGGAACGGTTTACGTGGCGAACTTCGGGAACAATACGGTGGCGGCGATTTCGACCGCGACCAACGCGGTGCTCAGCCCGCTGATTGCAGTGGGAGCTCATCCCGTCGCTCTGGCGGAAACTCCGGACCAGAAGAAGCTCTACGCAGTGAACCAGGGTGACGGCACGGTGACCGCCGTCAGCCTGCCGGATCGGACCGTGACCCAGACCATCGCCACCGGGACCACGCCGGTGTGGGCGGTGGCGCGCTCCGATAGTGCCAGGATTTATGTGCTCAACAGCGCCAGTGGTACGGTATCGGCGATTGACACTGCGACCGACACATTGCTGAGTTCGGTACCCGTGGGCGCAGGCGCGAATTACATGGTGTATGACGGCAAGCTGAATCGCCTGTACGTCACCAACCCGGTGGCCAGCACCGTGACTGCCTTGAGCGTTTCCACGGACCCGCCGGCGGCGTTGTTTGTGCTCCCCGTTGCCCCCAGCCCGACCACTGTCGCCGTGCTGCCCGACGGTAGCCGGGCTTACGCGGTGAGTTCCACAAAAATCCCGCCCTGCACTTCTAACTCCGGCGATTCCCAGCTTTGTATCAGTTCCGCGGTCACTGTTATCAACGCCAGCGACGGAAGCATCAGAAAAACGATTCCGCTTGAACCCACGGTCAGCATTACGAAGGCCGGGCAAACCGGCTCCGATACCACTTACACCTACACTCTGACTTCTGGTCCTGCTCTCCGACCGGGCATGACCATGGTGGTCGCGGGCATGGCGGATGCCGGGAACAACGGAACATTCACTCTGCTAGCGGTAGGCGCAGGAACGTTCACCGTGGTCAACCCCTCCGGCACTACGGCGAGCGGTCAGAGCGCGGCGGGAAACGTCGTCGTCGAAATCTCGACCGCGAACCCGACCGGTTGCGACCTCAATGGCCTGGGCGTCCCGGCAGGTGTGCCGGGCGGAGTACGCTTCCGTTTCTCCTCGGCGGCTTCGGGCGACAGTACGAAAGTATTTGTAGGAAAGTGCGATTCGGGGAGCACCGCAATCGTCCGCACTTCTGATGACACGCCGGTGCTTGACATGCCTGCCCCGTTAGGCGCAGTTACTCTTCCCAATGGCGGAAATGCGTTACCACAAAATCCTGTGTTCATTCTGGCGGGACCTTGAGGACCTCGGGCTTCCGACCTCAGACCTCGGCGAGTGCGCGCCGCCTGGTGCCTGAGGTTTGAGGTCTGAAGTTTGAGGTCTGAATTCTGAGGCCCGGGTTTGGGGTCCGGGGACCGAGGTCTGAGGTCCGGTACTACTCGCCCGCGGCTGTCGCCCGCTCGCCTGACAACTCAACGTTGTAACGCAGGGCGATGTTCATGAACACGCTGCCCCTGGCGGTTTCGCAGCAAATGACCAGAGCTTCGGTGTCCTCGCTGTTGGTGGGGCCGTGTTCAGAGGTATGCAAAACCGGGGGATGCACGCGGAAATGGAAGCCCTGATCATTCAGGGCTGTGACCGCATTTCCCGTCACCTGGTTCGCCAACTCACAAACCGTCTCCCGTATCAGGTCGTCCGACTCGGGCAGTTCGGCGCCGGCAAAATGGCTGGCGACACGCACCGCAGTCTCCGGATCGAGATCGAACACAATTCGGCCTTCGATGTCGCCGGTGATAGCAACCAGTGCGGCCACCCCTTTGCGCCGGTAAGCCTCCTGCTCCATGCTCAGGTTCCCGATGGACATGGGAGACTGCAAGCCCTGTGCCAGGACGGCATCCGCCGCGTTGATGAACGGCTGGATCAGCTCCATTTTCATAAATCAGGCTCCCGCGCCTGCGGCACTCGCTACGGCTCCATCCTCGCCCAGAACGTACTTGATCACTTCATACAGAACTTCCGGCTTGACCGGCTTCTGCACAAAGTGACGAGCCCCACGCTGGAGCGCAGCCACGATGTTCTCCTGATACCCTACGGACGACACCATGACGATGCGCGCCTCGGGATGCTGGGCCACGATCTTTTCCGCCGCCTCGATCCCTTCCATCTGCGGCATGGTGATATCCATGAGCACGATGTCGGGATTGGTGCGATCGTATTCGGTGATGGCGGTCATGCCATCGCCGGCTTCGCCGGCCACCTGGCCGCCAAAGGTTTCTACGATCCGAGCCAGGTTCTTGCGGGCGAAGACGGAATCGTCCACCACCAGGTAGCGGACCGGTTGACCGTCCTTGCTGCGTTTTAACGATGCAAACTGCTCCATAAAGCCCTCCTGCCTTTGTTACAAAGATCGAACCGAACCATCGTGCAAAACTAATCCCGCCCCGCGCCTGCGGCTTTGCCGCCTTCGCCGGGCTCGTTGCCAAATCCATTCTTGCGCTCTGCCATGCACTGGGCCTGCAAGGTGTTGGCTAGAACATCCAGCCCGACCACGCGGACCGCGAAGCCGCGATCGATGGCAGCCTTGGGCATTCCATACACAACGCAGGACTCCTCGCTCTGCGCGATCGTCATTCCCCTCGCGGCCTTTACCGAGCCCATGCCTGACGCGCCATCGTCCCCCATTCCAGTCATCAGTACGGCTATGCCTTTGGGCCCGAATTCGTCGGCCAGGCTCTTGAACAACACATCGGCCGAGGGGCGGTGGCCGTTGACTCGAGGCTCATCGCTCAGTACCGCGACATCTCCCAGCGGCAAGCGCTTGACCTTCAGGTGGCGGCTGCCGGGGCAGATGAGCACGCGCCCCGCCAGCAGGACATCTCCTGATTGCGCCTCCTTGACCCGGACGGCACAGATTTCATCCAGACGCCGGGCGAACATTTCCGTGAAGCCTTCCGGCATGTGTTGCACCACTACAATGGCGCCGGGAAAATCTGCGGGCAATTGCGAGAATACATACTGCAAGGCCTGGGGTCCTCCGGTGGAAACGCCGATGGCGACCACTTTGGTCGGAGCTCTTTTGGTATCGAGCGGGGCCTTTTGCCCGGAACGCGGGTTCGCGCCGACCGCCCTGACGGTCACTCCCCGGCTCTGCGCCGCGGCTTTGATCTTGCCGATCAATTCGGCTGCGATCTGCGGCATGCGGGCGGAGACGTCGTTCGGCTTGGCCACAAAATCGAACGCTCCCAGCGACAGGGCCTGCAGGGTGATCGAAGCGCCCTGCGTGCTGTGGGAACTCACGACAATTACCGGCAGGCGGTGGCGGCGCATGATCTCTTTAAGCATGTCGATACCGCCCATGCCCGGCATTTCCAGATCAAGAGTCACGACTTGGGGCTTGAGCTCTTCGATTTTCTTGAGGCCGAAATTCCCGTCCATGGCGGTGCCCACCACCTGGATCGAACTGTCAGCCTGCAGAATCTGCGGAATCAGCTTCCGCATGAGTGCGGAATCGTCCACCACCAGCACGCGCACCGGGGTCATAAATGCGCCTCCGCCGCGCTTTCACGCAGGCTCTTGCGGTCCGCGTGGGAAAGCAGGATGCCGGAAACGATGCCCTCTTCCTGGTCCATGCGAACCTTGCCGTGCCGGTCCACAATCGCTGGAAGGTTGACGATGAGCACCACCCGGCCGTCGCCCAGGATGGAAGCGCCGCTGATCAAGTCGGTGGCCACGGTCTGGTCGTCGAGCGCCTTGATCACCAGCTCTTCTTCGCCCTCGAGGCTGTCTACGATCATCCCCAGCTTTCGTTCGCCGATGGAAATGATCAGCACAAAAATCTTCCCGGAGCCCGCTTTTGCCGCGGCTCCCGGCGCACGCCCCAGACGGACCAGGGGTAGGACGCGGTCACGCAACTGCAGGACTTCATGGTTATGCACCTGGTGCACATCGGACTCCCGGGCGCGGGCAATTTCCGCGACGGCGTTCAAGGGGACGGCATAAAGCCGCTGCTCCACCCGAAACAACAGCGCCTTGATAATGGCTAAAGTGAGCGGCAACTTGAGGCGGAAGGTCGTGCGCTGTCCCACCCGGGTCTCAATCTCAACTGACCCTTTCAGGCGGTGCAATACAGTCTGCACCACATCCAGGCCGACCCCGCGGCCTGAGATCTCAGTGATCTCGTCCGCAGTGCTGAATCCTGGCCGGAACACCAGCGCGAGAATTTCGGTCTCCCCCAACCTGTCCGCCTCTTCCGAGGTAACGAGGCCCTTCTCCAGAGCCTTGGCTTTGACTTTCTGAACATCGATGCCGGCGCCGTCGTCGGTAATTTCCACGATAACCTGATTGCCGTGGTGATACGAAGTGAGATGGATGGTTCCGCGCGCCGGCTTCCCGTTTCGGATTCGCTCCTCCGCGCTCTCGATGCCATGACTGACGGCATTGCGCACCAGGTGGGTCATCGGTTCGGCGATGGCATCGAGCAGACTCTTGTCCAGATCGGTTTCCTGGCCTCTCAGGATCAGTCCCACGTCCTTGCCACATTGTTTGGCCACATCCCGTACCATGCGGGGAAAGCGCCGGAAGAGCTGCTCGACCGGCACCATGCGGATCTTCATGACCGAACGCTGCAGATCACTCAGCACGCGAGACTGAAACGACATGGCATCACTGAAGCGGCCGCGCAAGGCCTCCTTGGGAACATGGCGCGCGAATTCAGTGAACGCCTGCTGCAGCATGGACCTGCCGATAATCAGTTCGCCGACCAGGTTGAGCACACTGTCAATGCGCTCGGCGTCCACGCGCAGAATGTTTTCCACCAGCACCGGATGGGTGGGCCTGCCGGCTGCGGCGTGTTCATCACCGGATTCCGGGAAGGTGTGATGAGAGGAAGCCGGCGAGGCGGTGCCAGGTCCCGCCAGTTCGGCGGGAACGGCTTTCCGGGCATTGGGCTCAGCCGCTAGTACGACCTCCACCACGACACTGGAGATCACGGTCGGAATGCGGCACCGGGTGGACAACTGGTCGGATGACTTGTCACTTGCCGCCAGCAATTCCAGTCGCTGGGTGCTGGCGGGCGATCCCGCCTCGGGGCGCGCTCCCAGGACTTCCGCGATCGGGGTCAGCGCATTCAGCACCAGTTGCCGGGCGGCGATCGGCATCACGCAGTGCGGATCAATGGCCGCAGTGATGTGATACACATTCTTGCCTCCGTTCACCGCATTCTGGATCGCCAGTTTCTCGTACTCGGTCCAGGCGGTGGGAGCGACGGCCGCTTTGGCGGACTTCTTCGAGCGTTTTTTTCCCTTAGGCTGCTGCGTGAGCTCTCGAATCATCTTGGTCAAAGGCGCGGACGAGGGCAGCTTGCCCTTGCGCCGGTAGGCCGTCAGCATGGCGCCAAACGTGTCCGCGGCGGTAAAGGCGACGTCGGCGAGGCTGCCGTAAGCGGATGCGGATTCCAGGGCCAGGGCATCCTCCAGCTCATGCGCTGCATTACTCAGTTCGCGAAAGCTGCAAGCCGCGGCATCGCCCTTGAGGGTATGCACGATGCGACGGATGCTGCGCACCAGTTCCGCATCGCCCGGGCGCTTTTCCAGCTTCAGCGCCTCCTCATTCAGGGACTGCAGCAATTCTTGCGCGGTCTCGAAGAAAAGCTCCCGCATCTCCGCCGCGCGCTCATCGGAAAACTGGGTCACCCGGTCACCTCCACCTTCTGGTAGGCGGTCCCGCTGTTGCGATAGACCATGACGAACTTGTCAGTCAGGGCCAGCAGGCTTTCTGCGTGGCCGACAAACAGGTAGCCTTGCAGATTGAGGCAGCGCGCGAACTTTTCCAGCAAACGCTTCTGTTCGGGTTCGTCGAAATACATCATCACGTTGCGGCAGAAGATGATGTCGTTGCGCTGGGGCAGGTATTCCGTTTTCAAATTGTGGAAATCGAAGTGGACGATTTCCTTCAACGCCTTCTTGATGGAATAGCGCTCGCCGGTCTTGTCGAAGTAGCGCAAGCGGTAGCTGTAATCCACGCTCTCCATTTGACTTTCGGAATAAGTTCCCTCCTGGGCCGCCCGCAGCACGGAGTAGCTGATGTCGCTGGCGATGATTTCGACTTTCCAGGGTGGGGGGATCAAGGGCTTGGGCGACGGCAGGGGCGCGGGCTGCGGATTGCGCAGGTAGTAATACGCCAGACTGTCGGCGATCAGCATGGCCAACGTGTAAGGTTCCTGGCCGGTGGAGCAGCCCGCGCTCCAGATTCGCAAAGAGTAGTCCCGCCGCGCCTGTTTGCGGCGAATCAGTTCATCGAGGATGTGCTTGTGGAACAGTTCCAATTGGGCCTTGTTGCGAAAGAAGCTGGTTTCGTTGACGGTCAGATTTTCCAGCAGCCGGGCCAGCTCGTTCTTGCCCTCCTTGCTGATCAGCAGGCGGTAGTAACTGTAGAAAGAATCGAGCTGGCACTCCTTCAAACGCCGCTGCAGTCGGTCCTGCAGGAAATGAGTGCGCCGCTCGTCGAAGTGCATGCCGCACTCCTGGTACACGAGCACCTGCAGAAGCTTTAACTCAGCCTCGGTAAACTGCGCAGGGATGCTGGATGTGCCCATGAGTTCCGGTTCGTCCTTGCAGCTCTGTTGAAGGGCCACTACTTGGCAGCGGCTGCGCTGCGGGCCTCAACGTTGGATCGGTCTTCTTCTTTTCGGGCTGCACCGCTTTCCAGCAGCTTCGCCATGTCCAGCAACACGATCAGGCGCCCGCGATATTTGCCGAGCCCGGTCACGCAATTCAGCCCGCCGTCCTGCAGGGTCGGCGGAGCGGGCTCGATCTCAGCGGCCGGAATCTTGATTACCTCCGAGGCGGAATCGACGATCAATCCCGAGAGCCGTCCGCCGTGTTCGACCACCAGAATCCGGTTGCGGCGGTTTAGCGCCGTCTTGGGTTCGCCCAGGCGCTTGCGCAGATCAATGACCGAAACGATCTTGCCCCGAAGATTGATCACGCCTTCCATGTACTCCGGAGCATCGGGCACGGCCGTGATCTCGGGCACGCGCACGATCTCGTGCAGGGAGGTGATGGGCACGCCGTAGGTCTCGCGCCCCACCTGGAATCCGACAATGTGCAATTCAGGGTTCATGGGTGCCCTCTGAACGTCAGGCCCGCGCGCCGGCGGCGGCGCGCCGGGCGCTGGCCGCCTGTTCTTCGTAGCGCGTGGGAGCACGTTCCGCTTGCTCCAGCGCGAAACGGTGCATGGCCTCGAGCAACTCGCGGGACATCTTCGACATTTGCTCCGCCGAGGCGGCCAGTTCCGTCGAGCCCGATGTCGTCTGCTGCACCAGTTCGCGCATGCGCTCCATGGCTTTGACCACAGCCTGGGCGCCCGAAGCCTGTTCCTCGACCGCGGAATTGATCTCGTGCGTGATCTCGTTCAAGCGAGTCGTGGCGCGGGCGATCTGTGAAGAGCCGTGCGACTGCTCGTTGGTGGCGGCGCCGATTTCCTGGGCGAATTTGTAGACCTCGGTGACCACATTGGAGATCTTGCGCAGGGCGCCGTTCAGTTCCTGCCCCAGGCCCAGACCGTCGTTCACGATACCGGTACTGCGGTCCATGTTCTCGACCGCTTTGCGCGCTTCCTTCTGGATGCTCTGGATCAGTTCGGAAATTTCCTTGGTGGACTGGGCTGACTTTTCGGCCAGCTTGCGGACTTCGTCGGCGACCACCGCGAATCCCAGACCATGCTCACCGGCGCGTGCCGCTTCGATGGCTGCGTTCAAAGCCAGCAGGTTGGTCTGCTCGGCCAGATCATCAATGACTTCGATGATTTTTCCGATGTCATCCGCCCGCTGTCCCAGCACATCGATGATTTCGCCGGAAGAGCGGATGGTGATATTGATCTTGTTCAGGCCGTCGGTGGCCTTTTCCATGGTATTGATGCCGCTGTGCACTTCCTCTCGCGACCGGTTCGAGATGTCGAGCAGAACCTTGGCGGTGTCAGCCACGCGCTGGATGGAAGCGACCATCTGGTCGATGGAGGCTGAAGTCTCGCTTACGCTGGAGGCCTGGGTCTGGGTGTTCTTCACCATGTTCTGCACGTTGACGCTCATCTCGTGCATGGTGCTGGTCACTTCGTCGATGGCGGAGGCAGTTTGCAGGCTGACTTTGGCCGAATCGTCGGAGGCGCCGGCCACCTGGCTGGACGCACTGGCCACCTGGGAGGCGGCGTCGCGTACGTTGCGCACCAGATTTCTCAGGCCGTCCACCATGCGTACAAAAGCATTGCCCAGGGTGTCATCCTTGGACCGGGGTTTGACCTCAACCGACAGATTGCCCCCGGCGATGGCCTCGGAGACCGATGCCATCTCCCGCAGGTAACCCACCATGCTGTTGAAAGTTCGGCCCAGCTCCCCGATTTCATCCTCTCTCTGGATATCGATTTCGTGGTCCAGGTCGCCAGCTGTACCGATCTGCTTGGTGACTTTCATGAGTTCGGTGAGCGGTTCGGTAATGGATTTGGCGGTGCGGAAGGCAATGACGGTGCCCAGAATCAAAGCCGCCAAAGTGCCCAACAGCGCGATTCCGATGGTCCAGTTGCCTGCGGAATCATCACTTTGCCGACGCTCTTCGAGCACGCGCTTGCTTTCCTGGTCCGCCAGGTCCAGATATTCGGTCGAGCTCTTTACCCAGGAGCCGGCATCTTTCTGTAGGTAAAAAATCTGCAGTTCAGCCACGGTGGAGTTTCCCTGGTCTACCTCTTTTCGCTTTTGCATCAGCGGTTCGGCAAAGTCCCGGGCCCAGCTCTGTTCCGTCTGCTGTACTTTGGCCAGCGCAACTCGCTGTTGGTCGGATGTGGCCAGGGCCGTCGCGACCTGCATCCGGTCAATCAGGCTGTGGACGCCGTCGTTGACATGATCGGCTTCGCGACTGTCGCCGCTGAGCAAATAGTTGGTCAGATAGAGGCGGTTCTGCATCATCTGGAATCTGATCTTGTCAGTGGCCTCCGCGACTTGCAGGGCCTGGGAGGCGGATGCCTTGGCGCTGTGCTCGCGGTATACCGCTGCCAGGTTTACGGCAAACAGCACCACAACCATGGCGAGCACGGCTCCGAAGCTCACATAAAGTTTTTTGCCGATCGTCATGCTATTTCCTCCGGCCTTTACCGCCGCATCTCGTGACGCGGGGCGAACCCCTCCGGCCTCGAATCTAGTTTTCCCCATGCCTTCAAGTGCAATGCCGATGCCAGCTTGAACCGGGCTTCCGCGACGTGGGGACGAATGCCCGCAAACAGTTCTATTTACTGTATTTAAGTATCACCAAAGCCCCTGCAACCAGAGCCATTGGTGCAGGCAAGAATCGTCTCATCTGCAGGTGGCGCTCTCAGTTTGAGACACCCCGGCGTTGGGACGGGGCCGATTTCACCATCTCGGCACCCCGACCCGCTTATTCGCTTGACTCAAATTGAGAATGCAGTCTAATTTGCTGTATATCAACTACTTGTAGATTTTAGACTGGCTGGGCGGTGGCACCTTGACTATGTCAGCTGAAGACACGTCCGCGGCGCGGCACACCAATCCGCGCGCGGACGATGCTTTTCAGCGACTCCTCCTCAAGTTCTCTGACGCAGCCGCGCAAGGCACCCCGGCGCAAGCGTTGATTCACCTGTTTTGTCAGGAGACGCGCCAGCTATTTCAGGTGGATGGCGCCTATTTCTGGCAACGGGTCTCGGCGGACGAGTTGCTGGGAGCGGAGGCCGATGGTCTGATGGCGGACCGCTTCCGCGGGACCAGGGTGAAGGCCAGTCAAACTTCGGTCGCGATCGCGGTCGAGGCCATCCGGCAGGGAAAGACGGTCTACGAAAATCGGCTGGACCCCGCCCGTTATCTCATGGCGGCCGAATTCCAGGCCCGCTCCATCATGGCCGCACCTCTGGTGGTCAATAACGAATCGATTGGGGCGGCCGTCTTTCTGCACTGCTCGGATCCCGACTTCTTCAATCCGGACCTGGCGGCCAAGGCCACCATCCTGGCCGGACAGTTAGGCAGCCTGCTGGAGGCAAACCGGCTCACCCAGGTTTCGCGCGAGGAACACCGGAGAACCAAGATTCTGGCCGAGGTAGCGCAAGCTCTCCGTTCCGCTCCCGAGTCCACGGCGGTCATCGAGGCCGTGGCTGACCGGCTTCGGGTCCTTCTACGCACTCGCCTGGTCTGCATGCTGCTGCGAGAAGGGACCGCATTTAGCCTACGGGCAGTGGCCGCCGAGTCTCCCCAGTTGGCCGCCTCGGTACGGGCCCGGCATGATCGCCGGGGATTGCAGTTTGCCGCGGACCTGGCCAGCCGGGCGGTGGCCGCGGGCGAGCCGATCAGTGTGGCCATTGATCCGGCTACCCTCGCTCTCGGTGAACTGGTTCCGCCGGGGGTGTTGATCGCCGCGCCTTTTCGCACTTCCCTCACCCAGGGCGCGGTCCTGGTCTACCCGCGCCAGGAGGGCATTTTCAGCGCGGAAGAAAAATCACTGATTTCCGTTGTTACCGGTTTTGGGGCGGTCGCCATCGCCAATGCAGAGCTGTATAACACCGCCCGGGCCCAGGCGCATGAACTTCACCAATTGCTGGAGATTTCGGCCGAACTCAGCTCCATCGGCCAGTTGGATGAGTTCCTGCAACAATTTGCGCTACGTGCCGCCGACTTTCTGGGCTTCGGACGCGGTTTCATAGGCCTTCTGGAGGGCGGCGCCTTTCACGTGCGCTGGGCGGCAGAAGGCGGCCAACCAAAACGAGTGGACTTCCGGCTGCCGGTGGGGCCCGCCAGCCGGGCTTTGCTCAAGAAAGAGGTGTTCTGGTCAGACGACCCCAGCAAAGTCCCTGGAGCAAACCTGGAAATCCTGGCCCAGTTCGATGTGAAGCACTTATTGACTGTCCCCCTTCTCGATACTAACGGCGACGTCCTAGGGATGTTCGGCGTGCTGGATCGGCTGGGTCGTGCCGGCATCTCGCCGGAAGAGATTCGACGTGCCCGGGCCCTGGCGGCGCAAGTCGCAGTCGCGCTGGAGGTAACCCGCAATCTGCATCAATCCGAACAGCACCGCCGCAAGGCCGAATCGCTGATGGGATTGGCCCTGGAACTCAACGGCCACTTAAGGCTTCCCGAGTTTGCCAGGAGCTTTGTCGGCCGCGCTGCGAACATCCTGAACGCACATCAGGCTGCGCTTGTGGTCAAACAAGGGGCCGGCATGGAAACCCTGGTGCTGCAGACGGCTGACGGCCAGGAGATTCAGGAACGTACATTGCTGCGGCGCTTCAGCCATGCCATCGAAGAAGCCGTCGCCCGTCATAAGGACACTATCGTTTCCTCGACCGCGACGGAACTGTATGGTGCTGCGCTGGCCTCCGAACTGGGTGACAGCAATGGCACGCTGGTGCGGCTGCTGGGCGCATCGGGGGAATTGGTTGGCGTCCTGTGCCTGGGGGATCGCGAGCAACTTTTAGGCGACGAAGACAAACAGGTCCTGCAAGCTATCGCGGGACACGCTGCGGTGGCACTGGAAAACGCCCGCCTGTTTACCCGGATGGACCAGGCGAACCGGCACTGGGTCGAGATTTTCGATGCCATCAGCGATTTCATCGTGGCCCATGACGAGGCCGGCAACGTTTTGCGAGTAAACCGCTCCCTGGCCGATTTCATCGGAGTGCAGCCCCAAGCCCTCATCGGGGTCAATATGGCCGCCCTGCTGGCCCTGGGCAACGCCCCGCCTCCGCGCTCCTGCCCTTTCTGCCGCAGCAGCAGTGAAGGGGACGATGAATCTGTCCATCCCGTGCTGGAACGCACTTACCTGGTTTCGACCTCAAGGGTGCACGGCGCCAGCAGCGAGGGTATGCAGACCATCCATGTGCTGAAGGACATCAGTGACCGCCTGGAGGTGGAACAGCGATACCGGGAATTATTCGACAACATTCAGGAAGGACTGTTCTTCTCCGCGCCTGACGGCCGCTTTATCGAGGTCAACGACGCGCTGGTCCGCATGCTTGGCTATGCCAGCCGGGACGAGTTGCTGCAAGCCGACGTGCGCACCCAGGTTTATTTCTCGGCCGAGCGCCATCAGGAACTTGCCCGGGAGATGGAGGAGCACGGCGTAGTACGGAACCACGAAGAGACGCTCCGTCGTCGCGACGGATCCGCGGTCTATGTTCTCATCAACGCCTTCGCGGTGCGCGATACCCAGGGCCGGGTGACGCAGTTCCGCGGCCTAATGCTTGATATCAGCGGGTTGAAAACCTTTCAGGCCGAACTGCAGCGGGAGCGGGACTTCTCCGGAAAGATCCTGAATAACACGCAGAGTCTCATCCTGGTGGCAGATACGGCCGGACTGATCAGCTATGCCAACCGGCGCTGGCACGACATGGGCTACGAGCAGAAGCAGTTGTTGGGACGCCCCTTGGAAGAACTGGTAGCGCCGGCCCGGCGCACCATTCTCACTGAATCTCTGACGGCGACGCTGGCGGGGCGCCAGGTAGACAATCTTGAGCTGCAGATCCTGCGTGGAGATGGCAGGATCGGGCACTTTTCCGTCAACTTGAGTCCCATGCGCGACGAGCAGTCGCAAGTCATCAGCCTGGTGGTGGTCATGACCGACGTCACCGATGCGGCCAGCCTGCAATCGAAACTGATGCACGCCGAAAAGATGGCGGCGGTGGGCCAGTTGGTTTCCGGCGTAGCCCACGAGGTCAATAATCCGCTGACCGCCATCCTGGGCTTTGCCGACCTGTTGATGGAAAATCCTGAACTTCCGGAGAGCGCCCGCAAAGACATGCGGGTCATCCTGCAGGAAGCACAACGCACCAAGCAGATCGTCCAGAACCTGCTCAGCTTTGCCCGCCAGATGCCACCACAGAGGAAGGCCCTGCAACTGAACCCCATTCTGCGGCGGACGGTGCAACTGCGCTCTTACGATTTCCAGAGCCATGGCGTGGAGGTGGTCGAGCATCTGGACCAGGAACTCCCCAGCGTGATCGGGGATTCGCACCAGTTGCAGCAGGTGTTCCTGAATATTCTGAACAACGCCTACGACGCTGTAGGTGAAATCGGCCGCGCGGCGCGGATCGAAATTGCGACCAAGCACATGGGCAACTCGGTTGAAATTTCGTTTCGCGACAACGGGCCCGGAATCTCGCACCCAGACCGCATTTTTGATCCCTTCTTCACCACCAAGGAGGTGGGCAAGGGAACCGGCCTGGGCTTGAGCATCTGCTACGGCATCGTGCACGAGCACGGCGGCGAGATTCTTTGCCACAACAACAGCGGCGGACCGGGCGCCACCTTCGTGGTACGCCTGCCCGCAACCCCAGAAACGGCCTCCGTCGGGGCCGCTGCCGGAGTCAAACAACGATGACCACACAACCTGTTACCAAACCCGCAACTTTACCGGTGCTGCTCATTGAGGATGAGCCCGCTGTCATGGCCTATGTCCGAGCGGCGCTGGAGCGCAACGGCTACTCCGTGGTGTGCAGCGAATCCGGCGCCGATGGATTGCGCCTGCTGGAGTCGGGAGAGTTTCTGGGGGTAGTTTCCGACATGCGCACGCCCGGAGGCGTAAACGGGGCCGACGTCCACGCCTGGGTTGTCCGTTGCCGACCCGAACTGGCAACCCGGATCGTTTTTATCACCGGCGATATTGCCAACGAAGAGACCGTGGCTACGTTGCGCGAAACTGGCGCTCCCTGCGTGGAGAAGCCATTTCGGGTGCAACAGTTCATTTCGGTGGTCGAAAAAACCATGGGGAAGGCACTGTGAATGAAGATCTGCGAATCCGCCTCCTGATTGTTGATGATGAGCAGAGCATCCGCCAGCTGTGCATGACCGTGGGCGAAGCCCTGGGGTTTGTCTGCATGGAAGCCGACGGCGGAGAGTCGGCCCTGGCCCTGCTCGAAGAACAACCGGCGCACGTCATTCTGACCGACCTGGTGATGCCCAGCATGTCCGGTCTTACCTTCCTCGAAAGAGTGAAGAAGATGCTGCCCCGCACCGAGGTCGCGGTCATGACCGGGCATGGATCGGTGGAAACCGCGGTCCAGGCCATGAAGCTCGGGGCCTACGACTACATCAGCAAGCCTTTCTCTCCGCTCGAGGAACTGCGGCTCTTCCTGCGCCGCATGGCGGAAAAGGTCCGCCTGGTCGAGGAAAACGAATTCTTGCGCGAGCGCGTGGATACGGAGACCGAACTGCATGGAATTGTGGGCGCGTCGGCCAAAATCCAGGACGTGCTGCGTATGATCTCGCGTTTGAAAGATACGCACACGCCCGTCCTGATCACCGGAGAAAGCGGTACCGGCAAGGAACTGGTGGCGCGTGCCATCCACTTCCGCGGTTCCTTCGCCAAACGTCCGTTTGTCGCTGTCGATTGCGGATCGCTGGTCCCGACGCTGATTGAGAGCGAACTGTTCGGCTACGAAAGAGGTGCGTTTACCGGCGCGGTGAAAGCCCGGACCGGGCTGTTTCAGTCGGCCAACGGTGGGACCATTTTTCTGGACGAGATCGGTGAACTGCCGCAGGAAATGCAGGCCAAACTGCTGCGGGTCCTGCAGGAGAAGGAAGTGCGCCCGGTTGGCAGCAATCAGAAGATCAAGGTGGATGTGCGAGTCATTGCCGCCACCAATCGCGACCTGGAGGCGGAATATCGCGACGGTACCTTCCGCAAGGACCTTTACTTCCGCCTTAACGTGGTGACTGTGCGCCTGCCCTCACTGCGCGAACGCCGCTCCGATATCCCCATGCTGGCCCACTGGTTCCTTGAACGGTACGCTCGTGGGGGATCGATTCAGATCACGACCGCAGCCATGAAATCGTTACTGCAGTACGACTGGCCGGGAAATGTTCGCGAGTTGGAGAACTGCATCGAGCGCGCGGTGGCTCTGGGTGATCGGCGCACCATCGATTTCAACGATCTCCCACCGTCCATCACATCCGCCGTCCCTGTCGACCATAGCGCTGACGCTCCATCATCCGGGATCACGACCACCGACCTGGAGGACATTGAACGCGCCACCATCGAGCGGGTCTTCGAACAGGTGAAGGGGGACAAGGCGCTCGCGGGAAAGATGCTGGGGATCAGCCGAGCCACGCTCTATCGCAAGCTCAAGCGTTACAACATCGGAGCCCGGGAAACGTCGGCGCCAGTGCAGGCCTTGCAGTAAGGTAGCGCGGCCTTCGGCCGTCCTAAATGGGGCAAGACCTCGGCGCTACCTCCACCCTGTCATCCCGAGCGAAGCCGAGGGACCCGCTTTCTGCGGGCGCTGCATTTGGTGCGGGGGAGTTCCTTGGCGAATCGATGACGCAGGCCAACAGCAGATCTTTCGACTTCGAGAAGGGACTCGCAGACGAGTCCCTTCTCTCCGCTCAAGATGACAATGCAGGCTCAAGATCACAATGCAGATTCAAGATGACGATGCAGATTAGGGCGCAACCGATCTTGGCAGGCTCCACCCATTGTCATTGAGACAATGTTTCATTCTGAGACAAATGCCTGGCACCGCCCGTTCCTTCCACCGCGCCCATCGAAGATAACTCTATATTAAGCAGCAATTTACGGAAAATGGTCCCAGCCCGCGACTTTGGTTGGGAGAGTGCACTCTCACTCACTGATGCGGTCCGGGTGCCCATGCCATGCTAACCGGCAGGCCCGGGGACCCAGGCCGCGTCGACCCTGGAGAACCGAGGTAGAGCAGTGTCCACACAGGCCACGGGCCGAGCGCGCGTCCGGCAGGAGAGCTGCACCGCGAAGTTGGCCAAGTTCTTTCCCGAGGCCAGTCCAGTCCGTATTCCGGTGCGCTTGATTCGCGTGGCGGGCGAAGGAAATGTGTGCACCGAAAGCACGGTGATCGAATTCGGCACGCCTCGTGAAGTGCTGTTCTCTTCGACTTTGCCGCTGGAATTTGCCGACCGGCTACGGCTGCAGAATTCCGATGGCACGCTGGACGCCGAAGCCTCGGTTGTGGCGCTGCAATATACCAGTGGACGCACCGCAGTGGCCGCCCGCTTTACCCAGGACGTTTCCAACTGGATCGTGAAACCATGACTCTGAAACCAAAAAAGAAGGACCTGCCCGCGGAGTGGCGCCAGGCGCGCCTGCTCTATCCTCTGTACAGCGCATTGGGACGCGAGTTTGTCATCGAACTCCCCTCTTGTCCCGACCTGGAATCCGGCCTGGACGATCCCCCGCAGGAGTCCGTGGAACAAGCTCGCGAGTGGCTGCTCGAAATGGACCAGAAGATCCAGGTCCATCAATTGCGCCAGTTTCTTCAGACCACAAATCTGACCAGCGAGGAAGGTCTGCAGACCCTTCTGGAGCACCATCTCAACCGGACAACCCGAGTGGACTCGGACCGGGACAAGATCGATTTCCTGCTGGTCCAATTTTTTTCCCATTGCGCGCCCTCGCGCCTGGAAGATGCGGACGTCGACCTGGGCTACGTCGCGCAAATGCTGGAACCGGTCCTTGGAAACGTTGACCTGACCGTGCCTTCATGGCTCGAATCGATCGAGGATTTCATCGAGTCGGCCAACGGATGTCACAGCTTGAATGAGCTGCTGACCAGCGGCATTCTGGAAAAAGGCAGAAAACTCAAGACTTCCGCGGGCGAAGACTACTTCGAGCCCGTCGCCATGGTGGCATTCGCCCGTTTCAGCTTCCTGATGCGCCGGGTTTTCTTCCGGCTCATGCACCAGGACCTGAATACGATTCTGGACGGACTGCGCGAACTGGAAGCCCGCGGCGTCAGCACCCTGGACTGCCGCTCCGCCCAATTTTCGGCGGACGAACCCGTGACCCGGCTGCGCATGATCTGCCAATCTTGGAAGGTACTGTTTCACGCCGAGTACTCCTCTGGCAGCCCGTTGCGGATGCTCGTAGATCTGCGCAATGTGGTGGATGCAGCCCTGTCGCGCACGACCAGGAAGGCGGTGAAGCTACCGCCCCCACCGGCTTCCAGTCGCGCCAAAGCAGCAGTCGCAGCTGCCCAGTTTGCTCCTTCAAACTCAGAAGTGCCGGAGTTCGACGTGACCGCCGCGCCGGAGTGGGACCAGGATTCGTCTCCGGACCAGCACGAGCCAGGAGACGACGACAAAGTCTAGGCCCACGATTCTCGAGGCGTAGGATCATCGCCTCGCGGCGGCGCTGTTTCGCAGGGTCATAGGGATCATGGAACGGAGAGCAGAACTTGGACCAGGCCACGGTACTCGTAATTTCAGACGACGCTGACTTTTCACGCGTCGTGATGGACCGTTGGCAAGCGGAACGGAAGGCGCCGGCATTCACCCTGATGAGCGGCGACCTCTGCCGCGATCTCGATGCCGACGGTTTCGACATGGCCATCGTGGGTGCCGTGCGACCGGAACTGCTTCCCGCCGTCTTCCGAGCCCTCGATCCGGCCGACAATCCGGTCCTGTTCGTGTGCAAGGAGAAGTCATCCGCAGCGAAAGCACGCCCCGGCATTCTGGTTCTGCAGCAGCAGGACGGCTGGCTGGATGCGCTGGTGCTGGTATCCACGGAAATCTTGCGGCACGGTCAGACCATGGCACGCGCCCACCGAGCCGAACTGGCGGGAAAAGCACTGGAGCGGCAGGCAGCCCTGGGCCGCTACATGCTGGAGGTGCGGCACACGCTGAACAACGCCCTCACGTCGGTCCTGGGAAACTCCGAACTGCTGTTGCTGGAACCGGAGTCGCTTTCCGCGGCATCGCGTTCACAGATTGAAACCATCCGGAACATGGCCGTGCGCATGCACGAAATCCTGCAGCGCTTCTCGTCCATTGAAAAAGAACTGAACGCCGTGGAACAGCAAGCGGAAAACGAAGCCAGGACCCGGATTCGGGCTGCGACCGCAAGTTCCTGAACGGCGGAAAGAACCGAACCTCTCCCCAAAAGCGCCTCAGCACGCGGCGCACCCGATCTCTCCTGGTTCCGGCGGCGGAGTATTACCCATGCACCAGCTTCGGGTCAACGTGGACGTTGGCGAGCACGAACTCTCCGAAGTGCGGCTGATCATGGAACGCCGGGTCGGAGTGCTGCTCGATACCACGACTGAGAGGCTAATTCAGGCCTTGTCGGAAGTGCTGCAGTCGCGACGCATCCCTTCGGCCGCGCTGCTGCTGGAACGGCTGCGATCCTGCGATAAGGAATGCGAGCATCTGGCGGAGGCCCTGCTGGATGGCGAGACCTGCTTCTTTCGTTACCCCGGAGCTTTCAAATCTCTGGCGAGTTTGGTCCTGCCCGAACTGCAGAAGCGCAAGCCGGAACAACCCCGCAGCCTGC
Source organism: Terriglobales bacterium (assembly GCA_050745885.1). GTDB lineage: Bacteria > Acidobacteriota > Terriglobia > Terriglobales > Acidobacteriaceae > JAIQFF01. Next base: position 22,669 of record JBOGLD010000304.1, read on the forward strand.
GCATCCTGAGTGCTGGCTGCTCGACCGGTGAAGAACCCTACAGCATCGGCATGTCGGTGTGCGAGGTGGTGAACTGCCACGGCGGTGGCTGGAATGTGCACGTCGTGGCCAGCGATATTCGCCGGCAGGCGCTCGAAACCGCGGAGCGCGGGCTCTATCCGCAATCCGCCCTGGAGCACATTCCCGCTCATCTGGTGCAACCCTACTTTGCGAAAGTGGGCGAGCATTTGCTGGTGAAGCCGCGCTTGCGTAATCTGGTCAGGTTTTCACAGATGAACCTGGTCAAGCCATCCTTCCTGGGACAGTTTGACTGCATTTTCTGCATGGACGTGCTGCCGCGCTTTTCCACGGTCCAGCGGACGGCCCTGGTGCAGCGCCTGCATCTGTACTTGGAACCTGGCGGGTATTTGTTCCTGGGGCAGAACGAAAAGCTGCCGGCCTCGGAGGTGAAATTCCAAGCTCAGGTTGGTGATGGCTACGCGGTGTATCGGAAGGTGGCTGCCTTTGCGGCGAAATCGGGGAGATGACCACGCATTCTGCTGCGAGATTGATACTTACCCACATCCTCGTCGCGTCATTATTCATGGAAGACCGTCGAAACAGTGATTGTCAAGGCCGCACCAACCCGACACCGGCGCTCTGGCACGCACGAACCAAGGCTCCATCCAAGGTAGCGAGCGCCAATCCATAATCCTGTATTATGAATTGACTAAAATAGCTATTTTATCTATTATGGACGAATGCGAAGCGTTTCAGCCACTGAGGCCAAGCAGCGCCTGGCGGCCCTATTGGACGCGGCCCAGCGTGAACCGGTCGTAATCCGGCGCCAAAGCCGCGATGTCGCTGTGATCATGTCCGCCGAGGAATATGAAAGGATTCGCGATTTGAATGCGGCTGAGTTTCAGCGCTTCTGTGACCGCGTCGCCGATCAGGCGCGGGCTCGCGGCCTCAACCAGGCGGAGCTGAACGATCTCCTGCGAGATTGATGCGTTCTCGCCTGCGCATTGTCGTCGATACCAATGCACTGGTCAGCCGTCTCCTGCTGCCCTCTTCGGTTCCCGGACAGGCTGTTCGCAAGGCTGTGGACAGCAGCATCCTGCTGGTTTCCGAAGCTACGATGAACGAACTGGCCGACGTATTGGCACGGCAGAAATTTGACCGCTACATCAGCCTCGAAGACCGGCAACAATTCTTGCGCCTACTCGGACGATTGGCCGAGTTCGTACCGATCGTGTATCCGGTTCGCGAGTGCCGCGACCCCCAAGACGACAAATTTCTCGAAGTCGCTCTGAATGGCAAGGCCGACTTGATCGTGACCGGCGATGCTGACCTGGTGGCACTCGACCCGTGGCGCGACATCAATGTTCTGTCACCAGCGGACTATCTGAGGCGTCACTAACGTCGAGAAAATGTCCGCTACACGGACAAGAATTCCTTCGTCCTTAACTCTTTAATCGTGTCCCTGAGCTTGGCCGCTTTTTCGAATTCAAATCGCTTGGCGGCTTCCCGCATATCGCTCTCCAGCTTCACGATGTAAGCGTCCAACTCTTCCTGGGATTTAAACTCGGGCGAGCCTTCGGTTTCGAGGTCGGTCAGATCCGTGTAATCGGCTTCAACGATCCGGGCCAGGGACATGTCGAGGGGCCGCACGATCGACTCCGGCGTAATCCCATTGGTGACGTTGTAGGCCAGCTGGATGGCGCGTCGGCGGTCGGTTTCGCTGAGGGCCTTCTTGATCGAGTCGGTCATGCGATCGGCGTAGAGGACCGCGCGGCCGTTCAGATTACGGGCACAGCGGCCGATGGTCTGGATCAGCGATCCCGACGAACGCAGGAAGCCTTCCTTGTCGGCATCCAGAATCGCCACCAGTGAAACCTCGGGCAGATCGAGGCCTTCGCGCAACAAGTTGATGCCGATCAGCACGTCGAATTCACCCTTGCGCAGATCGCGCAGGATTTTTACCCGCTCGAGAGTCTCGATTTCAGAATGCATGTAGCGGCACTTAACGCCCACTTCGCTGTAATACTCGGCCAGGTCTTCCGCCATGCGCTTGGTCAGCGTGGTCACCAGCACTCGCTCGCCGCGACCAATGCGGTCGCGAATCTCGTGTAGCAAGTCGTCGATCTGGCCTTTCACCGGCCGGATTTCGACGGGCGGATCGACCAGGCCCGTGGGACGAATGATCTGCTCCACCACCACCCCCGCCGATTTGGTCAACTCGTAGGGGCCGGGCGTGGCGGAAACGTAGACGATCTGGTTCATCCGGTGTTCGAATTCTTCAAAGGTCAGAGGACGGTTGTCGAGCGCCGAAGGCAGACGGAAGCCATATTCGACCAGGGTCTCCTTGCGGGAACGGTCGCCGTGATACATGCCGTGCAGCTGCGGCACGGTCTGGTGCGATTCGTCAATGAACATCATGTAGTCGCGCGGGAAATAATCGAGCAGGGTGGGTGGCGGCTCACCCGGAAGGCGGCCGGTGAAGTGGCGAGAGTAGTTCTCGATGCCATGGCAGTAGCCCATGGCCTTGATCATCTCCAGGTCATACATGGTGCGCTGGTGCACCCGCTGCGCCTCCACCAGGTGGCCTTGCTTCTCCTGTTCCGCCTCCCACCACGCCAACTCTTCCCGGATCGACTCCACCGCTTTCGACCTCGTTTCCGGCTTCATCACGTAATGGGTCTTGGGGTAGATGGGCAGGCGCATGTATTTCTGCTTGACCGTGCCGAACAGGGGATCGATTTGCGAAAGCGACTCGACCTCGTCACCCCACAGTTCGATCCGGTAGGCCATGTCGTCATAGGTGGGAAAAATCTCGATCACGTCGCCGCGTACGCGGAATGTGCCCCGGCGGAAATCGCCATCCGTGCGCTCATAGAGAATTTCGACCAGCTTGCGGGTGATGTCCTCGCGCTTGATCTTCTGGCCCTTCTCCAGGAAAAGCAGCATGCCGTAATACGCCTCGGGCGAGCCCAGGCCGTAAATGCAGCTTACCGAGGCCACGATCAGACAGTCGCGCCGCTCGAACAGCGACCGGGTGGCGGAAAGTCGTAGCTTGTCCAGTTCATCATTGATGGTGGCTTCCTTCTCGATGTACAGATCGGCGGCGGGAACGTAGGCTTCCGGCTGGTAATAGTCGTAGTAAGAAACGAAATATTCCACCGCGTTGTGCGGGAAGAAGCTCTTGAATTCGTGATAGAGCTGGGCCGCCAGAGTCTTGTTGTGCGCCATCACAATCGAAGGCCGGTTAGCCTGCTCAATCACCTTGGCCATGGTGTAAGTCTTGCCCGACCCGGTCACGCCCAACATGACCTGGTGCTGCTCGCGGTCGAAAACACCGCGAACCAGGGCCTCGATGGCCGTGGCCTGATCGCCGCGCGGCTTGTAGTCGCTGACTAGCTTAAAGTCCATAAAATCGACTCCGCCCCCTCACAGAAGCGAATATTGGGGCTTGGGCATCCGTTGATTATAACGCGGCGAGTTGAAACGGTCCGGAGGGGCGAGTCGCACAAGAGCGAGGACGGCCACAGGCTCCGGCTCGTGCCACCAGGCCCGCTCACGTAAAAAAAGACGGCGCAAGCTGAGCCTTGCGCCGTCGGACTTTTTGGTTCGAGTTGTACTTTACGGAAGTTTGAAGTTTACCGTGATCTGAGTTTGAATTTCGATGGGCTGACCATTCAGATAGTAAGGTTTGTACTTCCACTGCCGCACCGCGTCTGTGGCGGCACGCCCCAAAATCGGGTCGCCACTCAACTGCTTGACCCCGGTGATGCTGCCCGATGGGGAGATGTTCGCCTGCAGCTCGACCTTCCCTTCCAGGCGCATCTGCCGGGCTTGCTCGGGATAAACCGGCTGGACCCGCTTGACGATCAGTCCCTCCGTTACTCCCTGCGAAATTCTTAGCATCTCTTGGGGCGCTTTCCGGGCATTGATCGCAGTGGTATTCACGATCCCGGACAATGTGCTGTTGGTTGCGCCGTTTGCGATACTGGTCGCCGCCGGCGCCTGCACCGCTTCTTGCGCTTCCGGCACAAGCTTGGCCTGCGTGGAACTGCCATTCTGAACGATCAGGACCGGCTCTGGTTCTGGGTTGCTGGTCGCTGTGGGCGCATCGACGACGGTGATTTCATGCTCCGCTGGCGCCGGTTTCACCGGGGCCGGAGTCTTGCCCCCGGGACCTTCCACTAGTACCGCGGCGGAAGGCTTGGCGGAAGCAGGAACGGCGGTTGCGCCATTCAAATCTTGTTCCGGCGCTTGGGCCACCTCGCCCGTCGCGGGCTGAGCCTCTGGGCCTGACGGCGTGGCCTGAGGAGGCGGCGCCACAACCGTACTGGCGGGAGTGGCTGATGGCTGCACCGATGGTTGGGGATGCGCAGACTGCATTTTGGTCCAGCCGTAATAACCGGCGGCCGCCAGTGCCAGCAATAACACAGCGATCAGCAGGGTCTTCTTGCCGCCGCCCGCATCGGAAGCTTGCCCGCTGTCACCAAGCGAACTGAAGCTGGGCGCTTCGGCTGCCGGTGAATCCGAGTGCGAGGGCCAGCCGTCGTTCACCGACGGGTCCGTTATCCTCTTAATCTCTGTGTCAGAAGGGGCCGATATCGCGCTTGCGGTCGGTTCGAGGCCTAAGGGATGGTCGCTGGACGACGGAATTTCCTTGGCCCGGGCCGGCGCGGCAGCCGCGCCCATCCTGCCTGTCTGCGAAATGCCGGCTCGCGGAGTGGCGGCCGGTGAAGCACTCGCAGCCCGTGGGGCCGTATCAAACTCGGATTTTCCCGCAGCCTCCGCGGCCCGCCGCATGGCCGATGCCATCGGCTCAGCCAGGGGTTTACGCGGCTGCCACGGATATTGCTTGGATGAACCAGCCTCGGCTCCGGACTGCGGCGAATTCTCGGCCCCGGAAAGTGACGCGTCGGGCATGTACTCCAGCAACGCAGCTTCCGCGGGATCAGGTTGCGGCGCCGGTTCCGCTTCAAGCTCAAAAGCTGAAGCGCTGGCGGAGTGCAGCGGCGCGATCGATTGCTGCGGCGGCGGAAAGGGCGCAGGTAAAGACTGCCGCGGGACCGCGCTTGCCGCAGCGGAGGTCGAAGGCACTTCAGCGGCCTTGGCGGCTTGTCCTTTGCGAAGCAGGCCACGGGCAACCCGCAACGTGCCCTTGGACTGCTCGACATGAATAGGTTTGGTCAGAACCAGATTGGCGCCGAGGCGAAACGCTTTGGCCACGCCGGCCTGCCCTTCAACTACAGCCACTGCCAGCGAAGCCTGGTTCGAACCTGAATTGCGTGCGCTCTTGAACAGCAGGGCTGCGTTCTGCTCGTTGTCGCAGTCCACCACGATCGCGTCAAAGTGCTGGGCCATGAGTCTTTTGACTGCGGCAAAAGGCTCGTGGCAGGGCTCGACCGTGAACTCGAGTTCGCTCAACACCTGATTCACGACGCGCGCCGTTTTTTCATCCGGACAGAATAAGAGCGCTTGGTAACTCATAGCGTTTAATGGTAGGTAGGGCAGTCAGGGCCAGCAAGTTACTGTGGTAATTGGAAGGCACACCGGCGGCGCCGCCAGGGCCATTTCGGGGAGACAACATTGAGGGAATCAGGATCGCGCTGAGTGACCATGAGCCCGGCGCGACCACGAGCCCCTGAATCCGTGTCATTTTCTTCGACTTGGAGAATGCTCAGAATAGAAAGGCTCTTGGACTGGAAAATCGCTGCCGGTTCCATGTCTGCGGCCGACCGCGCCTGTTCCAAAGTCTCGACACCATCGATTTCTCGACTCGACGTGAAGGACACAGCATTATTGTCCACCGTTGACCGCGGCCAACGCTCTTTTTGTCGCCTCCAGCAAAGCCTCGGGACCGACCGGGTGGCCGGTCGCATGCTCCATCCACAGATCGGGCGTGACGTCTCCCATCTTCGCCATGCGTTCAAACTCGGGGCCGATGGCGCCCGCCTTCCTCATCTGCTCCTCAATTTGAAACGCTATCAGATGGCCGATGGGATAGTCGGGCAGGTAGAGGAACGAGTCGATCATGTGCGAGTACACGCCGAGCAGAACAACATCTCTTTTATGGAAGGCCGGAGCGTAATACTGGTTCCAGATGTCCTTCGAAATCTGCACCGTGGCATGGTTGAGTTCTTTCGGAGTGGCCTGAGGGTGGTCATACATCCAATGCCAGACTGCCATGTCCACTAAAGCGACCCCGGCGATCTCGTATGTGCCCCAGAAATCGTTCAGAATTTTTTCCGCCTGGCTGCGAGCGTCGGGCGCGGGCAGACCAAGCAGTTCCAGATCGTGACCCTGGAACACGAAGGCCAGGGCCTCGGTAAAAGCCGTATTGGGCACGCCCTTCAGCAAGGTGTGGTCGATGTCGTTGAGCGAGAATGTCTGTTCGACGTTGTGTCCCATTTCGTGGACGGCAATGTTAAAGCCTTTGTAGTTCATGCCGCCTTTTTCCACGCGGGTGCGCAAATGCGCCTTCTCCGCCCGCATTTCCGCGCCCATGGCGTGACCCGAACCACGCGCCGGATCAACCACAATATGATTGGCGACGTAACGCGCCCGTGCGGGAGAGAATCCGAGTTTCATCAGCAGATTGGGAATGTCCTGCTGGTAGGCCTGGGCGGTCGGATATTTCTTCGCGACCATCTCGTCCAGCTGGGCTTCGGTGTACTGGCTTCCGGGCCTAAAGCCGCTGTACCAGACATCGAACGGCTCCAGTGGACGCTGCAGCCGCGATTCGATGAGCTTCGCCACTTGCGGAACCAGAGGCGATGTCACCACCTGTTCCAGCATGGCCTGGACCCGGGCTTCGGGAATTTCCCGATCTTCGTCAAAGCGGCGGGCGATCAGCGTGGGCGCGGTCGGAGAGTAGGAGTCGGCCTTTTTCGACGCAAAAAATGTCTTCTGCAGCATCGCGTAACGAGTGTCTGGTTCGCGCGCACTGCTGGGTTTCGCCGCCGAAGCGGCCCCGGAGCCGGAATCGTTTACCGCCGCGGCGGTGACCTCGTTGGTAAATGGATTCCAATCGAAGGCAGGATCGTTGATGACAGCTTCGGGGATGGTTTGGGTGACGATGCGTTCCATCACCTGCTGGATCATGCGCTGCTTGGCCGAGCCATTTGAGGAGTCCGCATAGTCCGCTTTGATCTCATCCCGCAGGTTCCAGTGGCTGAGCAACCGCATTTTCGGCGGAAACAAGCGCCGCCCCTGAGCATCGAGCAGGTGGTACATCCAGATGTTGTATTCCGCGATGTATTGGCCGGCCTGCGCTTCCGCCTGGGCGATGCCCAGGTTCACTTCCGCCGGAATCCGTTTGGAGAAGCCCTGCGCCAGGCGTGCTTCGGCCCATTGCCGGCGCGACCACGAGGGGCCGTCCTGCAGACGTTGATCGAGGGTGGTAAGAGGGAAATTCAGCAGCACCACGAAGGCGAGTTTGTTCCGGAAAAAATCATCCACAACGTGGGCGGAAGGATCGTAACCGGCAAAGATTTTGTCGAAGGGCAGCACCGGGCCGAGGTCGAGGTCCGATTGCTGGCGGAACTCCCGGTTGATCTCATGCATATGCCCGCCCAACTGCTCCAGCAAACTCTCCATGCGATTGAACATCGTGTCCAGCGTGGCCTGATCTCCGGCAAAGTTGGCGCGGACGAAATCATCAAACGCGGCCGCATCGCCATCTTCGGCACGCCAGAATTCAGCCACCTGGCGCAATCCCCGCTGCGCTCGCGCGCGCTGCGAGTCCCCGTATTTCGAGACCAGTTTCCCTTCCATCTTGGCCACGGAATCGTTCACCCATGAAGGGGTGACTTCCGCGGCAGGCGCCGGGCTTACCGTCGAACTTTGCATGGGAACCTCCCGGGAATGAACTTGCGGCGCCAGGACCGCAGCCGCCGCAGTGAGCAGGGCCAAATAAATCAGTGGTCGCATAGAATGTCTCCGCGTCAGGACGCCGGCCTGTCGGTCCGCGCTAGGGCGTCTCCTGCTTTCCGCCGACCGCGGAACCGGCTTGCGGGTAGGGCAGCGAATTGCTGAACTCCGAAATGTCGCGCGGGGGAAAATCGGGAAAAGGCAACTGGTTTCCTTCGCGCCACTTCTGCACTTCCTGCGCGGCCTTCTCCGTCTTTTCCTTGTCCAAGCCCGAATCGCGGCTCAGATAGACGGTGGAAGAGGGGAAGGCAAAGCCGGTGCCGGCGGAGTCCACCACTTCCATGATCCGCAGCAGAAGGTCCTCGCGGATGGTAACGAACTCGCCAAAATCGCGAGTGAGGACATAACAGAAGATTTCCAGGCCGAGAGAGCTGTCATCGAATCCCACAAAGCGAATGCGCGCCCCATCCGTTTGTACCTTGGGATGTTCATAAAGCAGGCGCCGGACCTGCGCCAGTACGAAGCGCAACTGGTCGGGGGAAGTCTCGTAACGCAGGCCAAGTTTGGTGTTGAACAGGATCTTGTCACGCCGGCTGAAGTTCTCCACGGTCATGGTGGCCAGCGCTCCGTTGGGAATTGAGAGTTCAGTGCGGTCGTTGGTGCGGACCCGCGTAGAGCGCAGGCTGATGTCCTCGACGGTGCCCACCCGGTCCCCGAACCGGCAGAAATCGCCCACGCGGATGACTTCGTCGCCCAGCACGGAAATGCCGCCGAGAAGATTCTCCAGCGTCTTTTGCGCGGCGAAGGCGATGGCGATGCCGCCGATACCCAGCCCGGCCAGGGGGGCGCTGAGGTTGAAGCCGAGCGTTCCCATTACAGCGAAAATGGCCAGGATGACAATCGCGGCCTTGAGCATGCGCTCGCCCAGGATCATGAGCGATCCCGTGCCCGTCCGCCCGGCGAGAACAGCGCGTTGCCTCACGTTTTTCAACACTTCCCGCAGGATCCGCCACAGCAACCAATTGAATCCGATGATCGCCACTACGCCCGCGGTCTGCAGATAGCGGTGCCTTTGCAGCACGGCGATGCGAAGGTAAGACACCAGAATGCGGTGGGCGAGGACCGCGAGTACCAGCCAAAGCGGCCGCGCGAACGAACTCCAGGCGGCGGCCACGGCATGCTTGCGATAGCGCGCCCAGAGATACCAGGGCAACCGGAAGAACTGGACCGCCAGCCATCCCAGCGCCGCCGCGATGGGAATCGCAATCAAAATGGCCAGGAACTGCCACAAGGGAAGATCCAGGAACTCGTGGGTTACCAGGAAAGGCGGAAGGTGCGTCTCCACTTGATGCATTGCGGCGCGGTCATAGAGCTCAGGCAGCCGGGCCAGGGTCTCGGCAGAAATGAGCCAGATGCGGCGGCTTCCGTCCGAGACCCGGACAAGAATGAGATCGGCAGTAACGTCTCCGGTGTTCAGGCTTCCGACCCGCTGCTTGTCCAGCGGCACACCTTCCTGCGGCGTCCCGTCCGGCTGATTGCTGATTTGTCTTAAGTCGCCGGTGAAAGAGCGGTCAATTACGATCTTCAGTTTGGAGGCGACATCTTCTCCCTGGGTCTGGCGCCGGGCCGGAGACATCTGCAGATACTGGGCTGCGGTCGAATAGTTTCCCGACTGTGCGGCCTGGAGAAATCCATACAGGGTGCCGCTGGGGGTATCGCGGCCGAGCGGGTCGGTCTGGCTGGTGGCGCCGTTTCCTGTCTTGCCCGGTTTCCCGGGCAGTTGATACGCCAATACCGGTGAACCGACAGCCAAGCAGAGGAGCAGCCAGAGCGCTCGTTTCAGCAAAGAAAACATGGTTCCTCCTCCACCCAAGAATTGTAATGTAGGCGCGAGCGTCCTCGCTCGTGCGGCAGCGTAAGAGACCCGGCGCGAGCGCCGTCGCTCGTGCGACAGCGTGGAAGACCCAGCACGAGCGCCGTCGCTCGTGCGATAGCGTGGAAGACCCGGCGCAAGCGCCGTCGCTCGTGCGGCAGCGTGGAAGACCCGGCGCAAGCGCCGTCGCTCGTGCGGCAGCGTAAGAGACCCGGCGCAAGCGCCGTCGCTCGTGCGGCAGCGTGAGATGGCCCCGGCGCAAGCGTCCTCGCTCGTACGACAGCGTGACAGCCCCAGCACGAGCGGGACGCTCGCGCCCACATCCAACTGGAGGGGGGTCAACTCTTTTTCGGCCGGTATATGTCAGTGCTGGTGCCGAAGAAGACCTCGGCCGCTTGCATCACGGTCTCAGAAAGCGTGGGATGAGGATGAATGGTCAGAGCGATGTCTTTGGCAAGAGCAGCCATTTCCACCGCCAACACGCCTTCGGCGATGAGCTCGCCCGCGCCGGCGCCTACAATGCCCACACCCAGCACGCGTTCGGTTTGCGGATCGAGGATGAGCTTGGTCATGCCTTCCGTGCGGTCCAGCGTCATGGCCCGGCCCGATGCGGCCCAGGGAAATTTCGCAACCTTGATTTCGCGGCTTTCCTTCTGTGCCTGGGTTTCGGTGAGGCCGCACCAGGCGATCTCGGGATCGGTGAAAACCACGGCCGGAATCGCGGCCGGCTCGAATGCTACTTTGTGTCCAGCGATGGCTTCGACCGCGGTGCGTCCCTCGTGCGAAGCCTTGTGGGCAAGCATGGGTTCGCCAACCACGTCGCCGATGGCGTAAATCGCCGGATCGCTGGTTTGCAACTGTTTGTTCACCTGAATGAATCCGCGCGCGCCCAATTGGACCTGGGT
>JBOGLD010000305.1:0-5303 GCA_050745885.1 Terriglobales bacterium
GGCCCAAAGACAGCGAAATCAGCGCCCTCTCTGGCGGCGCGCGCGACCTCGGCCCGGGTATGACAGGAAATGCCCACAGTCACGCGGGCAGCAGCGCCCGTGGCAGATCGAGCGTAAATTTTTCGCACTTCTGCGGGCGAAATATCGTCAGACCGCAGATGCACGCCGTCGCCGCCGCAGGCGAGGGCAACGTCAGTGCGGGAGTTTATGAGGACCGCAGTTTTCAGTTCATGGTTCTCGGTTCTCAGGCGGCGGACGGCGTCGCGGGCCAGGGCTTCGAGTTCGTGGGGAGAAAGGTCTTTCTCGCGCAGTTGGATGTAGTCCACGCCGCAGCGAGCCGCCTGCAGCAGGGTTGCGAGCAGTCGAGAGCGACCAGAGTCTTCATCGCCGGGGAAGTGGGAACGATCGGTGATGTAGTAAAGAAGCAAGTTGGTGGTCGATCGTCAATCTCGGTTCCCGCGTATCCTGACGACGGTATTATGGGTTGGTCTTGGCAATCTCGGGTGCGGCCTCGCCGGTTCGCCTCGGTTGCTGCGGCCCAAGATGATACTTGACCAGGCCGTCGCGAAGAAACTCGAAGCCCTCCTCCGGCGAATCGACCATGCGGAACAGGTCTAAATCCGCGGCAGAAATGGTGCCGGCATCGATCATGGCATCAAAGTTGATCAGCCGCTTCCAGTACTCGCTGCCGTAGATCACAACCAGAATTTTCTTGGCCAGTTTCTGGGTCTGGGCCAGGGTCAGGATTTCAAAAAGCTCGTCCAGAGTGCCGAAGCCGCCGGGAAAGATCACCAGGGCTTTGGCCAGATACGCGAACCAGAACTTGCGCATGAAGAAATAGTGAAACTCGAAATTAAGTGCCGGCGTGATGTAAGGATTCGGGCTTTGTTCGGAGGGCAGGTTGATGTTGAGGCCGATGGTTTTTCCGCCTCCTTCCTGAGCGCCCAGGTTGGCGGCTTCCATGATGCCGGGACCGCCTCCGGTGGTCACCACGAAGCGGCGTCTGCGCGCTGGAATCTGGACTGACCATTGGGTGAGCAGGAAAGCAAGGCGGCGCGCATCCTCGTAATAGCGGGCCATGTCTACAGAAGCCAGCGCCTTTTTCCGCTCGGCCGGATGCTGCACGCCCAGTCCTTTTTCCAGTTCAGTAAGATTCCGATTCGCTTCCGCGTGGCTGTGAAAGCGCGCCGAACCGAAGAACACGACTGTGTCCTGTATCTGCTCGCGCCGGAAGCGGGACAGCGGTTCGATGTACTCGGAGAGAATACGCAGGATACGCCCATCCGGGCTGTTGACGAAGGGTTCGTTCTCGTACGCCAGGGGCGCGGACTTGAGTTTGCCATCACTCATGATGAGGTTGTCTTTCCGTCAGTGGCGCGCGTCCTGGAAGTGAACTGCCTCCCAGAATCCGATCCAGATATCGAGCAGTCCCAGGCCGCTACACAGGCCGCGAACAAAACCGCTGGAGACGAACGCGCGCAGTCCGGGAGAACCAAGGAGAAAATGGTTATCTGTCCATTCCGGCCTCCAGGGCAGGATGACAAGAAGAACCCCCACCGAGGCACAGAAAAAGACGAACAGCAATACTAGAATGCGACGCAGCCAGAACTGAAAGTCTGTCTGAGGCTGGGCACTGCTCCCCGGGGTTTGGCGGTCCAGGCCGGTTCCACCAAGCGCTTCATTGGACAACTTCCCGGGCAGGGACTCGGGAGGAATCTTGTCGATGGAGGAATCTGGACTTGCGGTCACATCGCGCTCCCTTGGGTCGTGCATGCGACCGGTTGGTGCTCTTGCGCACCCGCTCCCAAGCCGGCAAAGAAACCCATCTTTACATTCTACGACTTCAGAGCTTTAATGCGCTCGGCTACGTCGCGGTAGTCAATGTTCGTGCCGTACACCTCCATGAAATAATTCAGGGCCACGGTCTTGTTACCGGCAGCTTCGTAGGAGGAGGCCAATTCATAGTTCAGGGCAGCCCGGGTCTCTTCGTCAATGTTGGGCAGCTTGAGGGCTTTTTCATACCAACGGATTGCGGCCTCGGCCACGCCCTTGTCGAGGAAGCACTGGGCCAGCCAGGTATAAGTCTGCATGAGTTGGGGGAAGCTGTGACCGCGGTCCACAGCCTGGCACACTTTCTGCAGTTCACCGATGGCTTCATCCAGCAATCCCATTTCGCGGAAGGCCACGCCGAGGTTGTAATGGGTCTCGGGATCTTCCTGAGTGTTCGCCGAGTCCTCTTCGAGTTCGTGCTTCAGCTCGCCGAACATGTCTGCCAGATCCACGCTGGCAGCCGCCGCCTGAGGCATGGCCGGCGACACCTCGGGAGCGAGGGTCCGCTTCTTGGTGGGCTGATAAGTGAAAGTCGGGGACGGAGCCTGCTGGACCGGAGCCGGGGCGGCAGCTGCAGCCGCTGCCGCTGCCGCATGTGCCGAGGTCGCTGCCATCGGCTCTCGTCCAGCTCGGGGCTGCGCTTGTGGCGCTGGCGGCACCGAAGGGGCTGGCAAGAAGCCGTCGCCCAAAGAAGCTTCCAGGTCGGACACGAATTCGCCCAGTACACCCGCAGGTTCCACCTCCGGGCTGGCCTTGGCATATTCCGCCACCGGTTCGGGTGTGGGCGCGATCGGACGGACCGGCATCTTGAATTCTTCCGCGGGAGCCGGGCTGGGCGGGGAAACAAAGTCCCTGGAGACGGCGGGTTTCGACCTTGCAGGATGGTCGCTTTCGATCTCTTGCGCAGCCGGGACCTCATCGGCTTCCTCGACCGAAAACTCTTCCACAGCCTCGGGCTGCTTCGATCCGGTTTGGGCCTCGGCTGCTTCAATTTCCTGCCACACTGCCGCCAGCCGATCCGCTCCGGGCTTCAGCTTTTCCAGCTTGGTGAAGACCACGCGGGCCTGTTCGACCATGCTGTGTGCGAGGTAAAAGCGAAGCTCTTCAACGGTTTCGGTGATGGTCTCGACCCGGGCCTGGTCGTCTTCCGCGTCAGGGGTTTGGCTAGCTCCGGCCAAGGAAGGAGGGTTTGGTTCATCAGAGACCTCGCCCTCCCACTCGGCAGAGATGTCAATTTCACCGTCAGCCGCGGGCGGTTCGGCTCGGACCTCAAAGTCGCTGGACGCGGGCGCGGTCGACGAAGCCCCTTGGTGAAAGAAAAGTCCAGACGCTGAGGATTCGGAGCCTGAAGAAGCGGGAGCGCCTGCCCCTTCATCAGAGGCGAAGTGATTGAACGCGGGCGGGGCACTGGTCGGGGCCTCGAACGGCATCGCCGCCGCTGCCGCCGCGATCTCTTTGTGAGGCTTGCTGGAAGTGCGCTCTTCGTACTTGCTGGCCAAGTCCCGGTAGCGGCTGGCCTCGTCCGGATGTCCGGCATCGTGATACAGCTGTTCCAGATTGCGGCAGCAAACCGCGGCTTCGCCGAAGCGGCCTGCCCGGGTATGCAACGCAGCCAGGCGCTGGTTGAGGCGCAAGTCGCGAGGGGCCTTGGGCAAAGCAGACATCAAAGGTCCAAGGGCCTTGGCCGGCATGTTGTAGGAAACGAACAGTTCAGCGTCGGTCAGGGCGGCCCGCACGGCCAGGGCAACATCGTCATCATAGCGCTGGTCGATAAACGGCGCGGTGGCTTCGAGTTCTTCCACCAGGACCGCGCCCTCCTCGGGCGTGATGAGTCGCGAGCCGGAGGCACCACCACCCAGCTTGGCCAGCACCTGCTCATAGTTGCGCGTGTGCAGCTGATTCTGTGGCTCCAGTTGCGTCAGCTTCAAATAGTAGTCGCGGGCCTTCTCGAGATTTCGGGACTGCACGGACGCGTGCGCCAGCAATTCATAGAGTTCGGTTATGTGGGTCGTGTCGCCGGCCTTCTGCGAGAGGTCGAGAAGGATTTCCAGGGCCGGCGCATTTTCGCGCATATGACCGATGAGAGAATGCAAGCTTTCGAGGACTTTGCCTGAGTCCGTAGCCACGAGACGATCACAATATTGCTGGTAGACCTGCAGAACATCGTTAAACTGTCCGGCGGCCATGAGAGCGTCGGCATAGCCGGTAATGGCGCCGGTGTCGTTGTGGACGGTGCACAATTTGGCCGCCAGGGTCCCGGCTTCGGGCAGGTTTCCGCTTTGCACATAGGCTTGCATGAGCGCGCGCAGGCCGTCGGCATGGCTGTCAAGGTCTGCCACTTTTTCCAGGTTCTTGATCGCCGCGGGCATGTCGCCGGCATCGAATGCGTTTCGGCCGCGCAGCAGCAAAGCCTGACTGTTGCCCGGATCCAGGGTGAGCATGCGGTTCAGGATTTCTTCGGCGGGACCCAGTTGGCCGCGCCCGCGCAAGCTGTCAGCGGCGGCGGCGAAAAGCTGCCAGGCTTCCGTTTTCTTGTTGAGCCTGACATATACCTCGGCCAGCCGGGTACGCATGGCGACGTTTTCCGGGTCCATTTCCAGTGTCTTCTGGAAGATCCGCACTGCCTGTTCCAGTTCGCCGGAGCGCAGGAATTCCTCCGCTACCTGCAGATATTGCGCCCGGGCATCGTTAAACAGCCCCTGTTGGGTATAAAGCTCGGCCAGTCGAAGCACGCTCTCCAACGTGGGTTTCAGCTTGGTGAGCTTCTTGTACATGGCAATGGCTTTGACGGTAAAGCCCTGGGCAGCATAGGCGTCGCCAACACTCTTGAAGGATTCGACGGCCTTGTCGGCCTGACCCAGACGAGCGTAGAGGTCCCCAATGGTATTAGAGACGGTGAGTTCCTTGGGGTCAGCTTTGAGAACCTTTTCGTACTCAGCGATGGCATTCTGCAGCTTGCCCTGCTGGACGAATTTCTCCGCAGCACTGAGAGCCTTCTGTTTGTTGAAGCCAAAACCGAACGCCATAAGATTGCTGACTCCAGCTCCCGGTTTATTTCCCGCCAGAAAATATCTTCCGTGAGAAGGTTCACCGACGGGTTGGCCATCCAACCGGCCATGTCTGCCGATCATACGAGGGATGGTCTTTCGGACAAGGGTCATTGTAAGACGGGTTACCAAGAATCGTATGGTTACTAAGGGTTACCGAAAGGGAGTGTACGACCGAGTTACGTCCGGAACCACACTGCTAACAGGAAGAAGGACAAGCGGGAGGGCCCAGGTTAAGCGGTGATTCTGGCAAATGTGCCGAAAATATCCAGCTTTGCCGGGGCGCCGGGATTTGGGACTACGGAGGTTTCCTAAAGCGTTACTATTTTGTGGCGAGCTTGTTCCTGTAAGATTGCGGCCATCAACATTCAGCGTCCCGGGGGGCACGTTGAGTGAGGAGAACCTCGCTTCGCCACACTCGCTGCA
>JBOGLD010000306.1:0-7421 GCA_050745885.1 Terriglobales bacterium
CGCAAACTGCTGGCCGGAGTTGCCATCATGCTGGGCGTGGGCGTAGCCACGGCCATGATCGCCGTGGCCACCGATATCGGCGACAAGATCAGCCGCGAGCTGCGCACTTACGGCGCCAACCTGATCGTCACACCCCAGGAAGATACGCTGGATGTCGAGATCGGGGGCGTGAACCTGAAGCCACCCAGTGACGGGGCATACCTGAACGAAGCTGATGTGCCCAAAATCAGAGGTATGTTCTGGCGCAATAACATCGTGGGTTTCGCTCCCATGCTGCCGGTCAATGTTACGACCAGTGCGGGAAATCTCACCCTGCTGGGAACATACTTCGCCCGGCACGTTGAATTTGGAAAACAGGATTTCGTCACCGGCGTTCGCACCACCCATCCCTGGTGGAAAGTACAGGGGGCATGGCCGGACGATAACTCGGAGGACGTCCTGCTGGGTGATCGCGTCGCAGCCAGACTTGAGCGGACGCCTGGCCAGGAAATTGAAATCGACGGTCACCCACGCCAGGTTGTCGGCATTCTTTCCACCGGCGGGCCCGAGGATGATCAGATCGTCGCGCCCCTTTCCCTGGCACAGCAGATTCTCGGCAAGCCCGGCGCGGTACGCCGCATCTACGTGAGCGCCGTGACCAAGCCCGAAGATGCTTTCGCCCGCCGCGATCCCAAAAGCATGTCGCCTGAGATGTACGACCGCTGGTACTGCTCTCCCTATGCGCAGTCCATCGCATTCCAGTTGCAGGAGGCGATTCCGCACTCGCACGCGGAACAGATTCGCCAGGTGGCGCAGAATGAAGGTACTGTCCTCTCCCGCATCCAGGGACTCATGCTGCTGATTACTCTGGCCGCCCTGCTGGCCTCCGCCCTGGCGGTTTCCGCTTCCATGGCAACCGCGGTGATCGAGCGGCGCAGCGAGGTGGGCCTAATGAAAGCTTTAGGCGCGGGTAACCTGGCGGTGGCGGTCTTGTTTTTTGCCGAAGCTGCGCTGCTGGCCTTGCTGGCCGGGGGCGTGGGCTTCGCCGGAGGCGCGCTCCTGGCCCGTCAGATCGGACAATCTATTTTCAATTCGCAGATCACCATCCAGCCTGTGCTCTTGCCCGTCATTCTGGCCATTGCCGTGCTCGTGACTTTTGCCGGGAGTGCCGCGGCCATCCGGCGGGCCGTGAAGTTTGATCCCGTGTACGCGCTGCGAGGTGATGCATGATCCCGGCTGACACCAGCCACGTCGCCCGCCGCCGGGTGCCCGCGCGCCACACTTCGATGTTCCTGCGTATGCTGGTGCGTGCGGCTGTTCTGCGGCGGGGGCGGGCCGCATCTGCCCTGCTGGCCATGCTGGTGGCTGCCGCCGTGGCCACCGCCATGCTCAATCTCTACGTCGACGTTCAGGCCAAGCTGCGCCGAGAGTTTCGCAAGTACGGCGCCAACATTGTGGTAGTTGCCCGCGACGGCCAGAGCCTGCCGGACCATACCCTGGCGACGGTCCGCTCAGTCTTGGGCAGCGGGGGCATAGCCGTCCCGTTCGCCTACGCCGTCGCGCGCACGGCGGACGGTCATTCGGTCGTCGTTGCCGGGACGGATATCGAACAAGTCAAAAAGTTGGACGGCACTTGGTGGTCCGTGACGGGTTGGCCGAAAGCCTCGCGCGATGCCCTGGTGGGCACGCGTGCCGTTAGCGTGGCCGGTTCGCCGGGAACGCCCTTCAACCTCAGTTTTCAGGGACGCACCATTCGGCTCAATCCGGCCGGCACGCTGCAGACCGGCGCAGCCGAAGACAGTCGTATCTACATATCGCTCGCCGACTTTACCGAGTGGACCCATGTCCCGTATTCGACGGTTGAGATCTCGGCCTCTGGCTCGACCGAAGAGGTGAGCGCCGTCGTCCAACGCCTCGGGCAGGTCCTGCCCGTGGCTGACGTCCACGCCGTACGCCAGGTTACCGAGGGCGAGGCCAATGTGTTGGGCAGGATGCGCTCTACCCTTCTCGTAGCATCCATTCTCATCATTCTCACCGCCGCGATGTGTGTGCTCTCCACGTTGACCGGCTGGGTCTCCGATCGACGCCGCGACTTTGCCCTCATGAAGGCCCTGGGCGCATCCGGGAGGATGCTGCAAGGCTTCTTCGCTGCCGAAGCCGCCGTCCTGGGCGGGATCGGCGCGGCCATGGGCTTTGCCGTCGGAGTGGGAGTGGCCATCTGGATTGGCCGGGTCAATTTCCACGCCCCGGTAACTCCGCGTCTGAGCGTTTTGCCGGTTGTTCTACTGGGCGGGATAGTCATCGCCCTCGTCGCCGCCGTCCTGCCGATATCTCTGCTCGGGCGAGTTCAACCTGCTACCATCCTCAGGGGAGAATGACATGATCAAGCTCAGCCATGTCAGCCGCCTTTATCCGGCCCGGGCCGAGACTAATGGCGGTGTTATCCGTGCGCTGGATGACGTGTCTCTCGAGGTCGCGCCCGGCGAGTGGCTCGCCGTTATGGGCCCGTCTGGTTCCGGCAAATCCTCACTGGTCAACCTGATCGGATGCCTGGATCGTCCCACGTCAGGCGAAATCTGGCTCGACGGCGAAGACGTCGCCCGGATTTCCGCCCAGGATTTGAACCGCGCCCGCGCCGAAAAAGTTGGTCTCATCTTCCAGCAATTTCACCTGATCCCGTATCTTACTGCCCTTGAAAACGTCATGCTGGCCCAGTACTTCCACAGCATGACCGATGAGCAGGAAGCGCTTGCGGCCCTGGCCCATGTGGGATTGAAGGACCGCGCCGGGCATCTGCCTGCCCAGCTTTCAGGCGGGGAGCAGCAGCGGGTGTGCATCGCGCGCGCCCTTATCAACGATCCCAGGATCGTTCTGGCGGACGAGCCCACCGGCAATCTGGATGCGGTCAACGAAGAGATTGTCCTGCGCCTACTGCGCGAACTGCACCGCCACGGCCGCACCATCGTGATGGTCACCCACGATCCGGTGGTTGCGCGCCTGGCGGATCGCCGCATCGAACTGCACCACGGCAAGATTGCCGATCAGGAAGTTTTCGCCATGGCGGACGAGGAGCAGTTTGACGAAGTCCTCGAAGAACTATGGGCGGTAGAGGAGCACGGAGAAATTGCTGAAATCGAGCGTATGGAAGTTCACGGCGCCTTGCCGGTCAGCATCGCGGTGGAGAAGATGACGGCCCTGGGCCTGCTCACGACGAAGCCCCATCCGCCGGAAGCGCACAATCACAAGCCCTTCGTGAACCCGTGCCACGATGCGCTCAAGCCTGCGGGAGTCTCCACCGGCGACGGCAGCATGATCGTGGAATTCACTCCCCGCGGCCGCCTGCGCGCCGCCGACATTATTCGCCGCCACCGGTTGGCCGAGCGCCTCTTCACCGACAGCCTCGCCCTCGACAGCGAATCAGAAATCGAGCAGCAAGCCTGCAAGTTCGAACACATCCTCTCGCCCGAAGCCACCGACAAGATCTGCAGCTTCCTGGGCCACCCCCGCACCTGCCCGCACGGCGCGCCGATTCCGCCGGGGCTCTGCTGTGGGTCCATGGTTGTTCAAGATCTCGCGCTAGACTCGTCTGCGAATTCGAGGCGTTGAGCGAACATGGCGGAGACTCGGCGCGAATTTCAGCAACTTGCTAGAATCAGGTTGAGGGATGCCCGTATTCTGATAGGGAGCGGGAGGCTGGAAGGTGCATACTATTTGACCGGACTTGCGGTCGAATGTGCCCTCAAGCCCTGCATAGCTAAAAATACGAGACGCCACGATTTCCCACCGAAACAAGCCGCGATCAAGGACATCTATACGCACGATTTGGTCAGGCTGATGGGAGCCGCGAAGCTCCAAGAAGCGCTAGATGCGGACATGAAGACTAGCGGCGCATTCAAAGTCAACTGGGATGTGGTTAAGGGGTGGAACGTCGATAGCAGATATGAGACTCGAGGTTTGAGCGCAAGAGATTTGTATAGGGCGGTGGCGGGAAGGAAGGGAGTGATGCCATGGCTACGGCAACGCTGGTAAATGGCGACATTGAAATCGGTCGGGAAATTGTGGCCGCTCTTACGCGGGCGAGTATACCAGTAACCGTATACCTCTGGGCCTTGGTTTCCGAGGACTGGCTTTTCATCGTGGCAACTCCTCTCGTAGATTCAAAAGGTCCGCTTGCAGCCTATGGCGAGGTAAATAGAGCGCTGCAGCAGGCAGGAATTCCCGACGAGATTGCTGGCCGGAGAATTTTCTTGATGAGTCCAGACGATCGAGAATTGAAGTTACTCGAGAAGCAGAGTAAATCCGCCTCTCACGAAGGGTTTCGCGTCGTGAATGCCTCAATCGCGGGCCGCTTTGTGGAGGATGCCTATGTTTACACGGGCTCCATCCATATCGTTCAGTTAAGATCCAATGGGACTTCCCAGGAGAAGTACTCCATCGTCTATGCCCCCTATCGCCGGCTTGGCGGAGTACTGAGGCCTCGAAAATTTGAAGGCATTGAAAGCATCAGGGAGTTTCTGACGAACAAGCTTCATATCGATGAATTTGTTGTCGCAGGGATGTTGAAAGGGTTGTCTACGAAAGTCAGCGCCTCGATTCCCAACGTGCAACTCAAGCGTTCAGAGTTGGAACGGTTGGGACTCGCCTAGAGTGACTCGGCGACCCTGCATCGGCGTATTCGATTCCGGTTTTGGCGGACTGACCGTTCTCAAGGAACTGGTCGCGCTCGCGCCGGAAGCCGATTACATCTACTTCGGCGACACCGCGCGCCTCCCCTACGGCTCGAAGTCGGTCAAGACCGTCGCCCGGTACGCCATCGGCGCGGCGCAATATCTCGAACAACACGGCGCCCAGATGCTGGTGATCGCCTGTAACACGGCCACTGCTCTCGCTCTCGAGCAGATTACGCAGGCTTCCAGCGTTCCCGTGGTGGGGGTCATAGAGCCCGGCGCCGTACGGGCCGCGGCGGCCAGCCGGGCCCGCAAAGTGGTGGTCCTTGGCACCGAGGCCACGGTGAGCAGCCACGCCTACGCCAGGGCTTTGCAGGCTCGCGGAATCGAGGCCACGGAGAAAGCTTGTCCACTGTTTGTGCCTTTGGTCGAAGAAGGGTGGGCGGAGCACCCGGTCGCCGAACAGGTGGCGCGCATCTATCTCGACCACGCGTTCGGCGGCGACTTCGAATCCGCCGACGTCCTGGTCCTGGGCTGCACTCACTATCCCCTGCTGAAGCCGTTGCTGCACCGCTTGGTGCCCGGCCATGTGAACATCGTCGATTCTGCAGATTCCACCGCCCGTGTGGTCAGCCAGTTGCTTCACAAAGGCCTGCCCAGACCTTCTTCCGAGACAGAACGCCGCGGAGTGCCCAGGCTGAAATTCTTCGTGACCGATTCAGTGGAGAAATTCCGCCGCCTGGGCGCTCAATTTTTGGGTAGTCCGATCGAAGACGTTGAGCACGTCGAACTGAAAGAATAAAGAGTAATGTCACCCTGAGCGGAGCGACTGCTTCGCTTCGCGAAGCACCGCGCAGTCGAAGGGCCCCTAGAGCTGTATCGGTGGCGTATGGCGTTGGGATTTTCCGACGGAAGCGCGGAGAAAAAAGACCATGCACCAAGCCCCGTTGCATCGTGTAGGGCCCTTCGACTCCCCAGGATCGTCCGCTAGCGGACGATCCCGGCTCGCTCAGGGTGACAGGTTGGTATTTGCGGGCAGCTTTGTCTCATCCAAAAGCAAAGCGGCCGCGAAAGATATCGCGGCCGCTTTCAAGCCCAAATAAAATCAGTACAGCCGGAAGCTGACTTCCACATTGATCTGTACCGCCACGGGTTTTCCGTCTTTCATCGCCGGCTCGAACTTCCAGGTCTTCACCGCTTCGATGGCCTTTTCGTCCAGTCCCAGGCCCAGGCTGCGGGCCACGCGAATGTCTCGCGGCCTGCCATCCGGCCCTACCACCAGCCAAAGGACGCAGGTGCCCTGGTACTTCGCTTTGCGCGCTTCTTCCGAGTATTCCGGGTCGGGCTGATAGATCACTCGGGGGGCGCTTACGCCGCCGCCTACCCGAAACACGCCGCCGCCAACTCCGCCGCCGCGCCCTTCGCCCACGCCGGGACCCGTGCCCACGCCCACGCCGCCGCCCGAACCTGAACCAATACCACCGCCCGAACCGGTCCCGTTGGAAGGTGGGCCCGAAGGCAGGTGCGACATCGGGTCACCCAGGTTGGGCAGGGTATTCAGGGCCAACTTCACCTGGGGCGGAATCACCACCGTCGGTTCAGCCGTCAGTTTGGGATTGTCGTTCCTCACCACCATCATGGGAGGCGTGATTTGCTCCATCGACTGCTTGGGTAATTTGCCCTTGGGCGCCTGGAACTTGTCGCGATCTCCGCCACCGCCGCCACCTCCCGCCGCCGTCTTCGAGGGCTGCAAGGGAGGAATATCGTCGGGAGAAACCAGCGCGATGGTGTCGTGCGGCTTTACGATCTGCTGCACTACCCTTCGGCCCAGCAGGGTGATCCCGATGATGACCGCCACCGCCAGGATGTGCACGACGGTAGAACCCAGTACGCCGTTTTTCTTATAATCGTAGAAGCCCCAAATATCCTTGACCGGGACAGGCTTCGAAGTCAGCACCAGCGGAGGTAGTTTCTTGGGAAAGAAGAAATCGTCTAGGTTCCGGAAAAGAGACTTCCACAGCGGCTCTTCCAAAATACTCTTGGAGAGCAGCAAATTGAGTTCGGGTTCAGCTTCGCCGCGGGGCTTGCTCTCGAGTGTTGGCATAGTTAACCCGAATTCAACTGCGTACGCCGGGCGAATCCATCAACCTATTCTGAACTTGATGAGCACATGAGCTGCCAAGTTGCTCGCGAAGCGGCGAATCCTCCGGTGGCCTCGTTCAAGCCGACGTCCACGCTGCCCCGAACTCTCCTCAAGTTCTTAGATGCTGAGTTAAGGCAAACGTCACCCTGGGGAAAATTGTACACGTTTCCGCGGTCTTTCTGACAGTGCTTTCCGAACTCCCGTTCGCGCCTAAATCCGGGCGTTGCCGGCGGTCAATGGACGTTCGTTCTCCCGCTCCCTATAATGAAAAAAATCAACCATTTGGGAGAAACCAACCGCGTGCCGCTGGAGCTGAAATCCACCATCAATCTGCCTAAGACCGATTTCCCCATGAAGGCCAACCTGCCCCAGAACGAGCCCAAGGCGCTGGCCCGGTGGGAGCAGATGGGAATCTACGAGCGTATTCGCGCCTCGCGGCGCGGGGCCAAGCTCTACATTCTCCACGATGGCCCGCCCTACACCAGCGGACCCATCCATCTGGGCACCGCGCTCAATAAGTGTCTGAAGGATTTTGTAGTCAAATCCAAGACTATGGCCGGATTTGACGCTCCCTATGTCCCCGGATGGGACTGCCACGGCCTGCCCATCGAGATCAAGGTCGATCAGATGCT
>JBOGLD010000307.1:0-5555 GCA_050745885.1 Terriglobales bacterium
ACGGCGCGCGTGGCCTCCGGCGTCACGTCGCGCGGAGCAATCCCCGTCCCGCCGGTCGTGACCACCAGACGCGCCGTCTCGCACAACTGCATCAGTTTTTCCTGGATCGCGCTCTGCTCGTCGGAAACGAGCGCGCGCTCAACTCGAAATCCTCTGCGCTCCAATGCCTCGGCAACGGCCGGACCGGATAGATCGGTCCTCTCTCCCCGTGAGCACGAATCGCTCACGGTCAACACAGCCGCTAGAATTGCGTCGCCGTGCCTCAAACCAGTATGGGAAGAACCGCCCGCCTCAGGTGTCGAGCAGGACATCTTCGCCCTCAGCGTCGCCTTCCGCCGCATCGCGCGCTGCTTCATCGAGCAGCCGCAACCCCTCCATCAGCAGACCTTGCGTATTCAGCGTAGTCGTTTCCTGCGCGGTGCTCTTTGTGAAATCAATCTCGAAATTTCCATCCGTCCAGCGCAAAACCTTGAAGACCGCCTCATCTCCCAGTGTCGCACCGTAGGCCGCGTGCTTCGCCTGACCCTGCGAAAAATAAATCTCGCATCTGTCCTCGCCGTTGATCATCGTCAGCAGGCAGCTCTTTCGTCCCATTTCGAGCGATTGCACCAGGTCGATGACGTTCATCTGTGCCAGGCTGCCGCGCAGTACGCCGTCGGAGGGCGCTGTCTTGGCCATTTTTTCCAGCGAAATCTTGTCAATCACACGCTTGATGCGCTGGGTGGCTTCCTTCAGGAAAAACGGCTTTTCGACGAAATCATCGACCGGCTCCTGGGTGGAAAGCTTTTCCGTGATGTCAGCCTTGCTGGCCAGCAAAATCACCGCAATGCCCGCGGTCTTGGGACGGCTCCGCAGCCGCTCGATCAACTGATGGCCATCCATACCCGGCATGCGGTAGTCGCTGACCAGCAGGTCGGGAGGATCATCGACCGCTTTCAGCAAGGCATCGGCCGTGTCATTGGAGGTGGTCACGTGAGCCAGCGGAGTCAGGGCGCCGTGCAACAGTCCCAGGACCATGGGGTTGTCGTCCACCAGCAGGACTTTGACGTTATTCGGCATGGCAGGCTAGGTCTTCTTGCGGACGCGGGTGTAGTTTCCGCTTTTCCCTCCGGATTTGTGCTCAAGCGCGATCTCCCGGATTTCGATTCCCTTGTCCAGCGCTTTACACATATCGTACACGGTCAGTGCGGCGACACTGGCCGCGACCAGGGCTTCCATCTCGACTCCCGTAACCGCCGTGGTGATAACTTTTGAGGTAATAGCGACGCCATTCTCGCACAGCCGCATGGTCACATCAACGTAGGAAAGCGGCAAGGGATGGCACATGGGGATCAGATCGGATGTGCGCTTGGCCGCCATGATGCCCGCCAGCCGGGCCACTTCGAGCGGATCGCCCTTGGGATTTTTGGGCAGAGCTTTAAGCACCGCCGGCTGCAAGAGGACGAAGGCGCTGGCGGCGGCTTCGCGGTGGCTGGCGACCTTGGAAGAGATGTCCACCATTTTGGCGCGGCCAGACTTATCGTAGTGTGAGAGCTTGTGAGCCACCGGTCTCCAATGCCAACAAGTTATCTTAGCAACACCTGCAATTTGATGTAGGCGCGAGCGTCCCGCTCGTGCCGCATCATTTCCAGCGATGCCAGTCGTAAATGAGGCGAACTGGGCGCCGGGCCCACGCCCCTTTCCTTCGGTGCATGAAGAGCTTCCAGCACGAGCGGGACGCTCGCGCCTACACTACCGCATCAGCACCGGCACCCATTCCCCGGCGGCAATTCGCTCCCGGTCCGGCGAAATTACGACGTAGCAATTCGCCCGCGTCATGGACGCTATGTCGCCTGAGCCGTGCCATGGCGCCAGCGCCACTTCTGGGTTCTCAAATTCCCCGGACAGGATTGCCGGCAGGAATCGTTTCAGGCCGGTTTTTGTTTTTATCTCAGACTTCAGGCGCGCGTTCAGGAACACCAGCTTGCGCGGGGTCATGCCAGCGAGCGCCTCCAGGACGGGGCGGGCGAAGAGTTCGAAAGTTACCATGGTCGAGACTGGATTGCCTGGGAGGCCGAAGAAATAAACATCGGCCGGGGGCGACGCAAGGGGTTCGCGGGCGGGAGCGTCTGCACCTGGGACGCGCCCGAATACAACCGGCTTTCCCGGTTGAATCAGTACGCCGGTGAAGAAAAATTCCGCATGGAATTCCGCCAGGACTGGTTCGACCAGATCGTACTTGCCCATGGAGACTCCACCGGCCAGCAACAGCAGATCGGCTTCCAGGCCGTCGGCGATGAGTTCGCGCAGGCGCGCAGGTTCGTCGGGAGCGATGGGGAGCAGGACGGGCTCTCCCCCGGCGGTCTGCACCTGGGCCGCCAGCGAATAAGAATTCGAGTTGCGGATCTGGTTGGACGCGGGCGGCACGTCGATGTCCACAATTTCGTCGCCGGTCGAGAGGATCGCGACTTTGGGTTTGCTGTAAACCAAAAGACGGCTTCTCCCTGCCGACGCGGCCACTGCGATAGCCGCGAAGTCGAGTCGCATTCCCGGAGACAGGAGCCGCTCTCCGCGCTTGGCTTCCGAGGCGATCGGAACGATGTTGTCGCCCGCCGCGGCTGACTTCATGATCTCTACCCGGCCGGCATTGCGCGCAGTGTGCTCCACCATGACGACCGCATCGGCGCCGGCAGGTGCGGGCGCGCCTGTCATGATGACCGCAGCCTGGCCCGGCTGCAGGGTGGGGACGTCGTCCTTGCGCGCCCCGGCCTTGATTTCTCCGATCACTTCAAGCGTGGCGGGCATCTGGTTAAGATCGGCAGCCCGCACCGCATACCCGTCGCGCATGGCCCGGGGGAAGGGTGGAAAGTTGCGGTCTGCCAGTACCGACTCGGCCAGCACCTGTCCTGCACTTTCGAGCAGTTCCACGAGTTCCTTGCCGTGGGGACGTAGCCGCGCAGCGTGCTCTTCCACCAGGTGGCGCGCGTCTTCGAACGCCAGGATTCGGGACGGCTCGGGCAGAGCAGCCATGCTGGAGATGATACGACAGGCGGCTCGTGTAGGGGCAGATGAGGACATCTGCCTCTACATAATTCGCGGCGCTTTCTCAGGGCGCGCTCGTATTGTCTCTGCTGGTAACCCAACGCCGGTTGGCATTGAGCATCTCTCCCGCTTCGAGGACAATCGATTCAAGTCTGGGGGAGAGCCGTGCTTTGCCGATATGCGTTCGGGGTTTGGCTGGTGGTCGCGGGTTGGGTCGCGGGGGCCGAAGCCAAGGACATGGCGCTGGTTTCAAACAAATCCAACGGTGTGACCGAGGTCAGCATGACCGAGTTGGTCAAGATCTGCAAGGGTCAGACCAGCCGTTGGGCCAAGGGCAAACCGGTTACCTTCTTCAGCCTCAATCCCGCGTCCACCGAAATGAGGCTGGTGCTGCAAAAGGTATATGGCATGTCGAGCGACGAGGTCAGCACCCTCATCAGCAATGCCAATCACGGCAGAGTGAATCATCCTGCCATCGTGGTGGTCAATTCCGACAAAGCCCTGGTGCAGGCTGTGGAATCTACTCCAGGTGCAGTCGGCCTGGTGGACGTGTATTCGATCACCGGAGGCGTTACCGTACTAAGAATCGAGAGCAAACTCCCGCTTGAGGCCGGGTATCCACTGCACGGGAACTAGCAGTCCGCAGTCTCGCAGCAGGCCGCAAGAAACCACGCCATGAGCTCTCAGCCCGATCCCAAACCTGATTCCCGGACGTCGCGCCGGTATTCCCGCCATCCGCTCGATGTCCGCCTGTCGGTTCACGTTTTTCGTTCCGGTGAAAACGTCTCCTTTTGGGGGCGATCGAACGAGCTTGGGGAAGATGGCATCGGCGCAACCCTGACCGGTGAGCTGGAGCCTGGCGAAGTCGTGTCGATGGACTTGTCGCTGCCCATGGCGCCATTTCCCATCAAGTTCCGCGCCCTGGTGCGATATCGCGACGGCTTGCGCCATGGCTTTGAATTTCTGGCCTTGAGCGTGATGCACCGCGACGAGATTCGGCGGGTCTGTGAGATGCTTGCCAGTGGTACATAGCGGGGCTCGGCGGAGACGGTCCCAGGCCTGCTTCTGGAATAAGTACCCTCGAATCAATGGACTTTGGTTTGGAGTATCGAAACGGAGATGCAACTTTTTCCGGCCAAACGCGTCCTATTTAACAGAGAATAGAAGCCAAGATCGAGTGCCGCCCTTTGTGCGTGCCTTTCCGGGAGCTTCCCTTCATGCTGATCAAGAAAGCGGACGACATCCGATCCTCCGAGATCACACCGAAAAGCCTGTACCTGAACCGGCGGAAGTTCCTTGCCGGCACCGCGCTGGCGGGCGCAGCCGCCGTGGCGGCGGGCGTGGGATTGCACGAAATAGCGTCGCCTTCATCGGTGGCCCATGCCAACGCCAAAATTGATGGCATCCAGAAGAGCCCGTTTTCGACCAAGGAGACGATCACTCCTTACAAGGACGTCACCAACTACAACAACTATTACGAATTTTCGACCGACAAGTACGAACCGGCCGGCCTGGCCAAGAACCTCAAGACGCGTCCGTGGACGGTCACCATCGACGGCGACGTCAAGAAGAAACAGGTGCTCGACGTGGACGCCATCATCAAGATGGCCGCGCCGGAAGAGCGCATCTATCGCCATCGTTGTGTGGAAGGCTGGTCGATCGTGGTTCCGTGGGTAGGGTTCTCACTCAGCGAATTGATCAGGCGCGCCGATCCTTTGCCCAAGGCAAAGTTTGTGGAGTTCACCACGCTTTTCGATATGCAGCAGATGCCGGGCCAGCGCAGCCACGTGCTGGAATGGCCTTATGTCGAAGGCTTGCGGATGGACGAGGCCATGCACCCGCTGGCGCTGCTGTGTTTTGGCATGTACGGCGAAATTCTGCCCAATCAGGACGGCGCGCCGCTGCGCATGGTCATTCCATGGAAATACGGCTTCAAGAGCATCAAGGCCATCGTCCGCATCCGCTTTGTTGGCAGCCAGCCCGACAACACCTGGCATATTTCCGCGCCCAGCGAATACGGCTTCTACTCCAACGTAAACCCCAACGTTGACCATCCGCGCTGGAGTCAGGCCACGGAACGCCGCCTCGGCGAGTTCGGCAAACGCCCGACGCTGATGTTCAATGGATACGGCGACCAGGTGGCCAGCCTCTACACGGGCATGGACTTGAAGAAGAATTTCTAGGGGATGCGGAAGCGCAGATGGGTGAAAGCCCTGGCTTTTCTGCTGGGCCTGACGCCTCTGTTCTGGCTGGCGCGGCGCGCCTGGCAGCAAGATCTCACCGCCAACCCGATCGAATACATCACGCACTTCACCGGCGACTGGACCATCCGTCTGGTCATCGTGACGCTGGCCATCACTCCGCTGCGCAAACTGCTGCGCCTGCCCGGCCTCATCCGTTTCCGGCGCATGATCGGCCTGTTCGCCTTCTTCTACGGATGCCTGCACTTCACCACATACTTCTGGCTGGACAAATTCTTCGACATGCACGAAATAGTCAAAGACGTTTTCAAGCGTCCCTTCATTACGGTGGGC
>JBOGLD010000308.1:0-10360 GCA_050745885.1 Terriglobales bacterium
GCGATATGGGGCAAGGCGACATTGGCAATGGCAGTGTCGAGCACCTCCATGAATGCGGCCAGGGAGACGGTGACAGCAATAAGCCAGGGATTGCCGGCGGGGCGCCAGGCCGCTGCCTCGCTCTCAATTGAGATTGCGGTACTCATGGCATTGTTCCGCAGCACTGCCGGGGCGAGCCTGGGTTCTGTAATCCTTCAGCGTGAAAACTCAGCCGGGGTAGGCAATCGAAATCGAAACTAATGCGCAGCGGCGTACGGGTCGACCAACCAATCATAGCGTAAGTCCTCGCGAACGAATCCTTGCTGCCCGCGTCCCACCGAAGCGTCACCCGGGAACCATCCTTAAGCCTCAGGGATGGCCGCGCTGGATGGTCAGGATCCCTTCGGCAGCCTTGATCCCTCCCCCTGAGTCCAACGCGCCCGCCATGCATCTACGTAGGCATGGCGAACCTGACAGAATTCAGCCTGGACGAGACCATCGCGGTTCTAACCCGCACTCCCGCAACCCTGAATGCGCTGCTGCGCGGACTGCCCAACCTTTGGGTGCGCGGTAACGAAGGAAAGGATACATGGTGCGCGTTCGACATTGTGGGCCACCTGATCGCCGGTGAGCGCACCGACTGGATGCCGCGAGTACGTATCCTTCTGGAGAACGGCGAAGCACGGCCCTTTGACCCTTTTGACCGCTGGGCGCAGTTGAAAGAGACTCAAGACAAGTCGCGGACGATCGACCTGCTCCTGGACGATTTCGCTCGTCTGCGGAGGGAAAACCTGGCGGCGCTGCAGGCGCTGAATTTGCAGCATGAAGACCTGGGCCGGCGAGGGAGGCATCCATCGTTGGGGGTGGTGACGCTATCGGAACTTTTGGCGACCTGGGCGGTTCACGACCTCACTCATGTGCATCAACTTGCCCGGGTGATGGCCCACCAGTATCGTGACGCAGTCGGTCCGTGGAGTGTCTATCTGGGCGTGTTGCGGTGTACTGGTCATAGCGCCCCGTAGGACCGCCGGCATCAGCCTGGATCCACAGCGAACAGCGTACTATTTCTTGTGATGAGGATTTTGATCTCGGGCGCCGGAATCGCGGGACCGACTCTGGCGTTCTGGCTGGCCCACTACGGTTTTACACCCACCATCGTAGAGGCGGCGCCACGCTTGCGCACCGGCGGCTACATTATCGATTTCTGGGGCGCAGGCTTCGATATTGCGGCACGCATGGGTCTGTTGACGGAGATCAAGGACGCGGGGTACATGGTCCGGGAAGTAAGGGTCGTGAGCCAGAGCGGAGAAAGGGTGGCCGGCTTTCCCGCCGCCGCATTTTCCCACATGACTCATGGCCGATTTGTGAGCCTTCCACGAGGAGATCTGTCGGCCTTGATCTTCGGCAAGATCGAAGGCAAAGTCGAGACCCTGTTTGGCGACAGCGTGAAGCGGATCGAGCAGACGGAAACAAGTGTTCAGGTCACCTTCGAAAGCGGGGGCGTACGCGAGTTCGATCTCGTCATCGGGGCGGACGGGCTTCATTCCCGGGTCCGCGAACTGGTTTTTGGGGAGGAAAGCCAATTCGAGAAATATCTGGGTTACAAAGCCGCAGCCTTCCAGATCGAGGGCTACAGCCCAAGAGACGAACTGGTTTATGTGATGTACACACAAGTGGGCCAGCAGGTGGCACGCTTTGCCATGCGGGACGACCGCACCATGTTCTTTTTTACGTTTGCCGATGACGGGATTGGCGGAGCCGATAACGTTCCGGCACAGAAGGCCCTGGTGCGGCAGCGCTTCGGAACTGCCGGATGGGAATGTCCGCAGATTCTGGACGCGCTGGACACCACCAACGATCTCTATTTCGACCGGGTGAGCCAAATACGAATGGATCCGCGGCAGGGGTTGTGGACGCGGGGGCGGGTAACGCTGGTGGGCGATGCGGCTTGCTGCGTTTCGCTGCTCGCCGGGCAAGGTTCGGCCTTGGCCATGGTGGCGGCGTATATCCTGGCCGGTGAATTGCACCGAGCCAACGGTGACTATGGCGCAGCTTTTGCGCGGTACCAGGACCTGTTCGGACCGTTCGTCCTGGGAAAGCAGAAAGCGGCGCTACGTTTTGCGGGTGCATTTGCCCCAAAGTCGAAGGGCGCACTGTTCATGCGCAACCAGATCTTCAATCTTATGGCAATCGGCTGGATCGCAGATCTTGCCGTCGGCCGTGATCTCGCCGACAACCTCGCTTTGCCGGACTACCCATAGGGATTTAACCAAAAACGTCGATCGAGTTGCTGTCTAGTCCGCGCGTACGGGTGGGCGCCCCTGCTCCCTTTCCCGGGCATGAGTTCAGTGGCCGGCTCCACACTCTAGTTACTTGTCCCTGAAGCCGTTTCGCGATGCAATGGCGGCATGCGGAGGGAGCTATGGGCCGTGCTTTTGGTTTTTTGGGCATTGTCGTCGTGATGGCGGTCGGGATGTACCTCTATTCGATCCAATTAAAGACGGTGTCTGCGCCGGGCGGGGGCAATACTCCCACTGGAGCGGCCAACATCATGGGTGTGAAGAACGATCT
Source organism: Terriglobales bacterium (assembly GCA_050745885.1). Classification (GTDB taxonomy): domain Bacteria; phylum Acidobacteriota; class Terriglobia; order Terriglobales; family Acidobacteriaceae; genus JAIQFF01. The sequence goes on from JBOGLD010000308.1 coordinate 2,551, forward strand.
GATCAGTATTGCCAACGCGGAGCGCGGCTACTTTGCCACGGAACAGAAGTACGCTTCCCTGGACGAGTTGGTTTCAGGGAACTACATCACCATCGAGAGGCAGCGGCCTCCTTATACCTACGATGTTGAAACCACCTCCAGCGGCTTTCGCGTAACCGCCACTCGCGACACCGCCGGAGCTCCGGCGCAGCTCTGGATCGACGAAACCATGCAGGTGCAGTCGTCGAATTGAGCGTGTGTTTACGATAAGTTGCCGCGCGGGGGCTGCGTCATTCAAGACCGTCCGCAAGGTTTTCTCGTGTTTTTTCTTCATTGCCCACAACAGTTGCTGACCCTGATTTGAGCCGGGCTGTATTATCTACCGATCAGTAGGGCGATAGCGATGAAGCGCATTCTGGTTACCGGAGCTGCAGGCAAAGTTGGCAGTCATTTCATTGGCCAGATTCTGCAGTCTGATCAGGATGTGATTATCCGGGCGTTATGTCATAACCGCCTTCTGCGGCCCAAGGAGCGGCTGGAGATCGTCGCGGGGAGTATTTCAGACCGGGTGGTGGTGCGCGCGGCCATGCAGGATGTTACCCACGTGCTGCATTGCGCCACCTGCAAGGAAACTCCCGGCGACGTAATGGATGTTACGGTCAAGGGCCTGTTCTGGTTGCTGGAAGAGTGCCGCGCCAGCGCATCTTTCAGACGGATCATCCTGATTGGCGGCGACGCTGCTCTGGGACACTTCTTCTACCCTCATCCCTTGCCCATCACCGAGGAGCAGAAACACAGCGCTTATCCCGGCTGCTATGCGCTCTCCAAAGTGCTCGAAGAAGTGATGCTGGAGCAGTATTTCATCCAGTATGACCTCTCAGGTTGTTGCTTACGAGCGCCCTGGATCATGGAAAAGGATGACTTCAAATACTCGCTGTCGTTTGGCGAAGATGTGTTCGGAGGACCGCGATGGCGAGACCTGGTGGGCGACAGGAGCGCAGATGAATACGTGAAGAGCGGGGCTGTGCCTTTGATGCTCGACCGGAAAGGGAAGCCGGTGCGACGAAACTTCGTGCATGTCAGTGACCTGACCGAGGCGATCCTGAAGTCCCTGGACCATCCCAAAGCTCACCAGCAGACCTTCAACCTTTGCATGGACGAGCCGGTGGATTACCAGCAGGTGGCGGATTATCTGAAAGCGACTCGAGGACTTCCATCGGTTGCGGTCGAGACTCCCTTCTGGTCAACCTGGCTGGACAACAGCAAAGCGAAGTTTCTGCTGGGCTGGCGGCCCACTTTTGACTTGACGCGTCTGATCGAAGAGGCCTGGACTTATCAACGAAGCGAGGCCGATCCGCGGCGGGTCTGGTATCCAGGTTAGCCTGGGAGTATTCGGTAAACATGCGCATCGACGCTCATCAGCACTTCTGGGTCTATGATCCGCGCGAGTATGACTGGATCGATGATTCGATGGCAGGGTTGCGCCGCGATTTCCTTCCGGATGACCTGAACTTCGAACTGGAACACGCCGGTTTTCAGGGCTGCATCGCGGTGCAGGCGCGGCAGACGATCGAGGAGACACGATGGCTTCTTGAACTGGCAGCTTCGTCGCCATTCATGCTGGGAGTGGTCGGCTGGGTGGACCTGCAGTCTCCCGACGCCCGGTCGCAGCTGCAAGCCTTGGCCGGGAATCCCAAGCTGGTTGGAATTCGACACGTGGTGCAGGGCGAGCCTGACGAGCGATTCCTGTTGCGGCCGGAATTCCTTCGCGGCATTTCCGCGTTGGAGGAGTTCGATCTGGCCTACGACATTCTGATCTATGCCAAACATCTCCCGGTGGCGGCGGAATTCGTGCGCCAGTTTCCCCGCCAGCGTTTCGTGCTGGACCACCTGGCCAAACCGCCGATCAAGAGCGGAAGTTTGCATCCCTGGAAGAGTGGAATCAGGGAGCTGGCGGCGTTTCCGAATGTTTCGTGCAAGCTGTCCGGATTGGTGACGGAGGCGGATTGGCAGCACTGGGAGCCCGAGCAGGTGCGGCCCTACCTGGACGTTGCCTTCGAATACTTCGGGCCGCAGCGGCTCATGATTGGGTCCGATTGGCCGGTGTGCACTGTAGCCGCTTCCTACGCCCGGGCCATGGGAGTGGTGGAAGATTACCTCGGCGGCCGCCCGGCCCAGGTGCGGGACGCCGTCCTGGGAGGGAATGCGCAACGATTTTGGAAGTTGAAGCCGCCGCCAGGGCCAGCACGCGGCTAGATTTGGACGCAAAGTTAGGCCAGTGGCCGTTGAGCTGGGGGCGCAACGAGCAGCGATGAATCAGCCACTGAGACGCCTGTTCTACAATAGAAGAAATGGCCGACCGGGTTTTGCAACTCGATTCCAGGGACAATGTCCTGATCGCGCTCACTGATCTGAATCAAGGTGAGCAAATCGAATTCTCCGGCAAGAGCTACAGTCTCGTTTCCAACGTACCTGCCAAACACAAGTTCGCGACGCAAGACCTTGTCCTGGGCGCTGAAGTGATCATGTATGGCGTGCTGGTGGGAAAGGCCGCAAAGCCGATCAGCCGGGGAGAAAGGCTGACTACCAGCAATGTTCAGCACCAGGCGTCTGATTTCCGTGAGCAGTCCGGCGAGTACCGTTGGGATCCGCCCGACGTTTCACGCTGGAAGGGCCGTACCTTTTCAGGATATCAGCGGCCGGATGGCCAGGTCGGCACGCGCAACTACTGGCTGGTCGTTCCCCTGGTGTTTTGCGAGAACAGAAATATTGGGGTTCTGAAGCAGGCTTTCGAGGAGGAGTTGGGTTTCGCGGCGCCGCAAGTCTATCGCCGGCAAGTGGCCGCGCTGGCGAAGCTCTATCGGGAAGGCAAGCTGAATGAGACCGTTGCTCCCAACTTGCCGGGGAACGGTCCAGACCCGCAAGGGGCCCGATTGTTCGAGACTATCGACGGCATCAAATTCCTTCTGCATGAAGGTGGGTGCGGCGGGACCCGCGAGGATGCCAACAATCTGTGCGGGCTGATTGCGGGATACATCAACCATCCCAATGTCGCCGGAGCGACGGTCCTCAGTTTGGGTTGCCAGAATGCACAGATTGGCATCCTGCGGCAGCAGATCGAGAAGCGCAACCCGAGTCTCGGCAAGCCGGTGATTATTCTGGAACAGCAAAAAAGCGGGACCGAGTCGGCGATGCTTTCGGACGCTATCCGGCAAACATTTCTTGGCCTGGTTGAGGCCAACAAGGCCGAGCGCACGCCGGCGGCGCTTTCTCGTCTGTGTCTGGGTTTGAAATGCGGCGGGTCGGACGGATTTTCCGGCCTTTCGGCCAATCCTGCAATCGGACACACCGCCGATCTTCTGGTGACGCTTGGGGGCCGGGCGATTCTTTCCGAATTTCCGGAATTGTGCGGGGTGGAACAGGAACTCATTAATCGCAGCACACGAAAGGAAGTCTCGGACCGGTTTGCGAAGTTGATGCGCGACTATCAAGCTCGCGCCCGATCGGTTGGATCGGGTTTCGAGATGAATCCGTCTCCCGGGAATATTCGTGACGGACTGCTGACCGACGCCATGAAATCGGCGGGGGCGGCGAAAAAGGGTGGGAAGTCTCCGGTTACGGCGGTGCTGGACTACCCGGAATATTCAACCGTCGCCGGGTTGCACTTGCAATGTACGCCCGGAAATGATGTGGAATGTGTTACAGCGCAGGTGGGAGCGGGAGCCAGTGTAGTCTTGTTTTCGACCGGCCTGGGCACGCCGACCGGAAATCCAATTGCCCCCGTGGTGAAGCTCTCCACCAATTCGTCCCTGGCCCAGCGCATGAACGATATCATTGATATCGACACTGGCGGCATCGTTTCGGGTCAGACCACGATCGAGCGCATGGGGGAAGATATCCTGGAGCTGGTCATTAAGGTGGCCAGTGGCGAGACTAAGACGAAGGCAGAACTGAATGCTCAGAATGATTTTATCCCGTGGAAGAGAGGCGTCTCGCTCTGAGTCAACCAAAGGGCAATACTAATTTCAGGCTCGACGGCAAAGTGGCCGTGGTTACGGGCGGCGGCAGCGGCATCGGCAGGGCAATTTCGCTGACCTTTGCTACTCATGGGGCCGCGGTGCGGATCCTTGATGTCAGCCTCAACGAGGCGGAAGAAACCTGCCAGGAGATTACCTCCAGGGGAGGAAAGGCCGAGGCTTACGCCTGTGATGTCACCGACCAAAACCAGGTCAAAGACAGGTTCGCCAAGCTGACCGCACAGGGGCCGGTGTCGATCCTGGTGAACAATGCGGGAATCTCACACATCGGCACGGTTGAAAGCACGACCGAACAGGACTTTGATCGCGTCTTTCGGGTGAATGTGAAGGGATTCTACAACTGTATGTTGGCCGCGGTCGGCCCCATGAAAGCGGGTAACGGGGGCGTGATCCTGAACATGGCTTCGATCGCGGGGTCCGTCGGGCTGGCCGACCGCTTTGCCTATTCCATGAGCAAGGCGGCCGTGATCGCGATGACCTATTCCGTCGCCAGAGATTATCTGGGTCACAAGATTCGCTGCAATTGCATCTCCCCAGCCCGGGTGCACACGCCTTTCGTCGATAATTATCTGCGCAAGACTTATCCTGGGCGTGAGCCGGAAATGTTTGCGAAACTGTCGCAGACGCAGCCCATCGGAAGAATGGCAGAACCCGGCGAAATTGCCTCGCTTGCGCTTTTCTTATGTTCGGATGAGGCGTCCTTCATTACCGGGGTGGATTATCCGATTGATGGCGGCTTTCTCAATCTTCACGGCTAACCACCTGATGGATCTGCGGCGGACCGATGGATCTGCAACTGGATGGATCTACAACTGAAAGATAAAGTCGTCGTCGTGACCGGCGGGGCCAAGGGAATCGGCGCAGCCATCGTGCGGGCCAGCGCCGGCGAAGGCGCGGTGCCGGTGATCGTGGACCGCGATGCGGAAGCGGGGACGCAATTGCAGAAGGAGTTGCGCGACAAGGGCATAGCGGTTGGCCTGTGCACGGCCGAACTCTCGGTGCCGGAAGATTGCTCCCGGGTGGTCGAGGAAACTTTCAAAATATTTGGCCGGCTTGATGCGCTGGTCAACAATGCGGGGCGCAACGACAAAGTTGGCCTCGAGCAGGGAAATCCGAAGGAATACGTGGCCTCGCTGGAGCGCAACCTGGTGCATTACTACAGCATGGCCCACTACGCCCTGCCACACTTGAAGCGAGCGCAAGGGGTGATTGTAAACATCGGCTCAAAGACAGCCGTCACCGGACAGGGCGGCACTTCGGGCTACGCCTCCTCGAAAGGCGCGATCATGGCGCTCACCAGGGAGTGGGCGGCGGAACTGCTGCCTTACAACATTCGCGTAAATACCATTCTGCCGGCAGAGGTAATGACCCCGCTCTATCGGGAGTGGCTGGCGACCTTCCCGAATCCCGAGGAGAAATTGAGTGCCATCCTCTCCAAAATTCCCTTGGGGAAGCGAATGACAACCACGGACGAGATCGCCGCCATGGCGATTTTCTTGCTTTCCGGCAAGTCCGGGCATACCACCGGTCAGCATATTTTCGTGGACGGAGGCTACAGCCATCTGGATCGGGCGTTAACCTGAAGCGATTAAGCAGAGTAAAAATCGGGGACCCCTAAAACATTCCGCCGGTCTGCACTTCGAGAATCGCGAGCGCCATTTCCAGCTTATTGATGGCTTGGCCGATTTCGGGGTGCTCCGCAACTTTGTCCTGCAGAGCCTTCAGCAAGCTATGAGCTCCTGCCACATGTTCTGCCGCTTGACGTGACCTGGGGTCCGGTTTAGGTTCACCTTGCGTTTGCATTGCGAATTCCTCCAGTCGATTTTAACCCGGCTGCGGTCAGGCCAACGATCAATGTCAAACGATCAATGTCAAACGATCCGTGTCAGTGGATCCGTGTCGCCGGGCGCTGGGTCTTGATGTATATTGGCGCATCTCGCAAAGGGCCCGCAGTCAAAAACACTTCAGGAGAGTCCCCATGTGCTATACCCTTCCATTTCGGACCTTCGCCCGTCTAACTTTGCCGTCAATCTGCGCCCTGATTCTTGCTGCTGTTTCTGTCATGCCCGCGCTGGGGCAAGATTCTTCCTCTCAAACCTTGCAGGCCCAGGCGTCCACGAATCACTATCCTCCCGGACAGTACCCTCCCGGACAGTATCCGCCGGGACGCCCACCGTCCATCACGGCTCAGTGCCAGAGCGCACTGGCAGACCGAATTAGTGCCGATGCCCGCCGACGCTTGAACCTTAGCCTGGACACCCAGGACCGCTACTCGCCGTCTCATGGGCGGCAAGGTCTGCGCGGGAGGCTGCGCTATGGCATCGGGGGCCCCAACAGTTGGAGAACTGCAACCTACGATTGCATTGTGGATATCGGCCGCAATCGCGTGGAACGCGCGACCTATAGTCCGCGAGCCAACAGCAGCAACTGGCCAGGTGGTCCCGGCGGACCTGGCTATCCTGGAGGACCGGGTGGCCCCGGTATTCCTGGTTATCCTCGGGTGAGAGTAGATACATCGGGACGAGGCACCTTCAACAGCAGATCTGCCGGGAACGTCAAAATCACCCGTGGATTCGTGGACAGTACTGGATCGCGTACGTCGGTTTCGCTGCGGGGCGGAAACTTCATGATTACGTTCTACGGAGTGGTCGAGCGCTCGGATGGTGGCGGATTCACCATGCGAATTACCGGTTCCGACCGGGGATCTGCTCAAGGAACGGCCCAAGCCCGGCTCAACAATGATCGCAACGAGGTTGAATCGATCACCCTGAGTGGAAAGCTGGGGAGAGACAGGTTCACGGGTAATTTCGGCCGATAGCCAGGACCGCCGGTTCTCAGCCTAGGGCCGGGCTGAGAGCAGGGTGAGAATGTCCTTCAACCCCTGTCGAATGTACTTCAGTTCGGAGTTTGGACGTGCCGGAAAGGGCAGTGGGTCCTGTTTCCTGTCAGTCTTGATCTCTGCCCGCAGATGCTGCCGCGCGCCCGGGATGGTGAACCCTTCCTGATAAAGCAGTTGCTTGATGCGGAGAACGCTTTCGACGTCCTTGCGGCGGTACATACGCTGACCCGTGCTGCCCTTCACCGGCTTGAGCTGGGGAAACTCAGTTTCCCAGAAACGCAGCACGTAGGCCGGCAGGTGACACAGGCGGGAAACTTCTCCGATGCGGAAATAAAGCTTTTCAGGTATCAGCACATCGGCTGCAGCGGACTTGTCGTTGGTTCGGGTTCGTGGGCTCATCTTAAATTTCCAGAAGCCGCATTCGATCGTAGGATACGTTGTTCCCCAAACGCGTTTCTAGCATGACCGCGCCTCCGGGACAACCACATTCTAAAGCAACCGGGATTTTCTGGCCGCGGGGATGCAAGAAAGCAGCGAAAAATGAGTGCATGAAGGGCCTTCCAAGGTGGCTTGAGCGGGTGTCGTACACTGGCGGCAGGTTTGGTCAACTTCGAAGTCTGACTTATGCTAACGGATCCCGTCGAGCTGGAAATCTTCAAGAATATTTACCACTCCATTGCGGAGGAGATGGGCGCGGCGCTGCGGCGGACCGCGTTTTCTCCCAATATCAAGGAGCGGCGGGACTACTCCTGCGCCATCTTTGATTCTGACGGCGAAGTGATCGCCATGGGCGATCACATGCCGGTGCATCTGGGTTCGATGCCGATGTCGGTGCGGGCGGCCATTACGAGTCTACCGCTTGGGCCCGGTGATGTCGCGATGCTGAACGATCCATTTCGTGGAGGCACCCATCTGCCGGACATCACGCTGGTGGCGCCGGTGTATGTGCGGGACA
>JBOGLD010000309.1:0-4170 GCA_050745885.1 Terriglobales bacterium
CCACTTCGCTCTGGATGACAACTTATGAGTTTGTCGGCAGCGAAGTCGAAGGCCCCAAGGTCCGCGGTACTGGCTGAAAAATTCAGCCACTACCCGAGGTTGCCTCTCACCTCAGCGGCCAGCATAGACGCACCAATAATCGGGTGGTTTACGGCCGAGTTGCTAGACTCATGGAATGGACTACCAAGGCCGTCAGCAGCGTCTGCAAAATTCTCTTTCCGTCCATCGCCTGGAGGCGCTGCTGGTCACCCATACTCCTGGTATTCGTTATCTCTGCGGGTTCACCGGCAGTGCAGGCGTTCTGGTTATCACCGGAAAGGGACGGGCGCTCTTTACCGATGGCCGCTATACCGCGCAGGCGCGAGCAGAAGTGGAAGGGGCGAAGATCGTGATTGCCCGCAAGGGACTGCTCGAAGCCGCCGCCGCGTGGCTGTCCGCGAATATCAAGAACGGTCGTCGGGCTTCCCGGACTCGGATCGGCATTGAGGCTGAGCACGTGACGGTGGCCGCCCGTTCACGCCTGGCCGGCGTTCTGCCCTCAGGCTTTCTGCTGCGTGAGGCCCCAGCCCTGATTGAGCAGGCCCGGATGGTGAAGGATGAGGAAGAGATCGCATGCCTCCGATCCGCGGTGATCCTGGGCTCCACTCTGTTTGACCGCGCCTTGGAAACGATTCGTCCCGGCGTCCGCGAAACCGAAGTGGCGGCCGAAATGGAATATGCTGCCCGTCACGCCGGGGCGGAGGCGATGTCGTTTGAAACCATTATTGCTTCCGGAAAGCGTTCGGCGCTGCCCCATGGCCGGGCGTCGCAATCCGCCATCCCCGCCCAGGGATTCGTGGTCTGCGATTTCGGTGTTATACTTTCGGGTTATTGTTCCGATATGACCCGCACCGTATACGTGGGTTGCCCCTCTGCGGAGGCCCGTGGAGTTTACCAGGCGGTGCAGCAGGCGCAGCAGGCAGCGGTAGACGCGGTGAGGCCGGGTATCAGCGTGGCCGAGGTCGACTGCGCTGCCCGTAAGTCATTACAAAAAAGCGGTTTAGCGAAATATTTCACGCATTCGACCGGTCACGGCGTAGGCTTGGAAATCCACGAGGCGCCGCGCGTGGCCGCTGGGCAGTGTGAAGTCCTGCAACCGGGTATGGTGATCACCATCGAACCCGGAGTCTACGTCCCCGGCAAGTGGGGTGTGCGCATCGAAGACATGGTCGTGGTTACCGAGCACGGGTGCCAGGTTTTGACGCCCACTAGCAAGGAACTGGTCGCGATTTGAAAATGGCCGTCGTCTCCGGACGTCAGGAGATGCTGCGGCAGTAAGTTGTGCCTTTCCGGCGGGCGCACAAGAAACCAGAAGTCGGTCCCACCGTACGATGAACCAGCGCATACGATGAATCAGAAAGAGCTGAAAGAACTCATCGAGTTCTTAATTGAGAAAGACATCGCCGAGTTTGAACTGGAGCGCGGCGACGTTAAAGTGCGGATCAAGCGCGGGAGCGACGCCGTAGCCCCGGCCTCGGACGCGCGCTTCTTCACCGTGCACGCGGCGCCGCCTCCGGCTCCCGAGCTCGGCACCGCCCCGGTGCCGGCGACCGTGAACGCGCAACCGGCCGCCCCCGAGAAACCGCCTGCGCCCGAGGAAGGACTGCACATTGTGCGCTCTCCCATCGTGGGCACTTTCTACGAGTCGCCGTCTCCCGGATCTCCGCCTTTTGTAAAGCCCGGAGACCCGGTCGAAGCGGGCCAGATCCTGTGCATCGTGGAAGCCATGAAGTTGATGAATGAAATTGAGTCCGATGTGGCGGGAGAGATCGTAAAGACGCTGGTTGCGAATAATGCGCCGATCGAATACGGGCAGGAGCTGTTCGCCATCCGCCCGCGGAAATAACCACGTGGGACAGCTGCCTTTTACCACGGAGGCACAGAGACACGGAGAAAACCAACTACCTGGATAAAGACCTTCCGACGGGGATAGTCCGGAGGGGCACACGGCTACTTTGTGAATGCTTTTTTGCTTTTCTCCGTGTCTCTGTGCCTCCGTGGTAGGTTCTCCGCCGCACCATCTAGCGCATGTTCAAGAAAATCCTGATCGCAAACCGAGGAGAGATCGCACTACGGGTCATCTGCGCCTGTAAAGAGCTGGGTATCCGTACCGTGGCTATCTACAGCGAGGCGGACCGCCACTCCCTGCACGTGCGTTTTGCCGACGAAGCGATTTGCATCGGCCCGCCGCAGTTGGCGCAGAGCTATCTCAACATCCCTTCGGTGATCAGCGCGGCGGAAATCGCCAACGTGGACGCCATCCATCCCGGCTACGGCTTGCTGGCGGAAAATGCCAACTTCGCGGAAGTTGCCGAAACCTGCAACATTAAGTTCATCGGACCGCCGCCGGAAATCACCCGCCTGATGGGCGAAAAGGAAAAAGCCCGGGCGGCCATGAAGCGCGCGGGAGTTCCTATTCTCCCCGGCTCGGAGGGAATCCTGGCCAGCGATGGCGAAGCCATGGAGTGGGCCCGCCAGGTCGGCTTTCCCGTGATCATCAAGGCCTCGGCCGGCGGGGGCGGGCGCGGCATGCGCATCGTGCGCAGTGAAGAAGAGCTGCCTGCGCTGTTCAAAGCGGCGTCATCCGAGGCGGCGGCATCATTTGGCAATGGCGATCTCTACATGGAAAAATTCGTGGAGCGGCCGCGCCATATCGAATTCCAGGTCCTGGCCGACCAGTACGGCAACGTGGCCAGTCTGGGGGAACGCGAGTGTTCCATCCAGCGCCGCCACCAAAAGCTGCTGGAGGAGTCGCCGTCCACCCAGGTCTCTCCCGAACTGCGCGACCAGATCGGACAGGTTCTGTGCAAGACCCTTTCCGACGTGGGCTATGTGAACGCCGGCACCATCGAATTTCTGATGGACGAAGACCGCAAGCTCCACTTCATCGAGATGAACACGCGCATCCAGGTGGAGCATCCGGTCACGGAAATGGTCACGGACGTGGACCTGGTGAAGAGCCAGATCCTGCTGGCCGCGGGCGAGCGCCTGGAGAATGTACTGCACGGGCCGATCCTGCATCGCGGACACGCCATCGAATGCCGCATCAATGCCGAGCATCCGGAGAAGTTCACCCCTTCGGCGGGCAGGATTACGACTTTCAACCCTCCCGGCGGCACCGGGGTGCGTATCGACACCGCCGCTTACGCGGAAGGCGTGATCCCGCCCTACTACGATTCCCTGATCGCGAAGCTGATTGTGCGCGGCAAGGACCGCGAGGAGGCGGTTTCCCGCATGAGCCGCGCCTTGGAGATGTTCATCATCGAAGGCATCTTCACCACCATTCCACTGCACCGCAGAATTCTGGCCGATGCCGATTTTCGGGCGGGCAATGTGGATACTACGTTCATTGAGAGATTTCTGGCGAAGGGAAGCAAGCCCTGAGAAGAGAGAGTCTGTGTGTGGGGCGGGCGCCCTCGCCCGCCGCCTTTGCATTTGGTTTTGTTTTGGATGTTGATTGGTGTGAGACGGCTTAGTTTGGGTAAGCAGAGTCCAAGTCAAAGGCGTCGGACAGGAGTGTCCGACCCACATGCACAGACCCGCGATGATTCAGCTCCCCCGGCTCTACGCCATTCTCGACTGCGCCCACTTCTCCGATACTGAAGCCCTTCGCTTGTCCGCCGTCGAACTGGTCGCGGGCGGTATCACACTCCTGCAGTACCGAAACAAAACGGAAAATGCCCGCCGCATGCTGGAACAGGCCCGGGAGCTAAGACGTCGCCTCCCGAGTTCCGTCAAACTGATCATGAACGACCGTGCCGACCTATGCCTGGCGTCTGGCTTTGACGGAGTCCACGTTGGACAGGACGATCTCTCGCCCGAAGGGGCCAGAAAGGTGATTGGCAAAACGCTCTGGCTGGGAGTTTCCACCCACAATCCAGAACAGCTTGCCGCAGCCGACAAGACCACGGCCGACTATCTCGCTCTCGGGCCGGTTTTTCCGACTCCGAGCAAGGCCAATCCCGACCCCGTGGTTGGACTCGAGGGAGTTCGCCGGGCGAGGGCGTTGACTGGCAAGCCGCTGGTGGCAATCGGCGGGATCACTCGCGAAAATTGCCGGTAGGTGATCGAGGCTGGGGCGGACGCCGTGGCGGTGATATCCGACTTGATACGGGAGCCCCGCAAATCAGC
>JBOGLD010000310.1:0-5859 GCA_050745885.1 Terriglobales bacterium
GCATCACCTCAAGTTCGTACTCCTTCCAGCCCAGCACCGACTCTTCAATCAGCGCTTCATGGACGGGAGAGAAATCGAGTCCGCGGGCCAGCACGTCCAGCATTTCCTCGCGGTTGTAAGCGATGCCGCCGCCGCTGCCGCCCAGCGTGAACGAAGGGCGCACGATGACGGGAAATCCGATCTTGCCGGCAAACTCCAAGCCGTCTTTGAGATTGTTCACCAGCGCCGACTTGGGAACATCGAGACCGATCTTCTGCATCGCGTCTTTGAAGTAGAGACGGTCTTCGGCCTTCTTGATCGCGGCCACATTCGCGCCGATCAGTTGCACGTTGTACTTCTCGAGCACGCCGCCATCTGAAAGTTCAATGGCCAGATTGAGCGCCGTCTGTCCGCCGACGGTGGGCAGGATGGCGAATCCATGGCCCGGCGACAGCTCGCGCTCGAGCCGAATAATTTCTTCGAGATATTCGCGGGTGAGGGGCTCGATGTAAGTGCGGTCGGCGATCTCCGGGTCGGTCATGATGGTGGCGGGATTGGAGTTGGCCAGCACCACTTCAAATCCCTCGGCCTTGAGCGCCTTGCAAGCCTGCGTCCCGGAGTAGTCAAACTCCGCCGACTGGCCAATAATGATAGGGCCAGAGCCGATGATCAGAATTTTCGAGATGTCAGTTCGTCGCGGCATCAGATTGTGATCTGCAGATCTTTCTCAATAGTCGTGGCGCTGCATAAAGCGGGTCCCTCGACTCCGCCTGACGATTCACAAGCGAATCGTCAGGTTCCGCTCGGGATGACAGGTCGTTTTGGGGTTCTGTCATTCCGATCTGCATAACCCTGTCATCCCGACCGACCCGGTTGATTCGCGTAGCGAATCAACTGGCGAGTGGAGGGACCTGCTTGTCCGGTGCGTACCGATGCCGCACGAACCATTCTGCCGCCAAATCTTCCCAGGTCGGATTCTCTCGCTCGATCAGAAAAACTTTCTTAGCCCGGTTCCAACGCTTGAGCTGCTTCTCGCGATTAATCGCTTTGGTCACCTCATCCAACGATTCGTAATAAACCAGGCGATGACACTTGTACTGGCTGGAAAATCCCTCAATCACGTTGTTCTTATGCTCAAAAATCCTGCGTTCCAGGTTGTTCGTCATCCCGATGTACAGCACGCGCGATTTGCTGGCCACCCTGTAAACGCAATAACTGTGGCGCTCCATAAAGCAGGTCCCTCGACTCCGCATAACGATTCGCAAAGCGAATCGTTATGCTCCGCTCGGGATGACAGGTCTTTTTAGGGAACCGTCATCTCGGACTCAATAACTTTGCCCTTCTACCCACCCAACTCTGTCATCCCGACCGACCCGGTTGATTCGCCTTGCGAATCAACTGGCGAGTGGAGGGACCTGCTTTTCTCAGCCAGCACCACTACCCACTCCACTCCTCCATCATCTTCACAAAATCCTTGAACAGATAATGCGAATCATGCGGACCCGGCGACGCCTCGGGATGATATTGCACGCAGAACAGCGGCAAGTTCCGGTGCCGCATGCCTTCGAGTGTGTTGTCGTTCAGATCGATGTGCGTCAGCTCCACTTCACTCTGTGGCAGTGAATCCGGATCCACGGCGAAGTTGTGATTGTGCGCCGTGATCTCAATCTTCCCCGAGTGCAGCTGCTTCACCGGATGGTTCCCGCCGTGATGTCCAAACTTCAGCTTGAAAGTTTTTCCGCCCAGCGCGATCCCGGTGAGCTGGTGTCCCAGGCAAATCCCGAAAATCGGCTGCCGCCCCATGAGGCGGCGAATGTTGTCGACCGCGTAGGTGCAAGGCTCGGGATCACCCGGCCCGTTCGAGAGGAATACGCCATCCGGCTTCAATGCCAGCACGTCTTCTGCCAGGGTCTGCGCCGGCACCACCGTGACCTTGCAGCCTTCGCCGCGCAGCTTACGCAGAATGTTCTGCTTGATGCCGTAGTCATAGGCCACGACATGAAAGCGTGCGGGTTCGTCTTTGACCCCAACCACTTCATCCGGCAGATGCGAACGTTCGCCGGTTTCCCAGACGTAGGTGTTTTTGGTGCTCACCACCTTGGCCAGGTCAGTTCCATCCATCTTGGGGATCGAGCGCGCTTTCGCCACCAGCTTGTCGGCGTCGTCTTCCAGCGTGGACACCACGCCCCGCATCACTCCATGGTCGCGCAGATGCCGCACCAGCGCCCGCGAGTCGATCTCCGCCAACACCGGAATCTTGAATTGTTCGAGATATTCTTCGGCCACCTGCTGCGAGCGCCAGTTGGAGCTGACCCGGGAGAACTCGCGGACGATCAATCCTTCTATGTACGGACGCGTGGCTTCGTTGTCCTCGGCGTTGGTGCCGTAGTTGCCGATTTCAGGATTGGTGAGGACTACAATCTGGCCGCAGTAGGAAGGGTCGGTGAAAATTTCCTGATAGCCAGTAATGGAAGTATTAAAAACGACTTCGCCGTAACATTCGCCTTGGGCGCCGTATCCTTTGCCTCGGAAGACTTTGCCGTCTTCGAGCGCAAGCGTAGCTTGCATTCATGCTCCAGGGAGTGGATTTTCAGGATTTTAGCAGGGATACCGAAATCGCGAAACAAATGATTTCGATTTTGTCGATCTTCTTTGCTCCCTTTGCGGATGTCCTTTGCGATCTTTGCGGTTCAAAACTTGTACCGCAAAGGACGCAACGGAACAGCTATCGCACTCTTCCCATCTTGTCCATCGGCCAATACCCGAACACGGCCTTGCCGTAGATATACCCAATGTTCACCGGCCCAAAGTCACGGCTGTCGTTCGACATGGTGCGATGGTCGCCGAGCACGAAGTAGCTGTTGGGGGGCACCACAATCTCGGCATAAGACCGCTGGTCGGCGTAGGCGGGGGGAACATAGTCCTCTTCGAGCGGTTCTCCGTTGACGAAAACTTCGCCTGATTCAATCCGGATACGGTCCCCCCCCAGCCCGATCACCCGTTTGATAAAGCTCTTCGAAGGGTCCCGCGGATAACGGAATACCACGATGTCGCCGCGCTGGATGGCTTCCAGTCGGTACACGTACTTGTTGACGAAGATGCGCTCCTGGTCATCGAGCGAGGGCATCATGCTGGTGCCTTCTACCTTCACCGGCTGGTAAAGAAAAATGATGATGAAGGCTGAGATAGCCAGGGAAACGATCAGATCGCGCAACCAAACCGACAGCACCGGCAAGGTGCGGGACGGCACCGCCGCCCGGTCGTGGCGGGGACGCGATTCCGCTGGGCGGTCTGGTTCCGGCATGCTACTTTTTATTATACGGCTTCCGGCTGGCATGGTTGAAGCTGGTCGCCAGGGTTCCCCCCTCCGTTTCCGCGTTACCTTGGGGCTAACTGCCGCCGCAGCGCAATTGGAGTTACAATCATTACAACGAGGGCGTTCCAATGATGCTGAAACGCGGCTTATCACTTGCCTTCTTAGGGCTGCTTGTTTTTGCCGTGTCCGCTCCCTGGGCGATATCCCAGCAGGATGGGGCGGTGCCGAAATACAATACGGGTCCGCCCGCCAAGGGTACGACTCTGCCTCCGATTCTGGGCCGGGAGCAGCTCTGGGGCGCAAACGCCCAGTACCCTTTTCAAAGCCATGCCTACGAATTGGCGGCCAAAATCCCTGCCGTATTGCATCAGCAACCCTGCTATTGCTATTGCGACCGGGGGATGGGTCACAACAGCCTGCATAGCTGTTTCGAGGGGACTCACGGCGCCGAGTGTTCCGTTTGCCTGAAAGAGCTCTACTACTCCTATTCCATGCACAAGAAGGGAAAGACTGCCGCTCAGATTCGGCAGGGCATCATCCGGGGCGAATGGAAGCAAGTAGACCTGCAAACGGCGGCCTCCATTAACTGATGGCCCGTGCGCAGCCTGAAGGCCAGGTTGACGGAGAGGCGAATCCGCGTATAACCTGCTGCTTCAAGGTGGGTCAGGCTTTTCCACAGGGGATATCCGAGGCTCCTTGACCAACAGTCATAACCCTGTCGGTCGAAATTGGCTAAAACTCGCGCTGCTGTTTCAGCCGGTTTCTTCCAAGGATATGAAAAAGGAGAGATTACGAAGAGTTCAGGAAGAGTTTTGCGGATGGCCCAAAAGACCACCGCTAAAAAGCCGATGAACGAAGATCCGCGTTTTGCACAGGCTGTGCAAAACTATGAGACCGGATTGCGTGCCATGCAGGAGCGCAAATTTGACAAGGCCAAGGGCCTTCTTCAGAAGGCCATGGTCGGCGCCAGCAAGGAATTGGCCGACCGGATCTCGGTTCACCTCAATACCTGCAACCAACATCTGGAGCGCTCCGGCACCCAGTTCAAGACCTCGGAAGAGCACTACGACTATGCCGTCTCGCTGATGAATGTGGGCGATTACGTCACCGCTCGTGAGCATCTGGAAAAGCTCTCCAAGCAGGTCCCCAAGGCCGACTATGTGGCGTATGGGATGGCCGCCCTCGATTGCCTGACCGGCCACCTGGAAGACTCGCTCCGACATCTCGATGAGGCCATCCGGATTACCGCATCCCTTCGCTTTCAGGCGCGAAACGATTCCGATTTCCAAAACCTGGCGGAAGATCCCCGCTTTACCGAGCTACTGTATCCCGACCCAGGGGCTGAGTTCTCTCCGGAATCAGCTGTCCCTGAGGACAATGGCTAACCGTGGCTGTGCCTGATTCTCCGCGGCGCTCCCCGCATTCGTCGCCGGGCAATGCGTCGTCAACTCGCGGTCTGCGCGTCGTCGCCATCGGAGGCGGCACTGGCCTTTCCACCCTGCTCAAGGGGCTCAAGCGCTACGTCACTCGCCCCAGCGCCGCGGAGACGCCGGACCATCCCGAAATCAGCGAACTATGCGCCGTGGTCACGGTCAGTGATGATGGCGGCTCCAGCGGACGCCTGCGCAAAGAACTCAACATGCTCCCGCCGGGAGACATCCGCAACTGCATCGTGGCTCTCTCCGAAGACGAAGCCCTGCTCTCCCGCCTTTTTCAGCATCGTTTCGTAAAAGGATCAGGCCTGGAAGGCCACAGCTTCGGCAATTTGTTTCTGGCCGCATTGACCTCCGTCACCCGCGATTTCAGTGAGGCCGTCCGCCTGTCTTCGGAAATCCTGCTTACCCGGGGACACATTTATCCCGCCACCACTTCCCACGTCGAGCTCGAAGCCTTGATGGAAAACGGCGCCAGGGTTCGGGGTGAGACCAAAATCACGGCCAGCAGTGGCCGAATCAAGCAGCTCTTCCTCGATCCTCCCAATGTTCAACCCCTTCCCCAGACTTTGGAAGCAATGGCACGTGCCGACCTGATCACGCTCGGTCCCGGCTCCTTGTTCACCAGCCTCATTCCCAACGTCCTGGTGCCCGGGATCGCCCAGGCCATGGTGAATTCCGCAGCGGTAAAGATCTATGTCGGCAACTTGATGACGCAAGCCAACGAGAGCCTGGGACTCACAGCCGCCGACCACATTCGGGCATTGAATCGCCATGCCCAGGTCAAGCGCATTTTCGATTTCGCGCTCCTCAACCGCGCCCCTGCGCCCCCGGCCCTGAAGGCCAAATACGCGCTGGAAGGAGCCAATCAGATCGTGGCTGACCTCGAAGCCATCGAAGAGCTGGGAGTCATCCCGGTGCTGGGCGACTACCTGGACGAGAAGGATACGGTGGCCCGCCATCTGACCGATCGGATTGCGAATGATCTGATGGAACTGGTGGCCCAAGCCCCAGGTGGAACCCGAGCCGTTACCCCGTAACCGGCGGTGTGGGTCGGACAGGAGTGTCCGACGCCTTTGACTTTGATCAACAAGCTCGTTCCCTGGCCTCTGCGATCACCGGAGCAGCCAA
>JBOGLD010000311.1:0-61601 GCA_050745885.1 Terriglobales bacterium
GGACCCCTATCGCTAAATCGAAACCAGATGCGGTGGGCATTTCTTTGTGTCTTCGAGCGAAAAACCGCGGACTTCGAGTGCATTGCAGCGCATAGGGTCTTTCGACCGCGTGGCTGCTTCGCTTCGAAGCGGCCACTCCGCTCAGGATGACAGAGGTTGGACAGAAATCTCAGCGCCCGCCGTTTATAATCATTGATTCGAATTACAACCTCGTTCGCGACTGAAGGCACAACTTGCTCGATTTTCTCGGCGACCTACGTCGTACACACATGTGCGGAGCCTTGCGTCCGGCTGATTCCGGAAAGAAGGCCGTACTCATGGGCTGGGTAAACCGGCGGCGCGATCTGGGCAACCTCATCTTTATTGATATTCGCGACCGCAGCGGCGTCACCCAGGTAGTGTTCAACAAGGAACGCGATCCGGCCATTCACCAGAAAGCTGAGGCGCTGCGCAACGAGTATGTCGTCGCCGTGGTGGGCACGGCCAAGCAACGGGTCCCTGACACGGTGAACAAGAATATCGCTACCGGCGAGGTTGAACTGATCGCGGAAGAGTTGCGCATCCTGAACGAGTCGAAGCAGCCGCCTTTTCTGCCCAGCGAAACCGTGCTGCCCAATGAGGAGATGCGGCTCAAGTATCGTTACATCGATTTGCGTCGCGACGCCATGCAGCAGAACATCGAACTGCGGCACAAGGTCGCGCTGGCCATACGAGACTATCTTTCCGCGCAGGGATTTTTCGAAATTGAAACTCCGTTCATGACCCGCTCCACGCCAGAGGGCGCGCGCGATTATCTGGTGCCCAGCCGGGTGCAGCCGGGCAGTTTCTACGCCCTGCCGCAGTCGCCGCAAATGTTCAAGCAAATTCTGATGATCTCGGGGTTCGACAAGTATTTCCAGATTGTGCGCTGCTTCCGCGACGAAGACCTGCGGGCCGACCGCCAGCCGGAGTTTACCCAGATCGATCTGGAGATGTCGTATCCCCAGCCGGAACGCGTGTGGGAGGTGGTCGAAGGTTTTTTGACCGCTGCGTTCAAAGCCGCCGGACATGAGATCAAAACGCCGTTCCCGCGCATGAGTTATGACGAAGCCATGCGGCTCTATGGCACCGACAAGCCAGACATGCGGTTACCGGCCATGGCGGACGTGCGCTCCGCCTTCAGGACCGAAGAGCGGGAAAAATTCGCGGCAGCATTCAAGGTCAGCCCGGATTTTAGGGCTCTGCTCATCCGTATTCCGAAAGCCGGAGAAATTTCAGGAACCGAACGGCGGACCATCGGGACCTACGGAGCGTTCGCGCACGCACAGGGCACGTCATACATCAGTTTGATGAGCGATCCCAGCCGTTTTGCCCGGGACTATCCCAATTCGCTCGAACCGGTTCTGAAGGCTGCGGGGGTCGAGGCCGGAGACTTATGGGTGCTGGGGGTACGCAAAGCGGACTCGAAGCAGAGCTCGCGCCAGTTTTTCCAGACTTGCGGCCAGCTCCGTCTCGATCTCGCCCAGAAATACGCGGCGAAGCATGGGGCGTTTGAGAAGACCGGCGATCCGGCAAAGGACTACCGTTTCCTGTGGGTCACCGATTTCCCCATGTTCGAATGGGACCAGGAATCAAGGCGCTGGAATGCGGCCCATCACCCTTTCACCTCGCTTCACGACGAGGACATGGCCAAACTCGAGACCAGCTTCGACACCACCAGTGATCCCAAGTCTCCGCTGGGGGAAATCCGGGCGCTGGCGTATGACGTAGTGCTGAACGGCACGGAGTTGGGCTCGGGCTCGATCCGTATTCATCGCCAGGATATTCAAAGCAAGATATTCCGCGCCCTGGGGATGACGGAAGAAGAGGCGCGGTCGCGCTTCGGATTCTTTCTGGAAGCACTCGAGTACGGCACACCTCCTCACGGCGGCATCGCGCTGGGGCTGGATCGCATTGTCATGATTTTGGCGGGCGCGGACAGCTTGCGCGAAGTGATTCCATTTCCCAAGACAGCGCGGGCGGTCGATCTGATGGTGGATGCACCCACGCCGGTCAGCGATGCGCAGCTGAAGGAGTTGGGGATCTCGGTAAAGAAGTAGACGCCCGCCGACCGGGCTCAGCGCTCATCCAGGGCCAGCCCTTACACGCTACAGGACCCGACTGCCGCGGAGAACCTCCGGGCTTGCCGACAATTCGTTCGGGATCAACCGATCGCCCCCTTCAGTGATGGCATATAATATCGCCCACCCATGGCTCTCAGTTCCGGCATGAAACTCGGGCCGTATGAGATCCAGTCTCCGCTGGGAGCGGGCGGCATGGGGGAGGTGTATCGCGCCAGGGACATCCGCCTGGATCGAACCGTGGCCATCAAGGTTCTCGCTTCTCATCTTTCTTCTTCGCCCGAACTGAAGCAGCGTATGGAACGCGAAGCTCGGGCCATTTCTTCGCTCAATCATCCTCATATCTGCCACCTTTACGACATCGGGTCTCAGGACGGCAATGACTATCTGGTGATGGAGCTTCTGGAAGGGGAAACTCTGGCAGAGCGCCTTCGTAAAGGGCCATTGCCACTGAACGAAATGCTGAAGACCGGGATTGCGGTCGCCGAAGCGCTGGCGGTGGCGCACCGCCAAGGAATTGTGCACCGCGATCTGAAGCCGGCGAACATCATGCTGACGAAAGCCGGTGCCAAGCTGATGGACTTTGGCCTGGCGAAGTCCGCGGCGGCTGGAGTTGCTGGAGTTTCACACGCGCCTCTTCTGTCGGCGGCCCGGACCATGACCGAAGCAAGTCCGGTCTCTCCGCTGACGACCGCGGGTTCGGTCATTGGGACCATCCAGTACATGTCGCCGGAACAGATTGAGGGCAAAGAAGCCGACGCCAGATCAGACCTGTTCGCCTTGGGAGCCGTTTTTTACGAGATGCTGACCGGGGCCCGGCCGTTCGAAGGCAAAAGCCAGATCAGCGTGGCCAGCGCGATTCTCGAAAAAGAGCCGGATTCGATTTCAAGGACTCACCCGCTGACTCCGCCCGCTCTTGAACACCTGATCACTGACTGCCTGGCGAAGAATCCTGAAGACCGCTACCAGACTGCGCATGACATTGGGTTGCAGTTGAAGTGGATCGGGCAGAGTGGCGCTCCGGTTCTCCAGTCCACGAAAAAAGAGGATAACCGGCGTGAGCTGCTGGCCTGGCTCATCGCAGGCGGACTCGCTCTGTTGCTGATTGCCTTCGTTTTCTGGTGGCGCGCGTCGAAAATTCCCCCCGAGACCAAGTTTTTTTCCGCTCCACTCCCCTTCGCCACGCGAGATGTAGCGGTGTCTCCCAACGGCCATACCGTAGCCATTGTCGGGCATCGGGACTCCGACCGGAATAGCGTGATCTGGATCTATGAACCGGGAACGCAGGATGCGACCAACCTGCCCAACACCGAAGGCGCCAGCTTTCCCTTCTGGTCTCCTGACGGGCAATGGCTCGGTTTCTTTGCCGACGGAAAACTGAAGAAGCTGAGTCTGGCTGGAGGTCCGGCACAGACGCTCTGCGACGCGCCCACCGGTCGCGGCGGTTCGTGGAGCAAGGACGGCGTCATCCTCTTTACTCCCAACGGACATCTGGGAGTCGGCCTCTACCGAATTTCAGCTTCGGGAGGCACGCCAGTCCAGATCACAGTTCCGGACAAGAACCTGGGCGAAGACGGCCATCGCTGGCCGGTCTTTCTGCCCGACGGAATCCACTATTTATATTCCGCGATCCATCTTTCCGGCCAAAGAGGGCTAAGTTCGGTCTACATGGGTTCACTGGGCTCGAATGAGAAGCGGTTGGTGACCAAAGCGGTCGCGAACGTGTCCTACGTAGCACCATACCTCCTTTTCTACCGCGATCAGACTCTTTTTGGTCAGCCCTTCGATACCAAAAAATCTGAGCCGACCGGCGAGGCCTTCCCTATCCTGACGGATATCCAATTCTGGCCGCGCATTTCTGAAGCCATATTTGCCGCCACAAGTACGGGCTTGCTGGTGGCGCAAAAAGCCGGAGACTCCGGCGCTTCTCAACTTCTGTGGTTCGACCGGAAGGGCCAACAAATTGGAATGGTGCTGAAACCCGGTATATACGGGAACATAAGTCTGGCGCCCAACGGCAAGTCCGTGGCGTCGGATACCACCGATCTAGCCAGCCAGAACACGGATATCTGGACTTACGACCTTGAAAACCAAAGCGCGAAGCGCCTGACCTTCGATCCCGCGATTGACTCAACGCCGGTTTGGAGTCCTGACGGAAGCCGAATGGTTTTCGGCTCCAATCGTGGAGTCAACTTCGATTTGTATTTAAAAGACACCAATGGGGCGCAAGAAGAGAAGCCGATTCCGCAGGACGGTGTTGACAGATTTCCCACCGATTGGTCGCGCGATGGGAAATATATTCTCTACGAGCGCGGCGCCGACTTGTGGTTCGTCACCATTCCCGAACTCCACCCCACTCAGTTTCTCAAGGCGAGCTCCACTCTGAAAGGCGGCCGGTTCTCGCCCAATGGCAAGTGGGTCGCGTACTCCTCCAACGAGAGTGGACGATGGGAGGTTTATGTAACCTCTTTTCCCGGCGCGCAGGGAAAGTGGCAGGTATCGAACGCGGGCGGCGTGGAGCCTAAATGGCGAGGCGACGGCAAGGAGCTTTTTTACCTTTCTCCCGAAAGCAAGATGATGGCGGTTGCGGTGAAAACTGACTCTAATTTCGACCCTGGAACGCCAGCGGTGCTTTTCCAGGCCAATCCTCGTGAAATGCTCGCAACTTCCGAGCAGTTCTCGTACGAGGTCAGCCATGACGGGCAGAAATTTCTCATCAACACACATCTGAAGACAGCTATGACACCCCTATCCATCGTCCTGAACTGGAGTACAAAGGCCAAGGAATAACGCAGCCGGTCTGTGCACTCCGCATTGACGGGACACCATCCGCACCTGGAGTGAGGAGGTCGTGGAATGAGGACTAGCCCCCTGGGCGCATGATTCGTACTTCGACCCTTCGGTTATAAGCTCGCCCACTGCTGGTGGCGTTGGATTCTAGGGGTGCGGAGGAGCCCGCCCCAACCGTACTTAGGCGTGTTGTCGGGATGTTGTACTCATTAGCGAGCACATCTTTTACCGCTGTCGCCCGACGTGCGGAGAGTTCCAGATTGTAGGGTTCGTCGCCTGAGTTGTCTGTGTGGCCTTCAATGATCGCGGTCAACTGCGGGCTGGCACCGAGAATTTCTGCGATTCTCTGCAGTGTAATATCGTATCGGCTTGAGACCGCGGTGCTGTCTCCGTCGAAGAAGATCGCCTTCACGTCTTGCTGAGCGGTGCCGTCCGGCGGGTCCGGGGCGGATTGCGGAAAAGTGCGGACAACCACGTCAGGGTCGGCGTCTGCGGTTTTATCGTTTCGCGATCGGGCCAGGGGCGCTTCCAGCACCGGTTGTGGGTCCTGTCTCGAGTGGCTCGAAATCCATTCTGGACGTTCTTCGACCTGCGGCTGACCCCGAGCGCCAAGTCCGTGGCCGAAGAACACGCCTGCGCCTACCGCGGCAGCAACGAGTGAAGCTAAAAGGACCTTCTTTCCGGGGCTCGTACGGGGAGCTGGGGCCGGGCTCGCCATTAACGATTGAGGATGCTGGCTCTTCGATACCGGCAGGGCGACAGGTTGTTGATCGCCCGGTTTCTTCTCGTCCGAAATCGGATTGCGGTCTTCGACTCCAATGACTGCCAAACTCGCGCCCGGCACCGCGACAACCGGCTGCCGGCCATTGGTCGGGGACAACGGGGAAACCATCGGTTGCGGATCGCTGTTTTGTTTCTGCCCGTCCGGACCGGTCCTGGAGGTCGGAATCTGGTCTCCGAGCTTAATCGACGTTCGGTAAGCCCCGGCCACATCTGCAAGAACGTAGTCCAGATCCAGATCCTGGGCAGCTTCTTTGACCGCCGGCTCGTCTACCCGTTTTGCGCCCTGGGCGTACGCTAGCAACATCGCATTGAAACAGAGCGTGTTCATATTTCGAGGGATGCCGTGGGCGTTCGACCAGACGGATTGGGCCGCAAGCGTCGTGAAAATTCCCGCTCCGCGATATCCCGCGATGTTGAGCCGATGATTCAGGTAGGTCCGCGCCTCATCCAGGCCGAGTGGGCTCAGCCGGGCAATCGCTGATACGCGTTGCCGTAATTGCTCTTGCTCGGGGCGGGCGAGTTTCTTAGCCAGCTGGGGTTGTCCGGCCAGGACGATCTGCAACAATTTGGACCGCGCGGTTTCGAAGTTCGATAGTTGACGAAGCGTTTCCAACACCGGGTCTTCGAGATTTTGCGCCTCATCCACAACCACGATCACGCGCTCATGAGTTTGCGCCGCTTCCGACAGCAATTGATTCAGCCGACCGTACAATTTCGCGTTACTGGTTTCTTCGGATTCACTCTTTAGCTCGACGAGCAGGGACTGAAGAAACTCACGCGAGTCGTGCTGCTGTTGAAACAGGAAAGCTGTCCTCGAACTGTTGAATCGCTCCAGGAAGTCGAAAAGCAGGGTGGTTTTGCCCATTCCCGGTTGTGCCACCAGCACCTGAAAGCCGAACCCGCATGCAATGCCATTGACCAGCGAAGCCAGCGCCTCGCGGTGGGTGCGGCTCATGAACAGGAATCGCGGATCGGGCGTAACTCCAAAGGGGTTTTCGCGCAGGCCGAAGTGGCGGAGGAGGAGGTCGTCCACAGAATGTGCCTGGTACAACGTTGCACGCCGAGCGCCAAATGCCGTCTGCGCGGGCACGATAAGTCGAATCGAATCAAGATCCGAAGCAGGTCTCGGGCTGCAACCAGCCGGGCAGGTGCAACATCTTGCCTAGAGTTCACACCCGGCTGCATCCTTGCGGGCATAATCCCGCGGTACCGCCAAAACCGGCGCCCCGCACGGCATCTGAGGTACCAGGCTCTATTTCGCCAGGTCCCGGAGCTTGTATCTTTGCACCTTGCCGGTCGCTGTTTTGGGCAGCTCGTCCACGAATTCCACCCAGCGCGGGCGCTTGAAGATGGGCAGGCGGCTGACCACAAATTCCTGCAGTTCGCGGGCAAGATCGGGCGTACCTGTCGTGCCATTTTTCAAAACCACGTACGCCGCCGGCTTCAGCAGTTGGTCGTGGTCTTCGCGGCCCACGACCGCGGCTTCCTGCACGGCCGGGTGTTCGATCAGTACGCTTTCGATTTCGATGGGGCTGACCCATACGCCGCTGCATTTCAGCATGTCGTCGGAGCGGCCGGCATACCAGAAATATCCGTCGGCGTCCTGGTAATACTTGTCGCCGGTGCGGATCCAGTGGCCTTCGATTGTGCTCTTGGATTTTTCGTGCTGGTTCCAGTAGTGGGCACAGGCGGAATCGGACTTAATCAGGAGGTGGCCAATGTCTCCCAGCTTCGTCGTTTGGTTGTTTTCGTCCACGATCCTTGCTTCGTAGCCGGAAATGATCTGGCCGCTGGAGCCGGGACGGACCGCGCCCGGGCGGTTGGCGATGAACATGTGCAGCACTTCGGTGGAGCCGATGGCATCGAGGATTTCGACGCCGAAACGTTCCTTGAAGCGGTGGAACAGGGCGGCGGGGAGGGCTTCGCCGGCGGAGATGGCATAACGGACCGAGGAGAGGTCGAAATCAGCCGCGTCCGGGCCTCCCCCCGGCGCGGTCGAAGGGGCGGCTGCTCCTGCGGATTTCTTTTCATGGGCCAGCAGTGCGGCGTAATTGGAAGGTACCGAGAAAAACAGCGTCGGACGCTGCCGCTCGATGATTTCGAATACTTGATGTGGTTTAGGCGGTCCCCGCCACAGGATGCTGGTGCCGCCAACGGCCAGGGGAAAATACAGGGCATTGCCCAGTCCATAGGCGAAGAACAGTTTGGCCACGCTGAAGCAGCGGTCGTTTTCGGTCATGCCGAGAACGCCCTTGGCATAGCGTTCGACGCAAACCACCATGTCGTGCTGCAGGTGGACGCAAGCTTTGGGAGACCCGGTCGAGCCCGACGAATAGAGCCAGAAAGCGGCGTCATCCTTGCTGGTGGGCTCGGCTTCGAGGTCGGGCGAATTCTGCTCAATCAGGTCGCCGAAAGACAGCGTATCTCCCGTTGCGTTCGCGCCCGCAATGATGACGTGTTCCAGATAGCGGAGTTGTTCTTTGGGAATGGCCTTGATCTGCGGGTAGAGCGGTTGGCTGACCACCGCCACCCGCGCCCGCGAGTTGTTCAAAATGTATTGGTAGTCGGCGGGCTTGAGCAGAGTATTGACCGGAACAGGGACGGCCCCGATCTTGATGGCGCCGAAGAAGCTGATGGCGAACTCGGGACTGTCGAGCAGCAGAAGCAAGACACGTTCCTCGATGCGTACACCCAGCCGGCGCAGTCCGTTCCCGAAGCGGTTTACCCTTTCCCGGAGCTGGCCGTAGCTGATTCGGGCGCCTTCGCTCTCGATGGCAATTTTTTCTGCCCGGCCTTCCTGCAGATGGCGATCGATGAAGTAGGTAGCGGCGTTGAAGGGCTCGGGAAGCAGAATGGGCTCGCCCAAACTCATTTGGAGGTGGCGCGTTTGCGGAAACTGCGAAGAATAATCACGCCGCTGACGCCAAAGCTCGCGACCGCCCCTAACGCCAGCGCTTCGGTGATCTGCGGATTGATGTGCAGCAGGTCGACAAAGAACGCCCCCAGGGCAAAAAGAATGCCCAGGACATTGAGCCACGCGGGCGAGCTTGAGGATTGCGTCTGTTCACGATTCTGCAAGCGCAGTTGCAGCAGGACGGCAGCCAATCCCACCGCGCCCATGACCACCACCGCCAGCGGGCTGAAAAATGCGCCTCGATTGGTAAAAAGCACGACCAGGGCCAGCGCCCCACAGAGCAGCCCGGAGGCGATCACGGTCCAGCGGCGCGAGCGGGAGTCAAGCGGCAATGTCACCTCAGAGCGAAGACCCATTGTAGACACAGTGAACCGCGATGCAAACACGATTTCCCGCCGTCAGCAGCCTGAACGCCAATGATATAGGGCAGACGTCAGTGTGGGAGGGCTGGCGGTGGGCCGGTCGCGGCTCCTGTATCGGGGGCTGCGCCCGGCGGGATGTAATAGAGCAGAATCGTTTTCCCTATTTTTGCGACCGGCTGGCTCTGACCTAACCAGCCAAAGGCGCCGGGAGGATAGGTGGTGTGAAAAAAATCGCCCATGCGCAGGGAGCGCAGGCTGATCGCGAACCAGCCCGTGACCGGCTGAAACGGGGAAGGAATGTCGAACCGGGGCAAATTCATACGAGACATGTCGGCGCTGCTCCAGACCGCAATATTCGGGTGCGAGATGTTCTTTTCGCGCAGCGCCTGCGACAAACGGAACAGATCCTGCCCGCAGTCCAGATCGCAGCCCGTGACCAGAACGCGGCTCGGGTCCCGGCCCGCCAGTTGGTTGAAGTAGGCGATGTAATCCGGATGAGCGTTCAGACTCGACAGGCACTGCCAAAACAGCAAAGCCGCCAGGCATAGCCGTCCCCACAAGCGCCATTTCCCAGGCGACCGCCAAAGAAGTCCACAACCGCTGCCGACGATCACCGCCAGCAAGGGGAAGACCACCATTACATGCCGGACGCCGGCGTTGTACTTCACGAACATAGTGACAAAGAGGATAGCGAGCACAGATAGTGCCGGAGCGATGGCGGTCCAGCGCACCGGCCGTTTGAGCACGGCAAACATTCCGGCCACGCACAGCAGGAGAAACGGAAGCGGAGTCTTCACGCCCACGCCGACGAGAAAGAAATACCACCATCCCCCATTCCTCACCTTTCCGAGCAGATACGCCGGCGGCGCATCTTGATTTAATGCCCAACTGGTAGCTATGCCGCGAAACAGAGCAGGAGCCGGCAGCACGGGATCTCTAAGGACCATGCTTCTGGCAACGCCCCGAACGGGCCCCGGGAAGTGCTGGAAGGAAGGCATCGATTCAGGGGATATCTGTGCTTCCTCGCGGATGTGCCCAACCGAAAATCCGTAGCCGGCCCAGACCACAACCACAGCGAGCGCGAAGGCCAGGCCGAGCTTTCCCGTCCAATTGGCTTTGCCTGCGCGTGGGGGCGACCCAGCGCGGCGCTCCACCAGCCACTTGGCCAGCCATATCGCCGCGACGGCGGACGGCAGGAACAATAGCGTGGTCAGTTTCGAGAGGAAGGCAAGAGCGATGGCAAGCCCCAGCACCAGGGTTGACCGCAGCGATGGCTTCCGCAGCCAGGCCGTAAATGCGAACAGAGCGGCAAACTGCATGCAGGCCGTGGGCAAGTCCGTGTAGGCCAGGCCGGAGAAGGCGAGCACGATGGGAAGCGTAGTAAACAGAAGCGCAGCCATCGCTCCAGCCAAGTCTCCAAACTCCTGCCGGGTCCAAAGAAAAATCAGGATTACCGCGAGTACGAAAAAGGGGAGGATGGCGGAGCGAGCCAGAGACAGGTTCCGTAGGTAGTGACCGTCGTCGAAGAGAACGCTGTTGCCCACGTCGTTGTAGTTGCGAATGCGCGAGTCACTGGCCGGCCAGTGAGGGAACCGTTCTCCCGCCAGGTAGAGCGGGATGCCGATGGCGATGCGGGTGAGCGGCGGGTGGACAGGGTCGAGGGTGTAGGTGCCCTTGTCCAGAAGTTCGATGGCGGCGGCTATGTGGCAGGGTTCGTCGAATCCCTGCGGGGTGACCTTATAGGTCAGGAGAATGCGCGCCACACCGATCAGAATTAGGGACGCGACAGTCAGAACAACGTAAAGCCTGCGATCCAAGCGGCTTCCTCTGGAAAGCAAGCAGTATAGCGGATTGCCAACCGCGCTTTATCGTCCGCCGGCGGCCTGCTCCAGAGCCCGTCGCGTAATCACGGTGACCAAGTGGCGGCGGTACGTAGCCGAGGCATACACATCGCCGATGAGTTCCACGTTTTGAGCCGCATGGCCAGCCGCCTCGGCGAAGGCGGAGGCTGGTTTTGCCCGCAGGGCGTTTTCCACTGCGGTGGCGCGGTAGGCCACGTCTGAAACTCCGGTGATGCCCACGGCAGCGCTGTCGATCATCGACCCCGACATCTTCAACCGGGCCGCAACCCCGACTACGGCGTATCCCGACGCGGGATGATGGAATTTCTTGTAGGCCACATTTTCACTCGTGGTCCTGGGCACACGCACTTCGGTAAGGATTTCGTCATTGCGCAACTCGGTGGAAAACATCCCGAGGAAAAACTTGGTGGCCGGGATCACCCGTTCGCCGGAACGGCTTTGGGCCACGATCTCCGCGTCGAGCGCGAGCACCGACGCCGGGTAGTCGGCGGCGGGATGGGCCTGGGCCAACGAGCCCCCGATGGTGCCGCGGTTGCGGACCTGGGTATCGCCGATCTGACTGGCGGTCAGCGCCAGCAGGGGTGACAACCGTCGCAATAGTTGCGATTCCTTGACTTCAGCGTGCGTGGTCATGGCGCCGATGACGATCCTGTCGCCCGACTCGCGGATATAGCTGAGGCCGCCGATGCGGCCAATGTCGACCAACAATGCAGGCTGGGCCAGGCGCAGTTTCATCGCCGGCAGAAGACTGTGGCCACCGGCGAGAATCTTGGCATCCTCGCGGGACGACAGCAGGCTCAGGGCTTCGCTAAGGGTGCGGGGCGATTCGTAGTCGAAGTTTGCCGCGATCATGCGCGCCTCCTTCCGGATACTGCTTTCGCTACGGGCTTTCTGGATGCCACGGTGCCGGACGACCGGGCTGCCTGGATTGCGTTCCAGACCCGCTCCGGCTTGAGCGGCATCTCAATGTGGCGGATACCCAGGGGTGAAAGCGCATCGCATACAGCATTTACGATGCATGGAGTGGATCCGATGGTGCCGGCCTCGCCCACGCCTTTCACCCCCATCGGGTTCACCGGCGATGGCGTCACGGTGCGTTCCAGGGTGAATGTGGGCAGCAGGTGGGCCTTGGGCATGGCGTAATCCATCAACGTTCCGGTGACCAGCTGCCCGTCCTCGTTGTAGATGACTTCTTCCCACATGGCCTGGCCCAGGCCCTGCGCGATGCCGCCGTGAATCTGGCCATCCACGATCATGGGATTGATGACGTTACCGCAATCGTCCACTGCCACATACTTCTCGATTTTAACTTCGCCGGTCTCGGCATCCACTTCAACCGCGCAAATGTGACAGCCGAATGGGAAGGTGAAGTTCGGGGGCTCGAAGAAATGAGTAGCTTCAAGGCCGGGCTCAAAGCCGGGCGGAATGTTTCGCGCGGTGTAGGCGGCCATGACCAGCTCGCCAAAGGAAATCGATTTCTTTCCGCCCTTGGTGCTAAGACGGCCTCGGCCGAAGACAATGTCGGCGGGTTTCACGCCGAGCAGGTGCGCGGCCAGGGCTGTCATCTTAACCTTCAGTTTCTGGGTCGCCAGATAGGCGGCGGTGCCTCCCACCGCGGTGGCGCGGCTGCCGAAGGTGCCAATGCCGTAAGGGACTGCCATGGTATCCCCGTGGACGACATTCACATCATCGGGATCGATGCCCAGCTCGTCGGCGATGAGCTGCGCGAAAGTTGTTTCCTCGCCTTGACCATGGGGTGAGGCGCCAGTAAGCAGGGTGACTTTGGCCGTGGGTTCAATGCGGACGGTCCCGCTCTCCCAACCCCCGGCTGGCGTGGCGGCCGAAGGGCCGATGGCACAGATTTCGACGTAAGTCGAGACCCCCACGCCATAATATTTTCCGGATTTCCAGCCGCTCTTCTGGCGGTTGCGCAGGGCCTCGTAGCCGGAAAGCTTCAGCGCCTTGGCCAGGCTCTCCTGATACTTGGCCGAGTCGTAGGTCAGACCGGTAACCGTAGTGAAGGGAAACTCCTTCGGCTGAGGGAAATTCTTGCGGCGAAATGCGGCCACATCCATGTCCAGTTCGTGGGCCGCAACGTCCATTATTCTTTCGACGTTGTAGGTGGCTTCCGGGCGGCCGGCGCCTCGATAGGCGTCGGTGGACATTTTGTTGGTGAAGACCCCGACGATGTCAATCTGGATGGCCGGAATTTTGTAGCAGCCGGCGTGCATCAGCGCGGTAAGCTGCGGGATCAGCGGTGTGAGCAACTGGTGGTAGGCCCCCATGTCGGCCAGGATACGGGCGCGCAAGCCCAGGATGGTGCCGTCTTTCTTAAGCGCCAGCTCGACGTCGTTCAGCGTATCGCGGCCATGAATGGTGGCCAGGAAATTCTCCCGCCGCGTCTCCGCCCATTTCACCGGGCGGCCCAGCTGCATGGACAGCCAGGGCACAACTCCTTCTTCCGCATAGACGTTCAGCTTGCTGCCGAACCCGCCACCGACTTCGGGAGCGATAACCCGGACCGCGGTCTCGGGCAGACCGACCATGACGGAAATCTGGGTCTTGAGCAGATGGGGAATCTGGGTGGAGGACCAGACCGTGAGCCGGTTTTCACCCGGCAGATACTCGGCAAGAACCGCCCGCGCCTCCATGGCGATGGGAGCCAGGCGCTGGCTGACCATGCGCTGCTTGACCACCCGGTCAGCTTTCTTGAAGGCGGCGTCGATGTCGCCATTCTTCAGGGTATGGGTGAAGGCCTGGTTGCTCTTGAATTCATCGTGGACGTAAGGCGTACCGTCGCTCAGGGCCTTCTCCATGTCGATGACCACCGGCAGGGGCTGGTAGTCCACGTCCACCAGTTCGGCGGCGTCGCGGGCGGTGTAGAAATCCTGCGCCACGACCACCGCCACCGGCTCTCCCACGTAGCGCACGCGGCCCGTCGCCAGCACCGGATGCCGGGGAACTTTGAGGTCGGGCATCTGCATGGCGCAGGGAACGGGACCGATGCCACCGGTGTCCGCACTGGTGAAGACCGCAACCACTCCGGGAAGCGCCTTCGCCGCATCGTTGCGGATGGCGGTAATCTCGGCGTGAGCATGAGGGGAACGGGCGAAGGCGCAATAGAGCATACCCGCCAGTTTGAAGTCGTCGGTGTAGTGGCTGATGCCCCGAATGAGGCGCGGGTCTTCCTTGCGCTTGAGCTTTTTGCCCACCCAGTGCGCGGTGGCGGGCTTGCCGTTGGTCTTTGTTTTGGCTTTCGTCGCCTTCTTAGCTTTAGTCGCCATGGCCTACCTCGCTCCCGCGCGTGCCACCACGCGCTTCGACATTTTTTGGGAAGCCTTCTTCACGGCGGCAACGATGTTCTGGTAGCCGGTGCAGCGGCACACATTGCCGTTGAGGCCCTCCCGGATTTCGGAGTCGGTCGGGCTGGGATGCTGCTCCAGCAGATCATGCGAGCACATGATCATGCCGGGGGTGCAGAATCCGCATTGCAAGCCGTGCTCTTCCCAGAATCCCTCTTGCAGCGGGTGCAGGGCATCACCCTGGGCCAGGCCCTCGATCGTTGTGACCTTGCGGCTGTCAGCCTGCATGGCAAGCACAGTGCACGACTTCACCGCTCGGCCATCGAGCAGGACCGTGCAGGCGCCGCACAGCGACGTCTCGCAGCCCACATGGGTGCCGGTAAGCCCGGCATTTTCGCGCAGAAAATGGACCAGCAGCAGACGCGGCTCAACCGACGCCTTGCGTTCAACTCCGTTCACAGCAATGCTGACGTTCTTGGTCATAGGTTTCCACCGGCGTGGGCAGATTTAGGCAGGAAAGCTTCGAGGTCGCCACGATAACAAAAGGATGGGTAGGCTTACAAGGGGCCGGGGGCAGGAGGGTGGTTCGCTTGCGGGCGGCACGTCAAACATCCAGTGCCACGCCGCCAATCTGCGGGTGGCCCGGTTCGCGGCTACTTGAAATCAGGCCTCGCAGGGTGGTCGACAATGATCACCCGGCCGTCGGTCAGGGCCTTGACGGAATGGGGGACACCAGCCGGCACCATCGCCACCAGTCCCGCTCGGGCGATCTGAGTCACGCCGTCGATGGTGACCTCGAGTTCGCCCTCGATGACTTCGTAGACCTCTTCCTCGGGATGGAAATGCTCGTGAATGGAAGAGCCACGCACAAAATCGTAATGTGCGAATGTCATGCTCTGCGAATGAAAATAGCGTCCATACCAACCGGGCAAGCGCTCGGTGACGGGCAGGCTGCTGATATCCAAAAAGGGCATAAAAAGACTCTCCGGGAGGGATCGTAGCACGGCTGCTGGGCGCTTCCGCTCCACCCGTCGGGAAGGGGGAGGCGACCGGCCCGGAGCCGTCCAAAGGTGACGATATTCAGTCTTCCTCGTCTATCGAGGATGAAAACAACCTGCCGACACCTGTTCCTTACGCTGCTGCTGGGCCTGACCGCGTTCGGTCAGGACACCGCCACGTTTCGCGGCGACCTGGCCCACACCGGCGTCTATCGCGCGGCCGGGGTTCCCAAGTTCAGCCAGATCAAATGGAAGTTTCACACCGATGGCCAGGTGATCTCCTCGCCGGCGGTGGCGAACGGCATGGTCTTCGTCGGCAGCACGGACGGAAACCTCTATGCCGTTGATCTTGAGTCCGGTACGCAGAAATGGAAACTCTTTACCGGCGTGCGAGTGACATCGTCACCGGCGGT
This sequence comes from Terriglobales bacterium, assembly GCA_050745885.1. GTDB lineage: Bacteria > Acidobacteriota > Terriglobia > Terriglobales > Acidobacteriaceae > JAIQFF01. The sequence goes on from JBOGLD010000311.1 coordinate 15,524, forward strand.
CGAGAATGGAGTCGTATATTTCGGCAGCTACAGCAGCCGGTTCTATGCGGTGGATGCTTCCAGCGGAAAACTGAAATGGAAGTTTCAGACCGAAGGCGAGAAGCGGTTCGAGGGCAAGCACCTGCATGGATCCGAGCCCGCCGCCGAAACCATGCCCGATCCTTTTGATTTCTACCTGTCGTCTCCGGCGCTGTGGGGCGGGGCGGTATATTTTGGAAGCGGCGACGGGAATGTCTATGCCCTGGACGCTGCAACCGGGACGCTGAAGTGGAAATTTCACACCGGCGACGTGGTTCACGCCTCTCCGGCGATTTCCGACGGGACCTTGTTCATCGGGAGTTGGGACAGTTACTTCTACGCCCTCGATGCCGCCAGCGGAAAAGAGAAGTGGCGTTTCAAGACCGGGGAAGACCACGACATCTACAACCAGGTCGGTATTCAGTCTTCTGCCGCTGTGATGGATGGAGTAGTGTACTTCGGCTGCCGCGATTCGAACTTTTATGCGCTGGATGCCACGACCGGAGTGAAGAAATGGGCATTCAACAACAAGGTGTCCTGGGTCATCACTTCGCCGGCGGTGCAGGAGGGCAAGGTATACTTCGCCACCTCCGACACGGCCCTGGTGTACGCGCTGGACGCCAAGACGGGAACCCCGATTTTCTCTCTGAAATTCAATCGTTGGCCCCTGTTTTCTTCTCCCGCCATCGCTGGCGGCATGCTCTACATCGGTTCGCACCAGGGAAAGCTGATCGCCATCGATCTTGCCAGCCAGAAACCGGCCTGGACATTTGAGACGGAGGCTTCGCGGCAGAACGGTCCGGCGCTGACCAAACCGGACGGAACTCCCAACTATGAGGCCGCATTCGCCGACAATTTCTACGAGAGCATGGTGATCGGCGTCCACAGGATGATGAGCGTGGGTGCGATACTCTCATCCCCGGTGGTGGTGAACAACGTGATCTATGTAGGTAGCACCGATGGGTTTCTGTATGCGCTGATGTAGGCGCGGTGACGGCTGTAACTTTCGGGTGGCGTCGGCATCCACTGGGTTAGACTAGCCAGTCGCTCTCTGGCGCCCGAGCGGCAAGATCGCTGGGTCGATACACGGTTGGAGGGTCATGCAACGATTGGTGCTTGCGCTCGTTTTGGTTGGGACGGCGATGGCAGCAGCGAAGATGCCCGGTGTTCCCGCGGGCAGGCCAGCTCCTCCATTTCGGGCCAGAGACCAGTTTGCGAAGGAACAGACACTTTCGTCCCTGATGGGACGCAACGGCCTGGTGCTGCTGTTCTTCCGTTCCGCGGATTGGTGACCCTTCTGCAAAGAGCAACTGGTCCAGTTGCAGAATGCACGCGAAAAGTTCCGGCAGGAAGGCATCGGGTTGGCTGCCATCAGTTACGATTCGGCCGCAATTCTGCGGGACTTTACCCAACGACATGGAATTCAGTATCCCCTGATCGCCGATCCCGACTCCAACATCATTCGGAGTTACGGGGTGCTGAACCAGGAGGCAACCGGATTTACCAAAGGCATGGCGCTGCCAGGATACTTCTACATCCGGCCTGGCGGCGCAGTGAAGGAGAAGTACTTTGAGACGGCCTACACCGATCGTTATACCGCCGGCAATCTGATCTTGAAGCTGTTCCCGCAGCTGGTTGAAGGCAAGGGCCGTGAAGTCCCGGCGCCATATATCCGGGTGAAGCTGTTCCAGTCTGACCAAGTGGTGGTTCCGGGCAGTCGTTTCACGGTGGCGGCTGAGGCTACCCTGCCGCCGGAGACGCATGTCTACGCTCCTGGAGCGAAAGGATACAAAGCGATCCAACTCATTCTGGAAGACTCTCCGGATTTGAGATTACCGCCTTTGCGATACCCCGACGCCAAGGTGATGTTTCTACCGGCGATCAAAGAGTCTGTTCCGGTCTATGAAGGCACCTTCCGCTTGCTGCAGGATGTAGTGGTTTCGGCCGATCGGGGCTTTATCACCTCGCTGGCGCAGCCCAGGACAATCACCCTCAGAGGAACGCTCCTTTACCAGGCCTGCGATCGCGAGAAATGTTACATGCCGCAGAAATCAGCCGTTTCATGGCCAGTGCAAGTGATGCCGCTGGACCGGGAGCGAGCGCCGGAAGCGATTCAGCACAAGTGATCCGCTGGAGCATGCCGCAGGCGCGCTCCGTAGAGCGAGACACGCAAGGCGTTTGGCAACAGAACACGAGAGGATAGTGCGCTCCCTGACCTCCCCCGCTGCCGGATATGACGCATGCGTTCGGTATCCCTGATGCTATAGGTTGGGCCACGCCGGCAAGGTTATAGTGGGCGAGTTGGACTGCAATTCATCCATGAAGAACCTGTGGCTCATCCTGCTTTTGTTCGTGGTTGGCTGCTCCGCCAAAAAGAAGCCGGTCGCGCCGCCGCAACCGCCACCCCCTGCGCCGGTGCGCAGCCGGATGCCGCCGCCAACAGCAGAGGTCATTGAGCACTGCGTAGTGACCAAGCGGGAAAACGCCAACACCGTATCGTGCCGGTGCGAGCCGGTGACTACGCGGATCGACTCCAAAACCGGGCACACCGTCATCGTCTGCAAGAAAATGCCGGAGACGAGGTGACGGCTGGAGGCTTCAGATTTGCGCTTCCCGCCGTCCACGAGTCCGATTCCTTTCCTCGCGTCTTCAGCGATTGCCCCCGGCGACGAGCAGGGTTTCGCCGGTGATCCAGGAAGAATCTGGGGAAGCAAAGAAAACCACGGCGGGCGCAATGTCATCGGGCTGGCCGATGCGTCCCAGCGGAGTTTGAGCTTCCACCTGCTTACGGAAATCGCTCTCTGTGATTCCGGCCGTATGCAGCCCTTCAGTCTCGACCATGCCCGGATTGATGGCATTCACACGGATCTTCCGCGGGCCCAGTTCTTTGGCGAGCGACTTGGTGACGGCATCGACGCCGGCTTTGGTGGCGCTGTAGACCGATCCGGTCGCGGGTGCGGAGGTACTGGCAATCGAGCTGATATTGATGACGCTGCCGCCGGCGGCGTCGAAATACTTCAATGCTTCCTTCGAGGTGAGCACCAGGCCGAGCACATTCAGATCGAACTGCTTGTGAAAGTGCTGTTCCGTGACCTGTTCGAGGGGAAGGAACTCGTAGACTCCGGCGTTGTTGACCAGGATGTCGAGCCGGCCAAATGCTTTCTTGGTTTCGGAAAGGAGACGCTCGATCTGCTTTTGCTCTGAAACGTTTGCCTGCACCGCGATGGCCTTTCCTCCCTCACGCACAATTTCGGAAACAACGCGGTCGGCTCCTTCTTTACTGGAGGAGTAGTTGACGACTACGGAGGCGCCCTCCGCCGCCAGATGCCGGGCGATGGCGGCGCCAATCCCCTTCGATGCTCCCGTGACCACCGCGACCTTGCCTGCCAATTTGTTCGACATGATGTTCTCTCCCTGTAAAATCTGAACCGCAACCCATCAGATGTGAGTGGAATGAGGGAAGTTTCAAATATTTGTACCGAGCGGTACAGAAAGCATATCATATAGAGAGTATGGGGACAAAGAGATCTGCGAGTTTGAAAGGGCGCCCCCGCTCCTTCGATGTCGATCGAGCCCTCGACTGCGCCCTGCAGCTGTTCTGGCGCAAAGGATACGAAGGTACGTCCCTGTCCGACCTGACCCAGGCCATGGGCATCAACCGCCCCAGCCTCTATGCCGCCTTTGGCGACAAGGAGGCGTTGTTTCGACGGGCTCTCGATCGCTACGCCGATGGGCCTGCTGCCTACGTTCGGGAGGCGCTCGATCAACCCACGGCGCGGGCAGTGGTAGAAGGTCTGCTGCGCGGGGCTGCCAATCTGATGACCGATTCCCGCCATCCCGCCGGATGTCTAAACGTACAGGGTGCGCTGGCTTGCAACGAAGTGGCCGAACCGATTCGAAGGGAACTTATCTCGCGCCGGGCCGCAGGTGAAGCGGCTTTACGGCGACGGCTACAGCGCGCCAAAGCTGAGGACGACTTGCCCCGCGGTTCCAATCCCTCCGACCTTGCCCGCTACATTGCAACCGTTGTCCACGGGATGGCTGTCCAGGCCGCTGGCGGTGCCAGCCGGAGTGAATTGCGGCGGGTTATCGAAACCGCTTTGCGGGCCTGGCCGACATGAACCCGGGCCGCTGCGGAATTTCGAGGCAAGCATTGTCCGTCACGTTCCCAAACCGGCGACCCACTCGGCTTGTCGGGAACCGCCATGATTGAGCGCATAGAGCACCAGTTCCACGCGATTCGATGTGCCGAGCTTGTCGAAGATGCGGAACAGGTATTTCTTGACAGTGTGCTCGCTCAAGCAGAGTTCATGCGCGACTTCGCGATTGCTTAGGCCGTCCGCCACCAGCGCAACCACCTGCTCTTCGCGCGGGGTCAACAAGCGGATCCCCCGCGAGTTGACCATGTGCAGCGAGGGCACCTGGCTGACGGCTTCGACCAGGTATTGCATCTGTTCACTGTTGGCCCACACCTGTCCCTGGTGCACGCTCTGAATGCACTTGCAGAGCAATCGAAAAGGGTATTGGGAAAAACAAAACAAGCCGCGGGCGCCGGAGCGGAAGGCGTGGACGACGACCTCTCGATCATAGGTGTCGAGCAGAATGATTTTGGCCACCTCAGGATGGGCCAGGTGCAGCCGGCGCACCACCGTCATGTCCGGCCAGCCGTCTCTCGGGTTGTTGGAGTTGAGAATGGCGACCTGTATGGGCAGAGAGCTGATGGCGTGCAGGATGACGTCCGGGTCAAGAATGCATGAAGTGACCTGCAATTCCGGACGGCGGCGAAGGGCGCCGACCAGAAGCTGGCATTGCATGTGATTGGAGTCGGCGACCAGCACTCCAATCGAAGTTGAAACCCCAACTGAAATTGATTCCACAAATCCTTTCGGCGCCTGGTCGACGGCCTCAATCCGCTGTTATGTGCGACAGCCTACGGGGTCGCGGCTTGACGTTTCTGTGACATCTCGACATCGCCGATGGTCGCCCGACCTGTGGATAACCGGACCGAGGCTGGGCAGGATGCCCTGTCGCTGGCCTGTCCTTGCATCTAACTCCATGTAACCAATGGAGTTAACCGACGACCCTCAAGTTCGACGATTCCTGGGACCAGTCGCGAGAGATTGGCCAGTCCACTTTCGTAGGTACCACGAAAGTGGATGGGAACATTTGCCCATCCCCAGCTGGCGAAGACGGCATCCCCAGATTTATCCGCTCGTATTTTTGTGTTTGTCAAGCGCAGGAACTGCGGCACGGCTCAACCTCCAAAATGATTTGCGCGGCACAGATCCTGTGCGCACAAGGCCACCCATCCGGCCCTGAAGAGAAATGGATTTATCCACCTACCTTCGTGGACAACACTTCCCATGTCTTGCTGCTTCGTGTTCGCCGGGATAATTTGCACACAGCAGAGTGGCTGCAAACAAACAGGAGAAGCAGAAATGAAACACCTTTTGACCTGCGTGGCGGTCGTGCTTTCGTACTGCGCGGGCCAGACAGGTTCGGTGGCGGCCGTGGCCCAGCAGACGAAAGCGGCGAAGACTGGCCAGGGGACGACGGAGGCCACGAAATCCGGAAGTGCGGACGGTGCATCGAGTCCAGACGAGATGGGGAACCGCTGTCCGCCCTACCGGCTACAAAAGAGCGACGTGATCGAGATCAAATTTAATTTCGCATCCGAGTTCGACCAGACCCTCACTGTCCAGCCGGATGGCTTGATCACGCTACGGGGAACGGATGAGCTGTATGTCGAAGGCCTTACCATCGCCGAGCTGCGCAGCACGATTCGCCAGGCTTACGCCATGACGCTGCACGATCCGGAAGTCACCATCGTCCTCAAAGATTTCGAGCGGCCTTATTTCGTCGCCACCGGAGCCGTCGCCCATCCGGGAAAATACGAATTGCGTGGCGATTCTACGGTAACGGAAGGGGTCGCCCTGGCCGGAGGGTTCACCGAGCAGGCCAAGCACTCCGAAGTGGTTCTGTTCCGGCGGATTTCCGGGGAGCGGACCGAGGCCCGGATCCTGAATATCAAACGGATGCTGAATTCGCATAATCTGGCTGAGGATTTTCATCTGCGGACTGGAGATTTGCTATACGTCCCGCAAAACCGGATTTCGAAGATCCGGCGCTATTTGCCGACTTCGAGTCTAAGCACCTACGTGAACCCAACCCAATTTTGAGGACAGGCGCGAAGCGCAACTTTTCTCGAACATTAAATCGGAATAAGCCTCTCGGGCTTACCGTGTCCTCAAGCGGATATAGCCGCTGCCCGATACCAGAAACGGAAGACAGTAAAGGTCATCGGGCCGGGAGAACTCCGCATGGGAGAAGAGCTCACCATCATTCGCAAGCCTGCAACCGCCACCTCCCCCACAATGCGCGATTTATTGGCGGTGCTGTTCCGGCAACGCCGGCTGGCCCTGGTTTCATTTGGGGCGGTCTTTCTGGCTGTCCTGGGTTATGGCGTATTCGTGCCCTCGTACCAGGCCCACATGAATGTGCTGGTGCGGCGGGATCGCGTGGATCCTCTGGTTACGCCCGCGCCCACGCCGTCGCCCATGTTTCAACGTGACGAAATCACGGAACAGGAGCTGAATTCTCAGGTGGAACTGCTCCGCGACGACGAGATTCTGCGCACTGTGGTGCAGACTGCCGGACTCAGCGCCGGCCCCTGGTATGAACGCTTTCTCGGGAGCAGCGAGGACGTCCGGATGGCTCGATCGGTGCGGCGGATGGCAAGCCGCCTGAGCGTGGAGCCGATACGGAAGACCAATCTGATTCAAGTGACGTACTCATCGTCGGACCCCGCGCGGGCAGCGGCCGTGCTGCATGCTCTGGCACACGCCTATCTGGCCAGACAGCAGCGAGTACGGCGGCCCTCGGGGGAATACGAATTCTTCGATCAGCAGGTGGCGCAGTCCCGGCGCGGATTGCTGGACGCAGAGTTTCGCCTCATGGACTTCAGCAGCGATCAAGGCGTGGTATCGGCCGCCCAGGAACGTGACATGGCGCTGCAGAAACTCAGTGACGCCGAGGCCAACGACCGCCAGACCCAGGTGGCGATGGCTGAGACCAGGCAGCGTATCCGGGGCCTGCAGTCCAAACTGCAGGCTTTGCCGGAGCGGGTTCTGACCGTGATTCGAAATTCCGACAACCCGCAGCTCACGGAGAAAATGAAGTCAAAATTGCTGGAACTGCAACTGCAGCGGACCGAGCTGTTAACTAAATTCGACCCTTCATACCGGCTGGTGCAGGAAGTAGATCAGCAAATCGCGGAAACCAAAGCCAGCATCGCCACCGAGGAGCATTCGCCGTTGCGCGATGAGACCACGAACCAGGAACCCAATCATGAATGGGCGAAATCCGAACTGATCAAGGCGCAGGTTGAATTAGGCACTCTCGAGGCCCATGGACAAGCCACCCGCACCCAGGTCGCGGGCTATCGGGAAGTTGCCCAGCGGCTCGGAAAGGACGCGCTCCGGCAGGGGGAATTGCTGGGAGAGTTGAAAGCGGCGGAAGGGAACTATCTGCTGTACGTGAACAAGCGCGAGGAGGCGAGGATCGAGGATGCACTGGATCAGGGTGGCATCCTGAACGTCGTCATCGCTGACCAACCGCGAACGCCGGCCCTCCCAGCCCGGGCGGGTTGGGTCTTTGGCCTGATTGGCGTCGTGCTCGCAAGCACGGCGAGCACGGGACTGGCTTTTGCCGCTGACTCACTGAATCAAGGTTTTCGGACGCCAGATGAAGTCGTGGCCTATCTGGGCACGCGGGTTCTCGCGTCCCTGCCTTGAAAAGACGAAGTCCACAAAGGGAACATTTATGAGCACACGTCCTGATTTGCTGGAACACGCGCTGGCCGGGGACATCTTCGAAACAGAAATAGCGGAGCCCCGGACGTCCACCGGGCGTGAATCGATCGCCTGGGACCCCTACCGGTTCTGGGAAGAGCAGATCCGCAGCCTGGTACGGCAGGTATTTCTTCCCGGCTGGCCGAAACCGGCCCGGCAGGTCGTCTTCTGTGCGGTCGAGGACGGCGATGTGGCCGAAATCTGTTTGCGGGTTGGGCAGGTTTTGGCGGCCCAGATCCCGGGGAACGTGGCGCTGGTGGAAACACATCTCCACTCCAGCGAAGAGAGCGACGACTACGGGACTCCGGTGCCGGTTTTTCGCCCAGCCGGCTTTCGGCCTTTGCGGGACTCCGCGCGGCGAGTTTCCAGCCACTTGTGGCGGGTGCCGCGCGAAATGTTTATGGGTGAAAACGAGGCTGGTCTTTCGGTGGAATGGTTACCCGGCAGGCTGAGAGAATTGCGGCTCGAATTTGACTACACCGTGCTCCACGGTCCTCCCGCGGCCTTGTGCAGCGACGCGGCGCTGCTCGGCTACCTGAGCGATGGCGTCGTTCTGGTGCTGGAAGCGAATGCGACCCGACGGGCCGCGGCACAAAGAGCAGTACAGATGCTCCAGGCTACAAATACCCGAGTGCTGGGGTCAGTCTTGAACCGGCGAACATTTCCGATCCCGGAAGGAATTTACCGCAGGCTGTAGGAACGAGGGTATTTCTCCGGGCCTCTCTGGTGCTCAAGGCGTTTTGCGGAAAACAGCAGCAAAATCGATTGGGACTCAAGTAGCAGAGCTTTGTCTGACCCACGCTGACATCCCCATGACAACCGACGAGCGGTGCATGCCGGAAGATCTGGAGGCAGCACCGTCCCCAGAGGCGCCATGGTACGTGGTGCAGACCCGCTACCGTTTCGAAAGCAAGGTTGCGGCCCAATTGCAAGGCAAAGGCGTGGAAACGTTTCTCCCGGTCCTGAACGAAACTCACCGCTGGAGTGACCGTCAAAAAGTCATCTCCCTTCCCCTGTTTTCCGGATACGTATTTGTGCGCCTGCCCCGGTCCACGCCCGCCCGCACCAAGGTGTTGCACACGGAGGGCGTGATGGGATTTGTCCAGGTGCATGGTGATGCCAGTCCGATTCCCTCCCGCCAGATTGACGACCTGCGTCGGCTACTGGCTCATCAGCTTCCTTGCGCGCTGCATGCCTTTCTGAAAATCGGGCAACGGGTGCGAATTCGCGGCGGTTGTCTCGATGGTCTGGAAGGCATTCTGGCGCAGAGTACTCAGAAGACGCTGGTCATCTCGATTGAGTGCATTGAGCGATCCGTGGCCGTCCGGATCGAAGGATACGAATTGGAGCCGGTCTGAATGTCCCTGCCCGCGACGTTTAATCCCGATCACTTTCAGGGCCCACCTTCTCCCCGCCCCCTTCCGGCAAAGGCCACGAAGCTACAGTCGCTGGCCCGGGATGGAGGCATCCATGCCCGCCTGCCCGGGTTCGCCTGGAGCCGGGAGCAGGGGCGGGTGCCGGTCCGGCGCGTCGAACGGGGCCACGGGCGCAACGTTCTAATCGTAGGAGCCGGGCCGATGGGGCGCGAATTGGCCGCAATTCTGGAACGGGAGAATGTCGACGGACGCAGGGTCGTGGGCTTCCTGGACGAAAACGAGGTAGTCGCGGGCAATGTGCTTGGCCGAGTCGGAAACCTTACCCAGATCGCGCGAACTGAATTTGTGGACGAAGTGATTCTGGCGATTCCGGAGCGGCGTGACCTGACCAGGTGGGTGATCCGGGAAGCACACCGCAACCGGCTCAACATCCGCCTTGTCCCTGATCTTTATGACTTCGGGCAGGCCCATGAGCAGGGGCGTACGCCGAGTCATCTGGGACTCGAGTATTTCGGTGACATGCCCGTACTCACGTTGCACGAGGAGAAAGCGCCAGCGGCGGCCCTGTTCTGCAAACGTGTTCTGGATATTGCGCTCACCGCCGTCGCTTTGCTGGTGGCTGCGCCGCTCATGGCCGCCGTCGCCCTGGCGATCAAGGCCGCTTCGCCGGGACAGGTGATGTACCCGGCTACGCGAGTAGGACTCAAGGGCAGAAGATTCACTTGCTACAAGTTTCGCACCATGGTCTCCGGCGCGGACGGGTTGAAGGAAAGCCTGCGCTCGGATAACGAGCGCCAGGGCCCTTGCTTCAAGATTGCCGCGGATCCACGTATCACCGGGGTGGGCCGGTTTCTGCGGCGCTACAGCCTGGATGAACTGCCCCAGTTGTGGAATGTGTTGCGAGGTGAGATGAGCCTGGTCGGTCCGCGGCCCCATCCTCTCGACGACTTCGAGCACTATCGCCTGGACCATCTGCGCCGCCTGGATGTGACCCCGGGAATCACCGGACTGTGGCAAGTGACGGCCAGAGGCGATCCGTCGTTTCAGCGCAACATGGCACTCGACCTGGAGTACATCGAGCACTGGAGTCTGGGGATGGATCTCTCGATTCTGTGGAGGACGGTGTTCGTAATCCTGCACGGAAGCGGCGCTTAGATGGCCACAACAGAACAGGTTACGCTGCGAAATTCCGTCCCTGCCGTGGCGCACTGGACTGTGGTTGCTGCCTTCCGGCCGCTGCACGCCTTGATCGCGGCGCCTGCGGTCCTGTTTTTGACCACCCTCACGGTCATGCTTTTCCGTCCTCCGGACCTGCAGTTTTACTGGCTGGATCGAATCGCGTTTCTGTTGCTGCTATTTGTGGTGGGACTGCGGGTGCTGGTACTGCGTCGGTCCGCCACCCGCGCAGACCCGGTCCTGTGGCCGATGGCAGCCTTGTTGTTGCTGGGCTTTGGCAATCTTCTGGCCCAGCCCTATGACGCGCAAGGCTGGAGTGTGTTTGCCGCCAAGTGGGTGGTGCCCTTTGCGCTTTATCACCTGGCCGGCTGTGCTTTCGGTGATGCGGCGTCGCGGCGCCGGTTTGAGACCTTCTCGCTAGTGGTACTGGGTTATTTGTGCCTGATCGCGATCTTGTTTCTGCTCGGCGCCAGAGGACTGATTTTTCCTCGCTACATCCTGGACGAGAGTCTCGGCATCCACGCCGATCGCGCGCGCGGTCCTTTTCTGCAAGCGGTGGCGAATGGGGTGACCTTGAATTTGCTGGGGCTGATCGCGCTGGACTCATTTCGACGGGGGCGGCTCAAAAGATTGCCCGCCCTGCTGCTGTTGATTGCGCTGCCGCTGGCGATTCTGGCGACCCGGACTCGGGCGGTGTGGCTATCGTTTGGCGGCTGCGTTTCCGCCTTGGCCTTCTTTTCTTCCGACCGGCGCGTTCGCCGTGCCTGCTTCGGGCTGTTGCTGGTTGGCGCAGTGGGGCTGCTGAGCGCTCTCAGTTTCGAAGACGCGACCTCTTCTCTTGTGGCCCGCCTGGAAGAGCGCAGTCCAGTGGAGTTCCGGGTCGTGATGTACCGGACAGGCCTGGAAATGTTTCTGGAGAAGCCGCTCCTGGGTTGGGGTACAAGCGACTTGCAGCCCGAGTTGGCGAAGCGGATCGATGGCTTTCACCAGGCGGCTTTCTTCTTTCACAATACCTATCTTGAAATCGCCGTGCAGCACGGCCTGTTGGGAGCGCTTTTATATCTGTGGATGGTGGTCGAACTGCTCCGCCTGGGGGGAAAACGGCACCCTCATGTCGCCTCCGCGGAAGGCACATTTCCGGATGAGCAATTCCGTTCGCTCTGGCCGGTTTTGGTTGCGGTATACGTCTTCAACGGCAGTTTCGTGGTGATGAATTACCAATTCGTGAACGGATTGCTATTCACGATTGCCGGCATGCTGGCCGCACAAAATCGCCAGGCGGACGGCCGGTCGTATGCCCTTCCATCTGACGCGCGCGCTGAATTTTGCAGTGGCTCGCAATTTTCCTGACGGGCCTTTCGCTTTCTCCTGAACGTGTCCACGATCGCCTATCTTGCCAACCAATTTCCTTCGCCGGTCGAGCCTTATGTATTCGAGGAAATCGAAGAACTGCGCCGCCGTGGAATACAAGTTGTCCCATCGAGCGTCCGCCGTCCTGACGGGACAGCCCAGGAACCGCGGCTGAAATCATTCGTATCCGAGACCCTGTATCTGCAACCCCTTCGTCTGGGACTCGTGGTCCGCGCTGCCTGGCTCTGTCTGCGCAAGTTCGTGCCGCTCGCGGACCTTCTTGCGGGGGGTGCTGGCACAAGGCAGCGAACCTCCCGCGCGGCGCGTGCGGGCGCTGCTGCACACGCTGCTGGGTGCTTGCTACGCGCTCCAGTTAGAAGGGCGCGGAGTGGAGCACATTCATGTGCACCACGGATATTTCGCATCCTGGATCGCGATGGTGGCGGCGCGTCTGCTCGGGATCGACTACAGCCTGACGCTGCATGGTTCGGACCTGCTGGTGCACCGGGCCTACCTGGACACAAAGCTGAAACATTGCAAGTTCTGCGTCACCGTTTCGGAGTTCAACCGGCGCTTTGTGCTGGAGCGCTTTCCTGAGCTCGATCCGGGAAAAATCGTGGTGCGGCGTCTGGGAGTGAAGTTGCCGTGCACCGTAGCCTCGGTTCCGCAACCAGTCCCGGGCCCAAAACGCTTGATGCTGGCGGTGGGCAGGCTGCATCCGGTGAAAGACCATGCGTTTCTGTTGCGCGCCTGCAAGGAACTGAAGACTCGCGATGCTGACTTCCTATGCCTGATTGCGGGAGAAGGACCTGAGCACCCCTGGCTCGAACACCTGATTCGAAACCTCGGACTCGACGGGCAGGTGAAGCTTCTGGGCCATCTTTCCCGGCCGGAACTTGACGCCTGCTACGCATTGTGCGATCTGATGGTGCTCACCAGCCGTAGTGAGGGCATTCCCCTGGTGCTGATGGAGGCGATGGCCCGCTGTAAAGCCGTTCTCGCGCCCGCGATCACCGGGATCCCGGAGCTGGTAAAGCATGGCGAAACCGGGTTTCTGTATCGCCCGGGTTCGATGGAAGATTTTGTTACCCAAATCGAAATCATTCGCAGCTCAGGCGAGGCCCTGCCCCGGCTCCGCCGCAGGGCTCGTCAACACGTGCTGCGGCACTTCGACCGGGAAAAGAACCTGGCTGCCGTCGCTGATTTGCTGATTTCCCGTATCACCCAAAAGGTAAGGCACACCTCAAATGAGAATCCTGTACTGCAACAAATATAACTTTGCCTTCAGCGGCACCGAGGTCTACCTGTTCGAACTGATGGACCTGATGAGATCGCATGGGCACGAGGTCGCGTTGTTTTCGATGGCGGACCCGCGCGGGGAACCAACGAAATACGATCAGCACTTCGTCCTCGCCATCGATTTCAAAAATAACCGGTCAGGCCTTGCAGCCCGCTCCAGGCAAGCGGCACACATGCTCTACTCACGCGAAGCGCGCCTGAAATTGCGTGACATGGTGAAGGCGTTTCGGCCAGACGTCGCCCACGTGCGCAACATTTACCACCACCTTTCACCCTCGATCCTGTGGGAACTCAAAGCGCAGGGCGTTCCCGTGGTCTATCACCTGAACGACTTCAAACTGCTTTGCCCCAGCTACAACATGGTTTCGCACGGCCGCGCCTGCGAGCGCTGCCACGGGGGAAAATTCTGGCACGTGGTTGCGGAAGGCTGTTATCCCGGACCCCGCGGAGCCAGCGTCCTGCTGGCGGCGGAGGCGTACCTGCATAAGTGGCTGCGCAGTTACCAGAGCTGCGTGGCCCGCTTCCTCGTGCCCAGCCGATTCGTGAAACACAAGCTGGCGGAAAATGGCTGGGACACCGAAAAAATCAGCGTGCTGGCACATTTTCAGACCCTGCCGTCACAAACCGTCCCTGACCCGTCCCCGAACGCTCCCATCCTGTATTTTGGCCGCCTTTCAGCGGAAAAAGGACTGACTGATCTTTTGCGGGCCATGCAGCATCTCCCCTCAATCTCCCTCCAGATTGCTGGCGAGGGGCCGCAGCGGGCCGAACTGGAAGCGCTTACCCGAGACTTGGGTCTGACTAACGTTGAATTTGTCGGCCGGGTGACGGGGTCCCAACTCGACCGGCTAATTTCGTCATCGCGGTTCACGGTGCTGCCTTCGCGGGCTTACGAGACGCTGGGCAAGACCATCCTCGAATCCTATGCGTGGGGACGCGCGGTCGTGGCTTCAGACCTGGGATCGAGAAGGGAATTGGTGCATGAGGGCGAGACCGGCATGTTGTTTCCGGCAGGCAACGTGGCGCAACTGGCGGGGGCGATCTCGTTTCTGGCCGAGCGGCCAAAGCTGGCGGCCGAAATGGGTGCCGCCGGACGCACTCTGGTGGCCCGCCAGCACTCGCCCGCGCAGCACTATGCCGCGCTGACAGAGCTGTATGAACAATTGGCCCCCGGACCCAAAAAAGAGGGCGGTGAAGGCATCAGGACGGCCGCGAAGGCGGGGCTGCGGGTCGCATTTATCGGCGGCCGCGGCGTGATTTCCAAATACAGTGGAATCGAGACCTACTACGAAGAGGTTGGCAAGCGGCTGGCCGAGCTGGGGCACGATGTAACCGTATACTGCCGCACCTACTTCAGTCCCGCGCAAGAGGTACACAACGGGATGCGCCTGGTCCGGGTGCCGACCATTCGCTCGAAACATCTCGAGACCCTGGTGCACACATTTCTCAGCACCATCCATGCGCTGTTTGGCGATTGTGACATCGTGCACTATCAGTGTCTGGGGCCGGCATTGTTCTCGTTTCTTCCCCGCTGGTTCGGAAAGAAGACGGTGGTGACGGTGCAGGGACTGGACTGGCAGCGGCGGAAATGGGGCCGGGTAGCGTCTTTCATTCTGCGGCTCGGGGAACGGGCATCCATCAAGCTGCCCGACCTGACCATGGTGGCATCGCGGACCCTGCAGAAATATTACCGCTCGCGCTATGGGGTCGAACCGGTGTATGTGCCCAACGGCACGACCCTACGGCAACGACGTACCGCCGGACGGCTGCGCGAATGGGGCATCGAACCCGGGAACTACATCCTGTTTCTCGGGCGCTTTTCTCCGGAGAAGAACTGCGACCTCCTGATCCAGGCGTACGAGGGGATGGAAACTCCGGTAAAACTGGTGCTGGCAGGCGGGTCGAGCCATTCTGATGCCTATGCGAAGCGCTTGCGCCATCACCAGAGTGATCAGGTTCGTGTTCTGGACTGGGTGTCCGGTGAAGCTTTGGATGAATTACTGACGAACGCCATGTTGTTCGTCTTGCCCTCCGATTTGGAAGGCCTCTCCCTGGCCCTGCTTGATGCCATGGGAGCGGGGGTCTGCGTTTTGGCCAGCGATATTCCCGAGAACCGCGAACTGGTCGAAGGAGCGGGTTTCACGTTTCGGGCTGGCGACCGGAATGACCTGGAACGTATGTTGCGGTTGCTCATCTCAGAACCCGAGGTCAGGCAGGCCGCCGCCGGCAAAGCCAGAGAAAAAGTGTGGCAGCATTATTTGTGGGGCCGGGTGACTCGCGAGATCGAAGGCCTCTATTTGCAACTGGCTGGGGAGAAGAATTCGTCGAAACCTGCGGTTGCACTGCCGGCAACGGGTTATCCTCATCGCGCCGCTTAACCTGCCCGGCGCCGTGCTCTCGATGGCAAACTGGGTGTGCCCCCTCGTTGTTTGCAAACCAGGTTGGCAAACCAGCCTCTGAAGACCACGTTCGGGCCTTTCTTTATTACAATCAGAGTGGTGATCGCCGATTGACCGCGACTCAACCCGGCGCCGCCTGCTCACATGGAAAAGACGATTCTGGTGACCGGAGGGGCAGGGTTCATCGGTTCCAACTTCATCCTGCAATGGTTCGAGCAGGAAGGCACTCCCGTAGTCAACCTCGACAAGCTGACCTATGCGGGCAATCCGCGCAACCTGCTCCGGGTTTCTTCCGATCCCCGATATAGTTTTGCTCATGGAGACATCTGCGACCGCGAGCGGGTACGGGGCCTGATCGAGCAGCATAAGCCGCGCGCCATCGTGCATTTTGCGGCGGAGAGCCACGTGGATCGTTCGATCCGCGGACCCGATGATTTCATCCGCACCAATGTGCACGGGACATTTTGTCTGCTGGAAGAAGTGCGGGTTTATTTCGAAGGGCTCAGCGACGAAGAGCGCGAGGCATTCCGCTTTCTTCACATCTCGACTGACGAAGTATATGGCTCGCTCGGCCCCCATGATCCCCCGTTTTGCGAAACCACGGCGTACGCTCCCAACAGTCCATACTCAGCTTCCAAGGCGGGAGCGGACCACCTGGTGCGGGCCTATCACCACACCTACGGCCTTCCCACCTTGACCACCAATTGTTCCAACAATTACGGCCCCTATCAATTTCCGGAAAAGCTGATTCCGCTCGTGATCCTGAACGCCCGGACCGGCAAGCCCTTGCCGGTATACGGAGACGGACAGAACGTCCGCGACTGGGTGTTCGTCGAAGATCACTGCCACGCGGTACGCACGGTGCTGGCCAAAGGTCGAGTCGGCGAAACCTACAACATCGGTGGACGCAGCGAGAAGCGAAACATAGAAATCGTGGAAGCGCTATGCGCGACCCTGGACCAGTTGTGTCCGGACGATCCCACTGTGCCGCATCGAAAGCTGATCGCGTTTGTGAAGGACCGGCCTGGTCACGACCGCCGCTACGCCATCGATGGGCACAAGGTCGAACGCGAATTGGGATGGAAGCCGCGCGAAAGCTTCGAGAGCGGCATTCAAAAGACTGTCCAATGGTATTTGGAAAATGAGGAATGGGTGAAAGAAGTCGCCAGCGGCAGCTACCGAAAATGGATTGCCACTCACTACTCATAGGTTGCGCTGCCTGTCTCAGCGAGACAGAGAACGGACCGCATGCGAATCACTATCTTCGGCGCAACTGGCTTGCTGGGGACGGCGCTGATGCGCGAGTGGGGAGACGATGAGGTGGTCGGGCTTGGCTCCTCCGATGGCGATATACGGGACGAGAAGCAGGTCCTTCTCTTGGTCCAGCGTACCCGGCCTGATTGGATTGTGCTGGCAGCGGCTTACACCGACGTGGACGGCTGCGAAACCCATCGTGACCGGGCTTTCGATGTGAACTGCCGGGGAGCGGTCAATGTTGCACGGGCGGCGAAGCAGCACGGTGCTCGCCTGCTTTTTATCAGCACAGACTACGTCTTTGACGGGACAAAAACGACGCCGTACGCAACCGGGGACCCACGCTCGCCCCGCAGCGTTTACGGACAGTCGAAGGCCGAGGCCGAGGTGCAAATTGGCGAAATTCTGCCCCAGTGCTGCGTGGCCCGGACTTCGTGGCTTTTCGGCCCCGGTGGAAAATGCTTCCCCGAAACAATTCTGAAACTGGCCGCGACCCGGCCTCAGCTGGAAGTGGTGGGCGATCAGCAGGGTTCTCCGACCTATTCCGTAGATTTGGCTCGCGCCCTGGTTCAACTTTGCCGGCAAGGGGCCAGTGGCATTGTGCACGTCACCAACCGGGGTGAGTGCTCATGGTGCGAGTTCGCTCGCGAAATCGTTGCCCAGGCAGGACTGGACACAATGGTGCTTGAAACCACGAGCGACAGGTTCGCGCGCCCGGCGGAACGTCCGAAGTATTCCGTGCTGTCCCCGGAAAGTTTGCAGAAGTATGGCATCGCCCTGCCGGACTGGAGGGATGGGTTGCAGCGCTACCTAGCCGAAAGGGCTTTACAGTAGGTCTCTTAGATGATCCAAACTGCCGCCACCCGATTCCAGGTCTAACTACAGTTGCCCCATGAGGGCACGCCGCATGGTCTCCTGGTGCTGAGGATCCAGCTTGGCGCCAGCGCAGGTCACATGAAACACGTCAGTTGCCGTCTGACCTTGCGTGTCGATGATTGCAACCTCGATATTGCAACCCAGTTCGGCCAGGGTCGAACTGATGTCGTACAGCAGCCCGGGACGGTCCTGGGCAATGATCTCGACCAGGGTGCTGTGCTGCGAGCAGTCGTTATCGGTTTGCACGCTGGGCTCGATTTTCACTTTGGCGACCTGCACGCTCGGCTTAAATTTCGTCTCCATGAGTTCCACAACATTAATCTCGCCCGAAACGGCTTCAGACAGTTTCCGCGTCAGGCGGTTTATTTCGGATGGATTCAGCTCAAGCGTCCGGAACCGGTCAGAAAACCGAATTGTGTCCAGCACCACGCCGGCCTTGTTGGAAAACGCCTCCGCTTTCAGGATGTTCATTCCCCAGGAAGAAAGCGTGCCCACGACGTGGGAGAACAGGCCGGGGCAGTCGAGGGTCAACAGCACCAGTTCGAAGTAGCCATCGCGACGGAGGATATCGATCTGGGGCTCGTCATCTTTCTGTTTGAGGTGATCGTACATGCGGCAGTGGGTCACGATCTCGCTCGAGGTGTGCATCAGCAAATAGCGTTTAGGGAAGCCTTCGAGAAAAGACGTGATGTGCTTCGCATCGGGTTCGTTGGCTGCGGCGACTACTTCTTTGATTCGATCGCTGTTGGAAATACTGAGGGTGAGACGCTGGTCGTCCACGCTCCGGCTCAGGTGGTTGAACACAGCCGCGTAGAACTGCCAGAGCATCTCCGCCTTCCACGGCGTGAGGGCCTCAGGATTGACCGACTTTACATCCGCGTAAGTCAGCAACGTGAGCATCTTCAGTCGCTCCGCCGTGCCGACCGATTCACTGAACTCCGCCACCACTTTGGGGTCAAAAATATCCTGGCGCATGGTGGTGGAAGACATACGCAAATGGCTCGCAATCAGAAAAACCAGAGTACCGCAGTCCGCCGGTTCGAGCCGCAATCGGTCTAGCGCGGTGGCCAGGGCTTGCAGACTTCCTGCCACGTGGTCATCCGCGGGCATACCCTTGCCGACATCGTGGAACAGGAGAGCCAGGAAGAGCAGGTCGGGGCGCTCAAGTCCGTCGAGAATATCGCGGAAGCGCCGTTCCAATTCGGTGTCGGGGGTTCGCAGGGCGTGCACGTTCTCGATCGCGACCAGCGAATGCTCGTCGACCGTGTAGCGATGGTAATAATCGCGAATGACCAGCGAATCGATGACCTGGAATTCTGGAAACAGGAGGACCAGCACGCCCAGGCGGTGCATGGCCCGCAACGCGGCGCCGGCATGAGGCGAGAGCAGAATCCGCTGAAAGTACGGCCACGCCTCGGGAGAATCGTGGGCCCATTGCCGGAAGCTGGGGAGCGCCGCCTCAACGCTGCGTTCAGTTTCGGCCGTCAGCTTGAGGCCGTGACGGCCAACAAATTCGAAGAGGCCGAGCAACACAGACGGGTCCTGGACGGAAGAGCGCTGGCGCAAAAAGACGCGGCCCTCCACCACGGAAAAGTCAGCGTTCGACAAGCGCGACTTGCGATTCTCGAATAAACGGTAGAGACCGGAGCGTCCCGGGGGTACCTCATCGAAGAGCACCGTCAGCCGGTAAATAGATCGGACGTGGCGGAAGTAAGTTCGCATCCAGACCGCCGCCGCGGCCGGCGCTCCGTTCGGCAACCCGATTCCGGCCGCTGCCGCCTCGGACTGCAGTTCGTAGGTCAGCCCATTCAAGTCCCGGCCTTGACGATAATGCAGGAAACAGCGCACCGCGGAAAGGAAATCCAGGGCCGCACCACACTCGGCGCGAAACGCGCCCGGCAGCAGACTCTCAGGCGCGGGCCAAACCCCTGTCTTCTCCAGTTCTGAAATCAGGCTGAGCCAGCATGCGACCTGGTAGTCGCGCAAACCGCCGGGACAGTCTTTTATGTTGGGTTCCAGATGAAAAATGGTGTGACCGTATTTCTTGTGGCGCGCCGAGGTCAGATCCATCAGCCGCTGCTGCAACTCCAGAGCCTCCCGCGACACCATTTTCGGAATCACTTGGCAGCGGAGCTGCTCAAACAGCGCGGCATCCCCGCAGATGTAGCGACAATCCAGCAGCGAGATGTTGAACTCGAGATTGTCCCGATGCAACTTGCCGCACTCCGCCAGGGAGCGGGTGGTGGAACTGACGCGCAGGTGGAGGTCCCAGAGGGCCTGGGAAATTCGCCGGATCACTCCTTTCTGCGCATCTTCACTGAGGGCCGATTCGTGAAGAAAAAGCACATCGACATCGGAACAAGGAAATAACGCACGACGGCCGTACCCGCCCAGAGCAGCGACACAAATCCTGTCCGACGAGCCCGGGCCTGGGGAAAGTTGATTCCACAACTCGCCAATGAGTGCATCGGTTAGATTCGAGCGCTCGTGGACTGCGGCCTGCCCGTTGTGTGACTGCTCGAATCGCCCACGTATTTTTTCAGACTCGGCTTGATATGCGTCGTGCGTTATAGCGCTATTCGCCAGTACTGGCATGGGGCTCCGGCGTCCTGACTGATGATGCGTTAGAGTGCCGCCACTCCGCGCTCGTGGTTCCGAATCCGTATGGCTTCGTCAATTTTAGAGAGAAAAATCTTTCCATCGCCGATTTTACCCGTGCCGGCGCTTTGCACGATAGCATCGACGGCGGCGTTCGTCAGGTTGTCGGCGAGCACCATTTCGATCTTGATCTTGGGCACGAGATCGACGGTGTATTCACGGCCACGATAGACCTCGGTGTGGCCTTTCTGTCTGCCGTGTCCGCGCACGTCGGATATGGTCATGCCTTCAACCCCCAGCTCCGTCAGCGCTTCCTTGACAGCTTCAAATCTGGACGGCTGAATAATTGCTTCAAGTTTAGTCATTTGTGTTTATCCTCAATCGTTTCGAGTTTAGATCGGGCAATTATAGATCGCGATACACCTTCGTGCCGTGACTCCCAACCATCTAGTGCAACCACTTCAGAAACGCGCTCTCTGCGTAGAGAATTACGGTGATCACTCCCAGCATTTCCACGATGACCGGCGTCATTTCCTTGATCCACTGTACCGGCGTGTAGTTGGCGTCCACATCCCGCTGAATGAAGGCATAGGCCACCACCGACTGCGCCGATCCGATGTGAGTCCAGCACCCGCCCAGGGCGTAGCCGGCGATCTGGGCCATGGCGAACAGGTGCAGAGTTGAAGTTTCCAGATGGTGCAGGCCGTGGGAAGCAAAGTCGGCCACAATGTTGTTGTCCAGAATCGCGGAGAGAAATGTGCAACCGATAAATTGTGCGAAGGCCACGTGGGCATGGCCGAGAGTCTCAATTCCGTAATGGATCAGGTTCTGCAGCTGGCCGAAAAAGCCGGCGTTGGTCAGGAGTGTGACCGAGAGGAACAACGGAAACAGAAAATAGTACTCGGCGTACTCGTGTTTCGCATCCCGAAGCGCCAGGGAGCGCATGTTCGGGATCCTGGTGATACCCGCTACCGCGACGGCAAATCCCGCGAAAGACGCCAGGAAGAGCGGCATCTCGTGATGGAAACCGTGTATCACGAGTAGGCCGACAAAGGGAATCAGCGCGAACCCGCCAATCTTTTGAGCGCGTTGGCGCAAGTGCGCCATGGAAGCGAGCGCTGCATCCACCGACCGTTCCGCCTTCAGGGCCCCGTGGTGATCGCCGGCGTCGTCGAGCACGTAATGGCGATCGAGCGAGTCTGCCAGATCTTCGCTCACCAGATGCCCCAGCAGGCGCTTACGGATTGCCTGGGGCACTCGTTCCCGGACCAGGGCCAGCCCCAACGAATCGCCGCCGCGCAAGCGCTGCAGCACAAACTCGGCCCGGTCGCCTACTTCGGCGGCATGGTCTTCAATGAGTTCAACCGGGGTCACAACTTCACCGTGGCGCGTCGCCTGCAGAAATCGTACATCCTCGGCGTTGGCATCGATCACGTCCATGGTTTCGAGATCGACACGCCGGCCGCGTAGCTTCTTCCGAACATGCCGGGCGACAACGAGATAACACGCCACCGCAATCGGAGCGCAGTAAATCAGGAAGAAGGCGTTGCCCAGTCGGGGATACAAATTCGCCTTCATGATCAGATTGGGAGGCTCACCATAGGCCAGCCAAATGCCGCAGATGGTGGTCACCGTGGTGCACACCATGACCGCGTGGCGAATATCCGCCATGGGCGCCGCCGCGAGCAACAAGATGATAACCAGCGTCCGAATGGTGAGCCCGATCATCGAAACCCCATCGAGAATGCCCGACGCCAGTGCCACCACCGCGGTCACTGCAATTACCGTAGAAAGAATCTCGCCCCGGTTGCGACGCAGCAAGGAGAAGGTGAGGCCCTCCAGCAGTCGGGTTTGCGCGATGACCGAGACAAAAAATGTCAGCCCCAGGATGAACAACATGGTGTCCGCGTGGACCAGATCGTCCAATCCGTGGAACGAAAGCAGATGTTGTTGTGTCCAGTACCACCAGCCGCGCTGCGCGATCTCGACCTGCCACTCCGAGCTCTGCAGGCCGCAGAACGTGGCGACGACGATCAGCAACATGCCGTAGGTGAGCGCGTTCTTGTGGATCTGATATTTGAAGGAGCCGAACAGAAACAATCCCAGGATGGTGGCCAGTACCTCGGCCGCCAGCACCCACATGGGAATTGCCGCGACCCGGCCGAGGAGGAAGATCATGCCGGCCACAAGCCCGCAGCCCAGCAGAAAATTTCGACCCGACAGCATCACGGCAGATGGCACCGCACTCGCGTCCAACTCAGAAGCAGGACTGGCAGTCGAGGCCCCGATTTTCTCGTCGAGGACTTCGTCCATGACTTCGTTTAACGCTTCCGCCCTTGACATGAGGGTCTTCATGGTTCGCTTTGCCCGAGTGCGACCTCCCCGCCGCTCACCGAACCGGGTTTTTTCCCAGTCGATGAGGCCAAGCGCGCAAGACGGAGATCCCGACAGCCAGTAGACACCCGGCAAAAACGGGAAGGATGGGCGCATGCCCCACAACCACGAGGAAAAGGCCAACAACCACGGCCCACGACCAAGCCATCCGCTGTTTCTTTAAGGTTTCGAGAAGCGTATTACGCATTTGTCGTATTCACCTTGTTTACCAGCGAACATACAGAAGAAGCGCCACGATGGCTGTTGCCAGGCCACCGCCGGCAAGAACCAGTCCGACCCTGTTGAATGGAGTGCTGAACCAGGGGCGCGCAATCCCGTTTCGTTCACGAGCCCTCTCTTCTTTCAGCAACTCCGTCAGCATTTTCCGCTGTTCCATCGTGACCACGCACCTTAGCGCCCTCTCCGCCGCTTCATAGCCTTTCTGCGGGATCCGCAACTTGAACCGGAGTTGGGCCAGTGTGTAGTGGGCAGCGAAGCTTTCTGGATCCAGATGGCCTGCCATTTCCAGGTGGTCAATCGCCGGGTAGATATTGTGAGTCAGCGCGTACGCCAACCCCAGGCAGATACGCGCCTCGGGAAATTGTGGCGCCAGTTCTACGGTGCGGCAGAGCAAGTCCAGTGCTTCGGCCGGCTCCGCCGCTTGAAGCTTGGCCAGACCCTCCTGGAAGCAATTCAGCGCTTCGGTGGAAAGTGCTCGATGGGCGGGAAATTGCAGTGCAACTCCCAGCCCACCGGAATCATAAGGATGTAAATGCAAAACCCGGTTCGTCATCAGTGCTCCTCCACCAGCCTCAGTCTGCCGCAGCTGCCGTGCCCGGGGTTGGGTATTTCAGAACGAACTCGGGATAAGCCAAAGCTCCCATTTCCGGGATGTCGAGGCCTTCGAGTTCGTCGGCCGCTTGTGCGCGCTGCCCGAGAATGAAATCGATCAACATATTTCCTACATACGACAGGGTGAAGACAAAGCCGAGCAGCGTGCCCACGCCGATCAGCTGAGCAACCAGCTGTGTGGGATCGCCGTAGAACAGTCCCTTCACGGAGTTGGTACCGTCCGCAAACAGCCCTACGGAGATCACGCCCCACAGCCCGCAGGTTCCGTGGACCGAAATAGCGCCCACGGGGTCATCGACCCTCATAACCCGGTCGATGAATTCAACACTTACGCAGACCAGCAGGCCGGCGACGATTCCGATGATGGCAGCTCCCATCGTGTTGACATAGCCGCTGGGGGCCGTGATGGCCACCAGTCCGGCCAGCAATCCGTTGCCCGCCATTGAAGCATCTGGCTTGCCGTATTTCATCCACATGTAGAGGACTGCGCCGAAGGAGCCGGTACATCCTGCCAACATGGTGTCGACGGCAATCGTGCTGATGCGCAAAGCACCCGATGCACCCAGCGTGCTGCCTGGGTTAAATCCGAACCAGCCGAAGGCCAGGATGAAGCAGCCCGTGAGGACAATGACCATGTCGTGTCCCGGCATGGCGTTGGACGATCCATCGCGGTTGTACTTGCCGATGCGGGGGCCGATAATCATCGACAAGGCGAGCGCGGTCAGACCCCCGACCGCGTGAACCACGCCCGACCCCGCAAAGTCGGCGTAGCCGGCGCCCAGGCCGAAGTAGGAACCCAGCTTCGAGAGCCAGCCTCCGCCCCATGCCCAGTTCGCATAGATCGGATAGGTAATCGCGCCCATGAACACGGAAGAGATTGAAAAAGCGACGTACTTCCACCGTTCGGCCGCTCCGCCGGTCACGATGGTCAAGGCGGTGTCCATGAACACCATCTGGAACAGGAACAACACCATGACACCGACGTCATAGGTAGCGCCGGAGAGGAAGAATCCTTTGGTGCCCCACAGGCCCCAATCGTGTCCCATCAGAGAAATGGTGAATTCATGACTCAGAGGGCTGGCGCCTCCCAGGATGGAAACCCCGGCGGCCCCGCCCATCTGCAAGGCAAAACCGCACACCCAGTAAGCAAATAAGCCGAAGCCATAAACCATGAAGTTCATCATCATGGTGTGGTTCGCATTTTTGGCGCGGCATAGACCGGTTTCCACCAGGGCAAAACCGGCCTGCATGAACATGACCAGGAAGCCCGTGACCAGAGTCCAGACAAAATTGATGGCAATGCGGTTCTGGCCCGCCTGGTTTACCAGATCGACCAGGGTGAGCGGCTTATTGGGGTCGGCGTGAACCACGTCATTCGCGGTTCCCGTCTTGGTTCCGCTAGGGTCGCCCGCCGCCAGGTCGTCGGCGGTAGGTCCGCTGACTGGCAACGGGGCGTCGACCGCGAGAGGCGGCGGTGCGGCGGCGGCGGCCGGAGCGCTGGGCGCGGAAGTTTGTCCTTGAGCCCAAGCCGGTACTCCACATACGAGCAGCGCTACAATCGCCGCCCACAAACATGGTTTCAACCATGTGTAACGTGTCATCGCGTGTCTCCTAGTGAGGTTGAGCGCGCTTGTCGCTGCGCCCCGTGTCGCAAAGCTTCCACTCCAGCCAGACCGTACCGATATCACCGCTCTACTGTTTCCAGACTGCTTCCTTCTGATGGGCCTTATTGAGCACGCCGATAATGGCGGTCAAAGTGATACCGATGCCCAAGAGGCAGATGAAAATCCTCACTCCCGTTGACGACGTCATGTTGAGCGCGACCACCGGGAGCAACCATCCAAAGAGTGCCAGCAAAACTCCAACGAGCTTCATGGGGTCCTCCTATTTATTGATCTATGCGGTTTTGATCTTGTAAAAGCCGGCTGCCGAGACGATCAGCAACGCGGCTCCTACGATGGCGATGACGATGCCCACACCACCGCCACCGTGCGCACCTGCCACGAAAGCGGTGAAACCGGTCAACGTAGTGCACAAATACGTACCTTGCTTCGCATTTGCAGCCATTCTCTTGCTCCTTACGTCGAGTATTTGAACCGGGGCAAGCCTCGGACCCGGTCGCTTGCGTCGGTCAGAGGGAAAAGGCAAACTTGCCTCCTGCAAAATCTGCTTACCTTCCTCGCATCCCTTACTGGCGCGGGCACGGCTTGGGCGCTGGTACTAGGGGTGGTTTGAGTTGAGCCCAAGCCGTTAGCCCACATAACAGCGGCATCACTGCCACTGGGTGAAAATCGGCCTTGCTCCAAGCAATCGATCTCGGTCACCGGTTGAAGCTGCGGTTGTTTCAAATTCAATCGACTCCTGACTACTTGGCATCCGCGCTGCTGAACGCATATACCATGCCGAGGGTCACCGTGTTCTGCGAATCCTGGAGTCCCGTCAGGTGGTCCGGAAAAACATTCTGGTCCGACATGTCGCGGCGGAATTCCAGCCGCGTCATGAGCTTGCTCGCCAGCATGCGCTGGAGAGTAAACGTGAATTCGCTCAATTTCTGCGTCTGCCCGGTCTCATTGCCCCCGTTGTCGCTGAAGTATTCGCCGCGCGTAGCCAGCGCCCACTTATCGTTGGGGGCGTACTTGATATAACCGGCAATGCCGCTCCAATGGACGGAAGCCGAACTCACCGAGGGAATCCCGCTGGGCAAGTGATCCTGACCGTAGTCGTAGTTCGCCATGAGCGAGAGCTTGCTGTTCGGCGAGTACGTCACCACGGTGTCAAACAAATGTCTAAAATCCTTGTTCTCGTCGTTTTGTTCCGGGCCCACCAGATAGTTCTGCACCAGGCCGAACTTGCTGTTGGGGGTCCAGGCCGCGCTGAAGCCAGTGGTCTTGCCGCTATTGTTGTCGACGCTGTTGTTCCAGCCGTTTACCAGGTACCCGGTGAGGGCGAACTTTGGATTGAAGGCGTACTTGGCGCTCGCGCCGAAATGGAAGTACGGAATGGCCAACGTAAAAAGCAGGCCGCGCGAGTAGTCCCAGTTGTCTTTGGTCTCGATTACCTCAGCGCCCGCCGGGGTGACGAACTTGCCGACGTTGATCTGCAAGCCCTTGCCCACCGGCGCCAGGTATTCCAGATATCCTTCCTTGAGGTATTGATCGAAGCCGAGTTCGTTGTAGTTGACCGCGTTCATCGCCTGCCCGAAGCCGAGAGCGACGTGATAACCCACACGGCTGGCGGCGGCATCCGGAGCTTTGTCAGCCACCAGTTCGATCATGTTCAGGCCAAATTGGCCGGAGTTGATATCAAAGTTGCGAAAAGCCGTAGTGCGGCTCGCGGGCTGATTGGAGTTGTAGCCGTAGTACACATCCACGAATCCGCTCAGGGTGGTTGGCCCCAGCAAGCCGGCCAGTCCGGTGGGTGCAGGAGCGGCCGCCGGCGCGGCGGCGGGTACCATGGCAGCGGCGGGCGCAGCAGCGGCAGCTTTCTGCGCCTCCATTTGGCTGCGCAGGTCCGCCAGTTGTTTTTCCAAAGAGTCGATACGGCTGGCAAGATCGGGCGCCGGCTCAGCTTGAGCCAAAGCTCGATTCGCGGAGCCGCAAACAATTCCGAGAGTGACTGCAAAAACTAAAACCCTCCAGCGGAAGGCACGCTTCATCTAGACGACTCTCTTTCTCCCCTAGTCAACGTTGTGTAGTGAGCCTACCTGCACACCCCGTAACCAGCGTGGTGCACAGTACCGCCCTGCAGCTGTTAGAGTCCAATGCATAATTCTTTTCGTCCCTATCACAAATACTTTTAAAAACATTAATTTATGGAGGAGATAAGAGAAATTTATTGAGTGGTCGCAGGATCGGGATTTTGACCTTCCGAAAGTGAAATGTCTCCGCCAGTCGGCTTGAAAGCGTGGCCTCAAAGGCCGCATGAATCGGCCCTCGTCACTTTCGAAGGCGGCACGCATCTTATCGGGCGGACAGACCGGTGCCCCGAAAAGCAAAAATCCACATCGACTGCAGTGAAGTTCGCGGAGAACTTGTGAACTACATGGAAGAAGACATGACGCCGGAGCTACGGGCGCGGATCGACGCCCACTTGCGGCACTGCCATCACTGTAGCGCGGTCTACGACGGTGTGCGAAATGTGGTCCAGTTGCTGGGCAGCGAACAGTCGATCGAACTGCCGCAGGGTTTCAGTCAGCGCCTGCATAAAAGACTGTTTTTTCGCATCCCGCAAAAGTAAACACCCGCCCTGGCCGCATCCTGCATTGATTGGCCAAACCCTATCACCGCTCCAGCCTCTCGCAGCGTCCGCCGCTTGGCTCCGTCAGCAATGGTGCGCAGTCGAAAGATTGCTCACATTTCTGTACCATGGTACATTGGTACCATGACTGGGGACACGAGAATCATCGTGGAGCGCGTCCAGACCGGCGTGCGGATGGAAAAACGTCTGCTCAAAGTGCTGAAGACCTTCGCCGAATACCACGATTTGACCCTGGGCGACCTGCTGGAGGGAATCGTATTGCACGCTTTCGACGGCAAAACTGCTTTCAGCCAAGGTTCTCTCGACCAGATCAAGGAGTTGAAACGGTTCTATGGCCTGCGGTTGGACTCGAGGGCCAGCCATCGATTGAAAGAAAATGAAGTAAAACCGCGTCCATCCCGGCGCAAGCGCCGTTCTTAGCCTCTGCCCGGCGACGGGTCGAAATGCGAGTGATCTCCATGACCGACCAGGAACTGATGCAGCAATTTGGGGATGGCACTCTTCCGAGTGAGCATTTTCATCATCGGGAGCACGTGCGGACAGCGTTCCTGTATCTGAACCAGTACCCGGTCCTTGAGGCGCTTCAGGAATTTTCCAAGAGTTTGCGGAGATTTGCCGCGGCCCAGGGGAAGCCGAAGCTCTACCACCAGACCATAACCTGGGCATATATCTTTCTTATTCAGGAGCGCATGGCACAGGCCGGAAAGAAACAGAGCTGGGACGAGTTCGCCAGCAACAATCCCGACCTGTTGGCGTGGAGGGACGGCATCCTGACCCGGTACTATCGCGCCGAGACCCTCACATCCGATCTGGCGCGAGCAGTCTTCGTCCTCCCCGACTTACGGACCTGACCCCCAATATCTGACGTGCTGCATTCCCGGGCCGTGGCCGCTCTGTCATCGTTGAAGCAAATTCAGTTTGTCTCTTCTGGCCGGATTGCGAATCACAATGGACAGATCCGGTTCAGGCAGGCATTCGGGGCGAGATCCCGATGGTCACGCGATCCCGATCGCGGAACCATAGAAAACGGGAACCCATGTGCCCTGGCGCTATCTAGAAGGTGATCCCCAAAAGGCTGCCCTCAAATTAGACTATCGAAGACTGTCCGACGCGAAAACCGGGGCGATGTCGCAGGAGTCGAGGCCCCGCCGCGGGAGAGGTTCCCATGACTCAGGAAGAAATCCGGCTGGCGGAATCCGAGGCGCGCAAAAAACACTGGAAGCGCTGGGGGCCCTACCTCAGCGAGCGCGCATGGGGCACCGTCCGCGAAGACTACAGCCTTTACGGAAATGCCTGGGAAAGCCTGCCTCACGATCACGCCCGCTCGCGCGCCTATCGCTGGAATGAAGATGGTCTGGCGGGAATCAGCGACCGCAGGCAATCGGTCTGTTTTGCCCTGGCCCTGTGGAACGAACGCGACCCCATCCTTAAGGAGCGCGCATTCGGACTGACGGGCAACGAGGGAAATCATGGCGAGGACGTGAAGGAATACTACTTCTACCTCGATAGCACACCCACCCATTCCTACATGAAGTATCTCTACAAGTATCCGCAGGCGGAATTCCCCTACACAAAGTTGGTACAGGAAAATCGGCTGCGGGGCAAGGACCAGCCGGAATACGAACTTCTCGACACTGGCATATTCGACGACGATCGCTATTTCGATGTGGTGGCGGAATATGCCAAAGCCGATATTGAAGACATTCTGATCAGAATCACGGTCTCGAATCGCGGTCCGGAAACGGCCAACCTTCGCCTGCTGCCCACCATCTGGTTCCGCAACACATGGTCTTGGGGCGAAGGCAACGCCCAACCTCGACTGCAACCGGCCAGCAAGTCGCCTGATCCCGCAATTGGTTTAGACCATCCCGAGACCGGCACACGCTGGTTGCACTGCGAGGGCTCGCCCGAACTGCTCTTTACCGAAAATGAGACCAACGCCCGCCGTCTGTTTGGAGTGGACAGTCGTACTCGCTACGTCAAGGATGGGATCAACGATTACATCGTGCATGGCGCCCGGGAGGCAGTGAATCCCGAGCATTCCGGCACCAAGGCCTCCGCCCACTACACACTTATCGTGGGCCCAGGAGAAACCGCCGTGGTGCGGCTGCGCCTCACCAACAGCGACCTGAAAGCCAAAAGTGCGTTCGATGGCTTTGACCGGACGTTCACGTTACGCCGGAACGAAGCCGATGAATTTTACGCGACGGTCATTCCCCAGAACCTTACGCCGGACGCGCAAAACGTGATGCGCCAGGGTTTCGGCGGCATGCTGTGGTCCAAGCAGTTTTATCACTACGTGCTGAAACAGTGGCTTGAAGGCGATCCGGGCCAACCTGCTCCGCCTCCCGAGCGCCGCAACGGCCGCAATCACGAGTGGCCGCATCTCTACAACGCTGACGTGATCTCCATGCCCGACAAGTGGGAGTACCCGTGGTATGCGGCCTGGGACCTTGCCTTTCACTGCATTCCGCTGGCTCTGGTGGACCCGGATTTCGCCAAGGAGCAGCTGGTTCTGATGCTGCGTGAGTGGTACATGCACCCCAACGGGCAGATTCCCGCGTACGAGTGGGCACTCGGCGATGTAAATCCTCCGGTGCATGCCTGGGCATCTTGGCGGGTATACAAGATCGACAAGAAGCGCAAGGGTAAAGGCGATCGAGAGTTCTTGCAGCGGGTTTTTCACAAACTCTTGCTTAACTTCACCTGGTGGGTGAACCGCAAGGATGCCGCCGGCATGAACATCTTCCAGGGCGGGTTCCTGGGTCTGGACAACATCGGCGTGTTCGATCGCAGCGCGCCTCTGCCCACCGGAGGCTACATCGAACAATCGGACGGGACCAGCTGGATGGCGATGTACACCCTGAACCTGCTGGCCATGGCCCTCGAACTGGCGCGGGAGGACCCGGCCTATGAAGATGTAGCCAGCAAATTCTGGGAGCACTTCATCTACATTGCCCGCGCCATGAGCCATCGCGGTCAAGAGGGCATGGGGCTGTGGAACGAAGAAGACGGATTCTTCTACGACGTTCTGCAACTGCCCGACGGCGCCAAGTTCCCCATGAAGATCCGCTCCATGGTGGGCCTGATTCCTCTGTTCGCGGTGGAAACGCTGGAACCGGACGTGCTCAACCGGCACCCCGGCTTCAAACGAAGGCTGGAGTGGTTTGTCGAGAATCGTCCCGACCTCACGGACAACATCGCTTGCATGACGATGGAAGGGAAGGGTGACCGCCGCTTGCTGGCCATCGCCGATCCAGACCAGCTCCGCGAGATTCTTAAATACATGCTGGATGAGCGGGAGTTCCTGTCTCCTTACGGCATTCGTGCGCTGTCACAGTTTCACCGCGACCATCCCTACATGCTCAACGTCAACGAGATGGAACATCGCGTGGACTACGAGCCCGGAGAATCCTCCACCGGCCTGTTCGGCGGCAACTCCAACTGGCGTGGCCCGGTCTGGTTCCCGACAAATTATTTGCTGGTCGAGTCGCTGCAGAAGTTCCATCACTACCTGGGTGAGGACTTCAAGGTAGAATTTCCAACCGGCTCAGGAAAGATGATGACGCTGTGGGAAGTGGCGGGGGAATTGTCGCGCCGCATGACCAACCTGTTCCTGCGCGACGAAAAGGGACGCCGCCCGGTGTTCGGTAATCTGGAAAAATTCCAGACCGATCCGCACTGGCGCGACCTGATACTGTTTCACGAATACTTCCATGGTGACTCCGGCGCCGGGATCGGCGCCAGCCATCAGACGGGCTGGACCGGGGTGGTCACCAAGTTGATGCAGCAGAGCGGGGAATCGCGCCCCGCAAAGGGCCCAGGCCTGAACAAGAAATTGTAGCCGGGTGTTCGCAGGACAACCCGCAAGTGTCCGCTAAGGCGGCCTGAACAGGCCATGAGGGGAGCGACGATGATTCAGTTCAACAAGGAAACCTGTGGCGATCTGGATGCGGCGCTGCGTCGCGAGTGGCTCGAAACCAACGGTCTGGGTAGCTTTGCCTCATCCACCATCACGGGACTGAACACGCGCCGCTATCACGGCCTGCTGGTGGCGGCTACCAGGCCGCCGGTGGGGCGCGAAGTTCTCCTTTCCAAGCTGGAAGAAACGCTGGTTATCGATGGCCAGGCCTTCGACCTTTCGGCCAATCGCTATCCCGGTGTTATCCATCCCCAGGGCTTTCGCTACCTCACGAACTTCCGCCTCGATCCGTTTCCCATCTTTACTTATGAAGTCGAAGGCATCGTGATCGAGAAGACGGTCTTCATGGTCCAGGGCGAAAACACCACAGTCGCGCAGTACGAGGTTACGACCAAGAATCGATCACAGCCGCCTAAGAGCTTGCGTCTCGAAATCCGGCCTTTGGTCGCCTTTCGCGACTATCACTGCACAACCCACGCCAATGGCAGCCTCAATGCGAGTGTGGAGGAGGCGCCAGGGTTGGCTGCCGTGGCTCCTTACCCGGGACTGCCAACTCTTTATTTGGCCCACAACGCCGTGGAATTGCAAAAGACTGGCGACTGGTACAGGAATTTTGAATACGACGTCGAGCGTGAGCGTGGGATGGATTTCACAGAGGACCTTTTCAATCATTTCATCCTGCGATTTGATCTGCTTGCGAGCCGACGGGCCTCGATGATCGCGTCCACCGAGCGTCGCGACGTTGGCAGGGTGGGCCAGTATCGTGAAGCCGAGATCAAGCGTCGCCAGTTGGTGGTGCAGGCCAGTCCACTGAAAGATGAGTTTGCACAGGCCCTCACCGCCGCCAGCGACCAATTTATCGTTGCCCGGGGCGACCAGAAGACCATCATTGCCGGCTATCACTGGTTCAGCGACTGGGGCCGAGACACCATGATTTCCCTGCCCGGCCTCACGCTGCCCACCGGAAACCATGACGTGGCGCGCAGCATCCTGAGCACGTTCGCCGAGCACGTCGATCAGGGCATGCTGCCCAACCGTTTCCCGGATGCGGGCGAAACCCCGGAATACAACACGGTCGATGCCACGCTCTGGTTCTTCGAGGCTGCGCGCGCCTTTCTTGCCTATAGCGGGGACGAGGGGTTTGTCCGCACCGAACTCTATCCTGTGTTCACTGACATCATTGCCTGGCACGTCCGCGGCACCCGCTACGGAATCAAAGTCGATCCCTCTGGTTTGCTGGCATCCGGCGCACCCGGAATTCAACTCACCTGGATGGACGCGAAAGTTGGCGACTGGGTTGTGACTCCCCGCCGGGGCAAACCGGTGGAGATCCAGGCGCTCTGGTACAACGCGCTCTGCATCATGGAAGTGCTGGCCCGTAGATTTGGAGACGAGGCCGGCCAAAAGCGTTACAACAATATGGCTGCGATGACGAACCTGGCGTTCCCTCTGTTCTGGAACGAAAAGGACAACTGCCTGTATGACGTGATCAACGGCGGGCCCCCGGACGCTTCCATCCGCCCCAATCAGATTTTTGCTGTCAGCCTGCCCTACACCATGCTGCCGCCCGGGCGGGCGCGGGCCGTGGTGGAGAAAGTTCGCGAGCACCTGCTCACGCCCTATGGCTTGCGGAGTCTGGCGCCCAGCGATCGCCAGTATCGCGGCCGGTACATGGGTGGTCCCGTTGAGCGCGATGGCGCATACCACCAGGGAACCGTGTGGCCGTGGTTGATGGGGCCATTCATTACCGCCTATATGAAAGTGAACGGATCCAGCGACGCGGCCCGCAGGCAGGCGGCGGAATGGCTGTTGCCCCTGAAAGACCACCTTACCGATGCTGCCTTGGGCCAGATCTCGGAAATCTTCGATGGCGACGCGCCCCAGCGCCCTGTGGGGTGCGCGGCCCAAGCATGGAGCGTGGCTGAAGTCCTGCGGGCCTATGTTGAAGACGTGAAAGGTATCGGTCCAAAGGCGAATAACCCGGGGGCTAAAGGCAAGAACCGAGTCGTGGCGCCTGCGGCCCCGACAACGCCAGTGCAAGCCAAAGGCTAAATCGCTTGGCAGGCCTGGGACGGATGCGATGCCATGACGACCATTTCCCCCAAAGATGATCTGCCCGCACTGCGGAGCAGAGATGAACCACCACGCTGACAAACTGGTCCATGCCTCGGAATTGCGTGAGCCTGGCGTGGAGGAAAGCCTGGAAGGATTTGTGGAAGAGTTCCACGCCTGTCCCAAGTGTGGCAGCGCAGCTTCGCGCCACGCTGTCGCCTGAGTGGCCTGGCAGCCTGCGGAAAAACTCAATTTGCCGGGACGAAGCGACTACGGGGCTAAAGCCCGAACAAATTCCTGACGGCTTACGCGGCCCTGAAGGGCCGCTCTTCCACGGAAGGGCCGACATTTACGAGTTTTCCCGCAGCCTCCGAGAGGGTCCGGAGGAATGGCGTCCACCAGTCCAGTAGAGATGCCGAACGCCTGACAAAAACTGTCAACCGATTGATTCAGAGCGTCAGCCGCTCGGGATAGCTCGTCGATCTGGTCCGGGCATTACTCCTAACCCTCTGATTCCGCACGCGCCAGAAATTTGGCTTTTGGCCCTGTTTCGGCCCTCTAAATGCGGCGGCTAGCCGGGCGACAAGTCGAAAAAATTAGCCGCATTGGGGGCTTACTTGGGAAAAGGCAATCGGCGACACAAGCGGATCAAAATGGTTTTGCCCGTGCGGATAACCGGGAAAGACGCGGCCAACAACCCGGTCAACGAATTGGCCCACACTTTGGACATAACCCCAAACGGAGCACGGCTGGGCGCGATTCACCATGCCCTGAAAACCGGCGATAAGCTCACCCTGCAATATCGGCAACGGAGGATCCAGTTTCGGGTGGTCTGGGTCAGGCCGATGGAGGGAACAAGCGAATATCAGGTCGGGCTGGAAGGCCTCGGTTCCGTTGGCGAAAACTGGGGGCTCGAGCTTCCAGAGTTGGATCAGATAGACGAATACCAGACCTCCACCAGTTCATAGCTGGTCAGGCAATCCAATTCAAATGCGCGAAGGCCCGCGCCCTGCCGGGGGAGACCCGGCTGGCCAGCCCGCCCGCGTTCACCGAAAATGTTCTTACGCAGCGGCGCCGTTGAGTTGGCGCAACGACTTGACATTGGTCGCGGGCTTTTCATGCAGAAGGAGTTCAGTAGCCTGCACCCGCCGATCACTATGAAACCAGCGTTGGGCCACACCGTCGTGCAGGAAATTAGCCAGGGCGAGCAGGCCCATACCCTGGTGATGGGCCATCCAGCAGCGAATCAATTCGTGGCGATGGCGCCAGGAGCGGCGGCCGGAAGTTGTGCTGTAGTCGGCTGCTTCGTAGAACCCATACGAGCCCAACCATCCTTCGCCTTCCATCCGCCGCAGGTTGCGCACCGCCCCCGCGGCATCCACGTGCAGCGCTAGAAGTGTGGAATACGGCGAGATGACCAGCGCGTTGGCCTCGCCCGGGTGCAGCGAAATGTCAGGAAGCCCAAAGGCTTGATACTGATAGTTCCCAGCCTCATCTCGTTTGGCGTAAGCCGATTCCGAAATCCCCCACGGCACACCTTTTTCGCCGGCATAGATCTGCTGCAGCTTTACCGCGGCGAGACGTGAATTGTCGAGCAGCGTATTGGGGTAGGTGCGCATCCACAGGATCGGCATCAGGTACTCGAACATGGTCCCGGTCCAGGAGAGCAGAACCGGAAGTCCGTGCTCGCGAGTGTGCGCCCGGCCCAGCAGAAACCAGACGTCCTGCGGAATGTCTTCCTTGGCGATGGCCGCGAATACGGCGATACGCGCTTCCGAAGCCAGCAAGTCGTAACAGGCAGGGTGCAGTTTCTCCGATTCAGAGTCGAACCCCGTGGAAAGCAACTTGCGCCGGGGGTGCAGCAGGAATCGGAAGTCCGTCTCGTCGACGAACTTCCCAGCTTCGCTCGCAATCTGCTTGAGGTCTTCGATCAGATCCAGCGCCCGCGAGCGCGCTTCCGGCAACATGGCCTGCAGGTGCTGGTAGAGCGCCTTGCGGTCCCCTGAGCCGTTGGCATGGTCGAGCGCGAACTGCAGACGGGCGGTCAGCCGATCCACGACTTCCGGCAAGCGCTGGACGGTCAGACTTTGGGAGTCGAATTTGAAGTCCAGCGTGGCATCTTTCCACAGTGGAATAAACTCCGGCAGCATCCACGGAACATAGATCTGAACTGCTTTTCTGAGATTCCTGACCCGGGAAAGAGCCTCTGCCGCGAACCAGCGAACATCCGACTCGTGCTTGGGCTTCGCCGTTTCCAGTCCGATTTCCAGCAGTCCCTCTTCGGACGGCGCCAGCAGGCGCTGCAGCCAGCTTCTTTTCCTGATCTGTTCCTGAAACGTTTTGAAGCGCTTCTGCGGAAAGGCATGGCCTTCGACCAGAATGCGCAGATGATCGGCCAGTCCTTCCGCCAGTTGTTTCTCCAGCAAAGGGCGCTGCAAGAGGTCCAAACAGCCCTGCTGCAGCGTCCACAGCGACGCGACCAGGTTGCCGCTGTCCACGGAAGAAATGAAGCGTGGGTGAAGCGGTTCGAGGGTGCGGGTGTCGTACCAGTTGAGCAGGTGCCAGCGAGACCGCGAAAGCTTGGCCATGGTCGCCAGGGTCCGCAGGGTTTGCTCGGCGAATTCAGGGACGGTCAGAAAACCAAACTCGCATGCCGCCTGGCGGGCGTTCAGAAGAAAGCCCAGGTTGGTGGGTGATGTGCGAGCTGCGATGGCCGCTGGTTCTTCCTGCACGTTGTCCGGAATCAGCCAGTTATGTTCTTCGGTACTAAACTCGGCGAAATACCTCCAGTTGCGGAGCGCGGTCCGAGCCAGAAACAACTCATCCTTGTCAGAGGTTTCACTGTGCATTGCCCGTGAAGGCAGGTTCAGCCACATCGAAATCCATTTACTGCAACCCCAGAGCAGCAGGATCGGCAACGCGGCGAAAAATGCGTGTCGACGGGTGAAGAACACCAGAGCACCCAGGGCCAGCGCCAGGGCGGGCATCCAGTCGAGATAGGTGTCGACCGGCGTGCGCTTGCGGGTGCTCAGTTCGGTTTCCGCCGCGGTTTCCCATTCCAGCAACCGTCGCCTGGTCACCAGTCGCCGGACCAAAGTTCGCACCACCGCATCGAGCGAGAGCAACATCTGGTGAGGCAGGAATGACAGGGTGAAAAACATGCCGGCGTTGGCCGTGAGCAGCGCCGAACGGGCGTCCTTGACCACTTGCGATTTCTGCTCAACCGCGGCCCGGATCAGATTGAACCCAAACTGGCACCAGGCCGGAACGAACAGGATGCCAAGGGTCGCCAAAGTCCAGTAGAGCGGATTGCCAGGCAGCACCAGCCAACCGAACACCAGCAGCAGGAAGGTTGCCGGTTCCACCAGACTGCGCCGCAGATTGTCCAGAATCTTCCACTGTGAAACCAGCGAGATGGGATTCCGGACCTTCCGTCCCGACTCATCCGGCACCCGCGATAAGAGCCAGCCCGTGATCTGCCAGTCGCCTCGCAGCCAGCGGTGCTTGCGGCGGTTGTAGGCGCTGTAGTGCGAGGGATAATCTTCGATAATCTCGATGTCGCTGGCCAGGCCGGCGCGCGCGTACGCGCCCTCGATCAGGTCATGGCTGAGCAGGGCATTGCGCGGAAAGCGCCGGTCCAGCACCCGGTGCACCGTGTCCACTTCATAGATCCCTTTTCCGGCGAAGATGCCTTCTCCGTACAGATCCTGGTACACATCGGAAATAGCGCGGGTATAGATATCGAAACCCGTCTCTCCCGAGTAGAGGCCGGCCAGCCGGGAACGGGAGGCGCTTTGCACGCTCACTCCCACTCGCGGCTGCAGGATGCCGTAGCCGGCCACGACAATGTTCTTCTCCGGGTCGGGATCGATGATCGCCTGGTTCAAGGGATGGGCCATGGCGCCGATCATGCGGTCGGCCGATCCGCGCGGCAGTTCCGTATCCGAGTCCAGCGTGATAACAAAACGAATCTGCGGCAATATCGACAGGTCGCCAACTTTGACCGGGAAACTATCGTGTTCATCGCGCAGCAGCTTGTTCAGGTCCATTAGCTTGCCGCGTTTTCGCTCCCAACCCATCCACACTCTTTCCCGCGGGTTGTAAACCCGGTGGCGATGGAAGAGAAGAAATGATCCGGACGCCTGACTGGCGTACTTTTCGTTCAGTTCGCGCACCAATTGCGCACAGTATTCGATCAGCGGATCATCCTCGGACGGGAGTTCCGGGGAATCCGGCAGGTCGGTGAGCAACGCGAAATGAATGTTGGGATCGTGATTGCCGAGGAACCGTACTTCCAGGTCCTCGGCCAGACGGCGAACCTGCTGCTGGTTAAACAGCATGCTGGGAATGGCCACCAGCGTGGTGCAGTTGTCGGGAACTCCCTCGGAGAAGTCGAGCTTGGGCAGAATCCGCGGCTCCAGCAGGGAGGTCACGAGGTAGTTCACCAGCTGGATCGCGCCCTGCGAACAGGGCAGAAGCAGCATCAGCATGGAGAAGAGAATCAGTTGGAGAGAGGTATAAGTGTTAGTTAGCAATAGTACGATCGCCGACATGATGGCGAGCGTGAGCACCTCGGTGCCCGGCAGATAGAATTCATCCGGATGCCGCCGTAAGAAAGATGCAATCCGCTGGCCCAGCGGCGGCTGAAAACCCACTCTTCCGTAGAGCGC
This sequence comes from Terriglobales bacterium, assembly GCA_050745885.1. Taxonomy (GTDB): domain Bacteria; phylum Acidobacteriota; class Terriglobia; order Terriglobales; family Acidobacteriaceae; genus JAIQFF01. Next base: position 53,846 of record JBOGLD010000311.1, read on the forward strand.
CGTCGACCCTTCCGCGAGAAGGTAGTACCCGATGTGCCCTAGACGGGCCGTGAGGCGCGTGCTGGCGTGTGTTTCCTGGTGCGCGGACCGCGCCAGGGCGAGCGCCGCGGCGGCAACTTCGCCCTCCGACAAATCGGAGTGTTCGGCGATGTTCGCGACCTCGGTGCGGTACAGATCGCGGCTCTCGAAATCCATGCGGGCATAGGCGCCGGTCGGGTCCTGGCGCAGCACGCGATCAAAAAGAACCAGCGGTTCGAGAACATCCTTCCACCAGGTCTGGCCAATATCGCGCAGGCTGCGTACACAGATACCGGCCCCGTAAGAGCCCGCGAGGTCCGCTGTCACTTTGGAACCGCGTGCCGCGATCTCTTCCAGCAGAACCAATTTCAGCGCCGGAACCAGCGCCCAGAGCTCGACCAGCCTCAGCACCGTGCTCTGCTGAAAAGCTTGGACATAAGCGTTAAGCGAGCTCTCGCTGAACTCGTAGCCGGTGGCCGCCAGATATCCCGAGGCCAGAGCAATTACCCGCGGAGTGATGGCGCCGTCCGGAGTTCGGACGTGCGGCAGCTTACGCACTAACTTGAAGCCTTCCTTCGTGCCTCGGAGGTCGGCATGCACCAGGCGCACGTTGTCGTTCAGCCAGCGAAAGTCATCTCCGACGGCGGTATTCGGTGCGGATCGCTGCAAAATCCGAAGCACCGGCCTGATCGCGCGGCCCAGCGCGCGGTAGCGCTCGGCGAAAAAGCGGGATGAGTGCGCGCCCGGCAGCCATACCAGCCTGCGCCCGAGGTCGGCCGCGGCTGCAGCCAGGGCTTCCGGATTGGGGCCAATCTCCTTGGGGGGCTCGGGCAGGCGCTCGGCTTCCGCGCTCAGCATTTCGATATGGGTATCTGGCGGCATTCCTTGTGAATACTGCGGTTCCCAAACACGAACTCAGCGATAACTGGCGGCCTGCATCTCGAACATTTCCTTGTAGCGCCCGCCCAGCCGTGCCAGTTGCTCGTGACTTCCTTCTTCTGCGATGCGGCCTTTTTCGAGGACTACGATGCGGTCGGCCATACGCACGGTGGAAAATCGGTGCGAAATAAACAGCGCCATTTTGCCCGCCGTTAGTTCCGCAAAGCGCTGGAAAACCTCGAACTCGCTGCGCGCATCGAGCGCCGCGGTGGGTTCGTCAAGAACCAGAAGTTGCGCGTCGCGCAGATAAGCCCGGGCCAAGGCAACTTTTTGCCACTCTCCCCCCGATATGTCGACGCCGGTTTCGAAGCGTCGTCCCAGCATTTGATCGTACCCGCCGGGGAGCCTTCCAATGACCGCATCCGCCAGGCTTTTCCGGGCAGCGGTTTCGAGCAGTTGCAGGTCGTCGATGTCCTCAATCCGGCCTACGGCGATGTTTTCGCGCGCTGTCATTTCATAGCGCATAAAGTCCTGAAAGATAACGCCAATCTCACGATACAAGTCTTCCAGACGATACTCTCTCAGGTCCACGCCGTCGAGCAGCACCTGGCCCTCGATGGGATCGTAAAGCCGCGTGATCAGCTTAACAATGGTGGTTTTGCCTTCGCCATTCTCTCCGATCAGCGCAACCCGCTCTCCGGGATGCAGATGGAAGTTCAGGCCGTTCAGCACCAGCCGCGAATTCCCCGGATACCGAAATGAAACATTGCGAAATTCAAATCCTTGAACGATAGGCCGGGGGGCGGGGAGAGCATCCGGCTTGGACTGGATCGTAGGCCGCATGTCAAAGAACGCCAGCAGGTCGGTCAGGAAAAGAGCCTGGTCCGCAATGCCTGAAAGGGTGGAAAAAATCTGCTGAATATTGCCGCTGGCCTGCAGAATCGCGCCTGACAACAAGTACCACAGCCCGATGCTGTACACGCCCGTGATCGTCCGCCAGATGACAAAAACGTAGGCCGAGTAATAGCCCATGAAGGCGATCACCGACAGAAAAGCTCCGGCGATCAGTTTGCGCCGGGAAAGGGCGACGTTCTCTTCGTAAATCCCGTCGGAGAGTCTGGTGAAGCGCTCTGTGAGGAACTGGCTGAGGCCAAACAACTTGAGTTCTTTCGCGGCTTCTTTGCTGCCTCCAACCTGGCGCAAATAGTCCAACTGGCGCCGGACCGGAGTCTGGCGGAAATTCTTGGCGTATCCCAGAAAAGCGAAATGGCTCTCGCCCAGGAACGCGGGCAACACTCCCGCGATCAACAACACCATCAACCACGGCGAATAGATAATGATAGTGACGGACAGAGTAATGGTCGTAATCACTAACTGGATCAGCCGCCCGATCTGCTGAATCATGCCCAGTCGGTCCGTGGCCTGCGCCCGCGCCCGCTCCAGGCGGTCATAAAACACCGGGTCCTCGTAGGCGATCAGGTCCAGTTCCGCGGCATGCTTCATCACCTGGATGCTTACATGGCGGGTGTACTTGTCCGCCAGCAGGGAATCCGAGTAATCGATGGCGCGCGCCAGAATACCGCCCAACACTGCGAGCCCGAATTCGCCCGCCACCAGCCACCATAGCCTGGTGGGTACCGGATGCTCCGCAACTTTGGCGTGCACGATGATGTCAACGATCATCTTGGGAATCCAGAGCAGCGCCAGAGGAAGCAAGGAGGCGAAAAGGCGGGTCACCAGACCGAACACGACCACCCCGGGTCCGGATTGCCATACGATTTTGAGCACTGGCGGGGTATTACGGAGCGCCGAAAGCCGCTCCTGCCAGCTGCTCAGAAAGCTCTGCTGCTCCGCCATGCATGAATCCTAACCAAGTTCAGGGGTTTCTTGAAGCTATACGATGAATAATCGCCCCCGCAGCCTGTGCGGCCCGGATTGCGATCCGCGCGAAATTCAGATGCCTTTCAGGCCCGTAAGGTTTGTCCGCTCATAGAGTTATGCGGAGGTGTGGGGCGGACAAGAGTGTCCGCCCCACACCGAACAAACTACCTGATTCCGATCACGGCCAGGCCGTTGGCTGGAAGCGTCAGGCTTAGCTTCCCATCCTTCAATTCCCGAATCTCCGGTGGGCCAAGCACAACCGACTGGCGCAGCTTCTCCAGTTGTGCCTGGGTCGGATAGACAGGCGAGCCCATCTTTTCGTACGCAGGATGCGGATCACCGTGGTCGCGATCGACTCGGGAGATGGACGCGCGCCGCGCGCCGCCGAGATTTTTGAATTGCAGGGTCACCGTTCTGGCTGCGCCGGTTTGCTCCGAAGGAATCAGGTTCCATACTGCTACGACCAGCGAACCGTCCGAGGCTCGGGTCACCAGCGCTGAATCGGAATCAAGCTCCAGGCGTTCGTCTCCCAGCTGATGCAGAATCTTGAACGCCGCGAAGGCTGGCTTGGGAATCCCTCCGGCAGCAATCAGGCCATATCCACCGTAAAAAGGTTGTTTCACCACGCCCTGCTCTTCGAAAACATCAGAGAAAGTCCAGTACGACATCTCATCCACCAGGCCGTCGCACTGGCGGATGGTGTCGGCCATCCACGGACCCATATATAAGGAGTCGGTAATTTCGGGCTCGTTCTTGTAACTGGCGTTGAACTCGCTCCAGATCAAGGGAAGGCGGGGAAGGGCCGAGGCCTTGATCTGATCATGCACCTTCTTTACCGCCCGGCAAACCATGCGCTCGCGTGGAATGTTCTCGTTCGTGCCAAAAACATCTTTTGCGCTGTCGTTTCCGTAGACGTGGGTGGAAACGAAATCAACCGGAACGTGATTCTCGACGCAGTGCTGAATGAAGGCGTCGGCCCAGGCGGCCTGCGCCGTTGCCGGTCCACCGATCCGCAAACGCGAGCTCACTCGCTTTACCGCGGCCGCGCTGTGATCGTAAAGCTCGAAATAGGTCGCCTGCTTCGGTTCCCCGACCCAGAAGTCGATATTGGGCTCGTTCCAGACTTCGAAGTACCACTTCGCGACCTCGTCCAGGCCATAACGGTCCACCAGATGCTTGGTAAACTGGTAAATCAGATCATCCCATTTACCCCAATCCTTAGGAGGCGCCACGTTTTGCTTGTACCAGAAAGCGTGCGGGGCATCCTTGGAGGCCAACTTCTTCGGCATGAAACTCAGCTCCACAAAAGGTCGCACGCCGTTCTGCAAGAGACCGTCATACGCCTGGTCCACGTAGGAGAAGTTATAGACAGGATGTCCCTGGCTGTCTTCGTCGTAGACGCCCATGTCATCAAGGAAAATGGCGTGGAAGCGGACGAATTCCATTTCCGTTGCCTGTTTCACCTGGCGCAAGTCCCGGCGGTAGCTTTCTCGCAGGCTCAGGTTGGCCCGGCCCGATCCGAACATATGTTCCCAGAAATGCGGGAACGGATGAGCGGGCGCCGAGACATCAATGACCAGAATGTCGGACGGCTTGGCCGACGTTTGTGCTCCCGCCCCGCCCGTGAACACCAGTGTTGCAGATAGAACCAGGAAGAGCGCACTGCTGTTGCACCTGAACCTTCTCTTGATCATGTTCGATTTCGTCCTTGCGAATATTAGTTTTGCTTCTTCGAGTCTGGGGACACATTCAGACCGGCGAGAAAACCTCCATCCAGAACCAGACTTTGCCCGGTCATGAAACTGGCTGCGGTGCGCCCGACACCAGCTTGGCCGCACGCCGGTATCACGTGGAGGATTTTACATGCAAGAAGGGGTCGATAGCGGCCTTGACGACAAGCGGGCCGGTTGAGGCAACCTTGCGGTTCCGTCGCGCGAGCGTGAGCCCTTGCGAACGCAGGCGCCAAAAGTGATTTTTGAGACGAAGGGAATGGTGCTAGCTTGCTGCTTCCTCGGGGCCGGGATACACGTCCTTTACCTGTTCCTCCAGCGCGCGGTTCAGTCGATCGATGAGATTCATCAACTTTTTCGGGTCTTGCTCGTCGCGGGCCGCTTCCGCCAGTTGCTTCCAATCGTGGCGAGGCATTTCAGTCATGCGCATCCTCCTGGAAGTTTTACCAGACCTTGCTGCACTTGGTTTGCCAAACGTCTTGTGCACGTATTTTCTGTGGCTTGCGCAAATACCGGCCATGTGGCCGTCCGGCCTACCACGCAATTCGTACCTACTCGATTTGCTGTCGGCACTCAGCCCAGCCAGCGAGAGGGTCAAACCGATATGTACTTTCCGCGCCGGTCGATCTGATTTCCGCTTCGAACCAACTCCTGCCTTGAGCCGTAGCTTGCATCCGCCCGATAAAGAAATTCGATTGGACTCGATTTGTTCGCACCGTCTAAGGTCTTTGCGTGGAACAACCCGGGAGGGGACTCTGACCGATTTGGGACTTGGCCTGAGCGTGGGCGCGCTCAACCGGAAAGCGCAATCGGTTGCTGTGCTTGCGCGGCCATCACCAGATCCCTGGTTATCCAGACGGCAGAGTTGGCGCGACGCGGACGCGCTGCAGGCGAGGGAGCCCAGTCGTAAACTAGTCGCCTCGCTCTCCAGCGTTTACACTAATGAGGCGCAAGCATGCGCGCCTCAAATTGAATTCCAACGACGAGACAATTCAGAACATGAGCCAACCCGCTCCCGCGCATGATGAAAATTACGTTCTGACCCTTGAGGACATCGGCAATTTGGCCGCCGAGGGTGGCAACTCGGCCGAGACCCTGATGAACGTGGTCGCCTTGATTGCCAAGCGGTTTCAAACCGACGTTTGTTCTGCCTATCTGCTCGAGCCGGACCGGGCCAATCTGGTGATGGCCGCGACACTGGGACTTCGCCCCCAATGTATTGGCACGCTCCGTATGGGACTGCATGAAGGCCTCGCGGGGCTGGTGGCCGAGCGGGTGGCTCCGGTTGCGGTGGAGCAGGTAAAGAACCATCCCCGCTTCAAGTACTTCAGTGAAGCGGGCGAAGATGCTTACCAGTCGTTCCTCGGCGTTCCTCTTATCGACCGCGGCGTGTTGCAGGGAGTTTTGGTGGTGCAAACCATCGCCCCCCGCGTCTTCCGCGAGGAGGAAGTCCGGATGTTGACCGAGGCTGCTTCCCAGGTGGGATCGGTCGTGAGCGAAGCTCGAACCCTGGATCGCTTCATCGCTCCAGCCCAGGAACGGCTGTGGGCGCTGGCCCGTAACTTGTGGTGGTGCTGGGACCACGACACCAGCAGCCTATTCCGCGACCTCGACCCGGTACGCTGGCGAGAGCTGGATCACAATCCGGTCACTCTGCTTTCGGAGATGCCTCTACCGGTAATGGAACGCCGCGCCCGCGAACTGGTTTTGCACAGCCGGATCAACTATGCCTATCGCCGCCAGCGCGAATACCTGGCCGCCGACCGCACCTGGGGGGCCCGGAACGCCGGCATTCTGCGGCCTCGTCCAGTGGCGTACTTCTCCGCGGAATTCGGTCTGCACGTTTCCATTCCGGAATATTCCGGCGGACTGGGAGTGTTGGCCGGCGACCACCTGAAGAGCGCGTCCGACCTGGGAATTCCGCTGGTCGCCGTCGGATTGTTTTATGGCCAGGGATATTTCCGCCAGCGGCTGGACCGCAGCGGCTGGCAACAGGAAGAATACATCCAGACCGATGTCAACCACTTGCCCATGGAAGCCGCGATCGGACCGAGCGGCGAACCCGTCACCGTGCAAGTGGAGACCCGCGGCGGCGCCATCCGGGCGAAAGTCTGGCGTATGAAGGTAGGCCGCTGCGACCTGCTTCTCCTCGACTCCAACATCGAAGGCAACCACCCCGAAGACCGTGAACTCACCTCGCGGCTCTACGGAGGCGACTCCCGCATCCGTATCCGCCAGGAACTGTTGCTGGGCATCGGAGGCTTCCGTGCCCTCAAGGCCATGGGCATCACGCCCGGGGTTTTACACCTGAATGAGGGGCATAGCGGGTTCGCCGTGCTGGAAGCGATTCGTGACCGCATGCAGAGTGAGGGAATTGAATTTGATCATGCTGTCCGCCGCGTTTCCCGGACGGCGGTTTTTACCACCCACACCCCCGTGCCCGCAGGCCACGACCGGTTTTACGCCGAACTGATGGAGGAGCATCTTGGCCCCATGCGCGAAGCGCTGGGTATCTCTCAGCAGAAACTCATGCAACTGGGACGAGAGAACCCGGGCGATCAAAATGAGGACTTCTGCATGACCGTCCTCGGCTTGAGACTGGCCCGCCGCGCCAACGCGGTCTCAGCTCTGCACGGAGAGGTGTCCCGGCATATGTGGACCGGGCTCTTTCCGGGCAAGCCCGAAGACGAAGTTCCCATCGGGCACATCACCAACGGCGTGCATGTCCCTTCCTGGCTGGCGCCGCAAATGTTCCGACTTTATGACCGCCATCTGGGGACGGGCTGGCAGGAGAACAACGCCGACCCCGCGATCTGGGAGGGAATTGAGAACGTGGACGATGCCGAACTCTGGGAAACCCATCTCCACCTGAAGTCCCGGCTGCTGGATTTTGTGCGCCACCGCGCGGTCGAGCAGGCCGAGCGCCGCAATGAGTCGCCGGAAATGCTGCTCAGACTGGGCCGGGTTCTCAGTCCGGATGCGCTGACCATCGGGTTCGCGCGCCGCTTCGCTACCTACAAGCGCGCCGATCTCATTCTGGCCGACATCGAAAAACTGACATCCATGGTGAACGATCCCAAACGTCCGGTGCAGTTTATTTTCGCCGGCAAGGCCCATCCCCGCGACGAACCCGGCAAGCGGGTGCTGCAAAGAATCGCGCAGCTGACCCGCGATCCCCAATTTGGCGAAAAATTCGTATTCGTGGAGGACTATGACATCAACGTGGGACGTCACTTCGTCCAGGGTGT
>JBOGLD010000312.1:0-19570 GCA_050745885.1 Terriglobales bacterium
TTCTTCACCTGGTCGGATTGACTGCCGAGTTGCGAGCTGTCGTACGTAACCTTGACCGGCTTGCCGTCCTTACCCACAGTTTCGAAGGAAATTTTGCCGGTCTTGGGCTCCCACTCCCACTTGTGAGAGGCTTTGAAGAGTCCGGTAATCTCCGCGTTCCAGGTGTAGCGGATCGCCTCAACTTGATCCCACGAATCGATACCATAGGCCTTGGCCACTTGTTCGAGAATTGGCGCACGCTGTGGCGCCTGCGCCCAGGAGGTTACGGCGAGGAGCAGTAGGGCGATAGCCAGAAGACGAACTGTCGAAACACGACTTGATCTTGTCATGGAGGTCTCCTTTGGTAGATTGCACGGACGCCGGGTTGGATCGGACAAAGGTTATCAGATACAAGAGTCGCGTGTCGGCCCGTACGACGGGGGGCCTCTCAAGCCGGTTTTGGCTTGAGTCTGGTAGTTCCACGGTCGTCCTCAGGCTTGTTTGATCCGCCGCAATTCCATAATGGCAGCAGCGGTTGCCAAGCATCCGTATTCCACCAGCATGATCCAACCCGGCAGTGCCCCCCACGGACGCCCGAGTGTGCGGAAGTGCCACATGACGTAAACGGGAATAATGCTCACAGTCCAGACCGCGATCAGCAAAGTCGAGGCCGACATCAGAAATGGAAGCAGCCAGAGTAGATACCAGGGAAACACGACGGGCGCGCACAAAAGAGACGCTGCCATGGGCCAGGCAAATACTCCCGGAGAGCACTCCGGCGCTGTGCTTCTGATTCTTAGCCATGTTGCAGCTACTAGTCCGGCCAGCACTGCCAGCCCAGCCAGCAACTGCGGAGAGGCCACATGTGCGAGTGCCGCAAACACGGGACCATTAAAGCGGAAAGTCTGCACGTACGTGCCGAGCGAGCCGATCGGAATGCTACCGGGATGAAGAAATGGCACGTATAGAAGTCCGACCACGGCTGCCGCGAGAGCCGCGTCGCGAACGCGAACCCGCTTCCAGTAGAGGGGCACGAGTACGATCGGCAGGAATTTCACCGCAACCGCCAGCCCAAACGTTACGGCCGCAGTCGTCCGCCATCGGCGCCCTAGGGCGGCGGCGGACACCAGCAACAATAGCGCGCCAACAATATCAATATGACCGCTTCCCCCCACCTCAATGGCCAACAATGGGTTCCAGGCGAATGCCAGAACCAGGTGCGCTCCCTTCCCACTGCGACGCAAGACATCGAGCAACACAAACACAATCAGGAAATCGCAAACTACGAATGCTACTTTGAAAGCGAAGACAGACTCGTGAATGGCGGTCACGCCGCGGAAGAATAGCTGTGCTCCCGCCGGATAGGGGCTCGGCAGATCCGGGTTGTTCAGGTGGCGGGTTTCCGCGGTATGCAGCCCCTTAACGGTAGGGTCGCTGGGAACGACAAGATAGGGGTTGTAGCCGAGCCTCTGCAGGCGGCCATCCCAGACATAGCGGTGAATATCATCATCAGGGCCCGCCGGCAGCCGAAGGAATGCAATGTGCCACACCGCAGCCAGGACGAGCCCAATGACGACCACCCACAGGTCAAATTTGGGCGTAGCAAAAAACTCTCGGACCGCCAAGAGATACACGATGCCCGCAATCGTCAACCAGGCCATGAAGTGCGGCCCACCTCGATCAACGAAGTTGCGCGCGCAGATGGTTAGCGCCACGAGCAAGATGGCGCCAAGTCCGTTCACTCTCCACGCGGGGGAGATCTTCACAGTTCGCCAGTTCCTGTGCGCGGTTGTCCCGCCCCACGCTCCCACTCTTTAAGCCATGCCGCTGTCCGTGGCGCCCTTGCCGGAGCCAGCCGCAACTCCTCGGCCAGCCGGGTCAGATCGTCAGCTACATCAATATCGTAAAAAGGAGCTGCGAAACCTATGTTGAGCTCAAGAGCACGCGCGCGTGACAGGAGTCTCTCCAGCGCACTGCTGGTGCCCATTCCGTCGCGTGCGAAAAGCGTGGGATGAGAAGCCTTCGCCCCGACGAGATAGTAGCCCCCGTCGTGGGTTGGTCCAACCACTACGTCATGCGCGGCCAGCGTTTCGAACGCGTCTTCGAGAACCGAACGCGGCAGGTGTGGGCTGTCGCTGTTGAAGGCAATGGTGCATCGCCGCCGACCCTCCGCGAAGTGCGCAAACACCGAAGTGAGCCCGGCGGCAAGACCTTCACCTTTCTGCGCGACTACTCTGGCTTCATTGCCGGCCAACCGCGCCAACTCGGCCACGTCCGACTCCGGGCACATGATGGCAACTTCCACATCGCCCGATGGCAATAACAAGGACCGCGCCAGCGCCAGCGTATCGTCGAGAAGACAGCAATAGAAATCAGTGACCGCCGCAGGAGAAAGGCTGGAAGCCAGCCGGGTCTTGACCGCACCTGGCCGCGGTGCTTTCGCCATGATGACCAGAGTGCGGTCTCGATTTGGCAAACTCTCTGCGGTCTGGCTCGAAGATTCCATAGCGTATGGTTGTTCTCAGAAGTTTATCCATAAATGGTAACTGGCGATATCGCTTAATCACCACGGACAGGTGGCCCACTCCGGATGTAGCGGCTCAGCTCTTCGGCGCCCGGAAATAATAGCGCACGATCAAACTGAGAATGAACCAGCCGGCTCCAACTGTCCCCTTCAGCGTGCCGCTGATCTTCGATTTTCCGATTCGGGGATAGTAGCTCACTGGGACTTCCACCACGCGGAATCCCGCCAGGGCGCCTTTGAGGATCATCTCAACTGCCCAGCCATAGGTAGTTTCTTCTAGGGCCAGCGCGTGCAGCACCTCTGCGCGGCCAGCGCGAAACGGGCCGAGATCGCTGATTCTTAGGCCATAGAGAAGCCTGATCAGTCCGGCGGCGAGACGATTCCCAAACACCTGATGCCAGGGCAGGGCATCGCCCGAATTCCGCTGATGCAGTCGCGAACCGAGCGTGATGTCCGCGTGTCCCTCAACGATTGGCGCCAAGAGAAGCGGCAGTTCAGAGGGCCGGTCGCTGTAGTCGCCATCCAGGAACACAACCACGTCAGGGGAATTCGCCGTGGCCAGCCCGGTAAGGCACGCTCGCCCATAGCCGCGCCGCGGTTCCTGGACCACGCGAGCGCCCATTCTTGCGGCGATCTCGGGCGTCCCGTCATTCGAGTTGCTGTCGACAACAATGACTTCTGTGGTGAGATTGGATGGCAGATCCGCTAAAACGCGCTCAATCGCCTGGGCTTCATTGTGGGTAGGAATGATGACGGACACTCGCACGTGATCGTGATTCAAGTGATCTTGATCCAAGTGAATCCAGCCCAATCACCACCACGGCGACGATGGCCATCGCTGCGCCAGCCATGCATCAACGCCCCATCTCCGGCCGGCGCGTCCGATGGCGAGCCCGAGCGATGCGAGCACCGGCACCAGCAGTTCCCATATCCAAGAGGTGCCGAACTCCGAAATCCAAAGGCTGCCGAGAAAAAGGAAAGCCACGGATGCAGCCGGTCGAGTCAGCAGACCGATGACGAGCAGAATGCCGAGCGAGATTTCGGTCAGGCCCTGCATGGGAGCGGCCATTGCGGCGTGGCTCTGCGCCAGGGCCATCACCGCCTTCCAGACAGCCGGCGCGTGACTGGCCTTGAGGTAATAACCGATCAGACCTGCGTAGCCTGCGGCTGTGTAGAGGCCTTTCCCTATGTTCTCAAAGAAGACCCACACAAACATCGCCCCGATCGTCACGCGCACGATTGCCAGACCGTTTGCGGCTTGTGGTTGGTGAGTCGTCGGGGTGGCGTCACTACGCGGTGAGGTTGCGGTGGTGGTCATGGGGAACCTCGCCAGTGGATGCTATATCAGATTGTAAAGATTCAATAGGCTCAAATTGTCTCAGCCAAGCTGTGAATGTGAATTATCCGTTAAAAGGTCTTCCTCCGCCCCTGACAGCTCACGTTCCCTGGTGCTACAATCTCCCCGCAAATCCGCCGAGTAAGGAGTGCCATCCCATGAGGCTGCGAGTCCTCGCGTCGTTCCTGCTGCTAATTCTTGCCGCACACCAGTTGGCCGCTCAAACTACTTCAAAGACCCGGAAATTCAGCCGGCCAGCCCGCAGCTTTCGCTTCACCTACAACTTCACGGTAAAGGACATTCCCGCGGGAGCCCGGCGAGTGCGCGTCTGGGTCCCGGTGCCGCAGACTGACCAGCATCAGACGGTGCGCGTTCTGGCGGTCAGGGCCCCCGCCAAAACGCGGATGACGGCGGAACCCGAGTACGGCAATCGCATGATGTACGCCGAGATTCAGAATCCCTCCGCGGGGAAGGCCGAGTTCACTCTTGAGTACCAGGTCACGCGCCGCGAATACTCGCGAGGGGATTACGCACAACTCGCGCGGATCGATCGCAGGCCGGGCGTCGTACTCGCGTCGATGAACCGCTTGATTGAGCCTGACAGTCTGATTCCTACGGATGGCAAGATCAAGGCGATCGCGGTTGAGGTAACCGGATCGCAGATTGGCACGATCGCGAAAGCCAAAGCTGCGTATGACTATCTCTTCACGACTATGCGCTACGACAAGACGGGCTCCGGTTGGGGCCGGGGCGATGCGGTGTGGGCCTGCGACTCCAAGCACGGCAACTGTACAGACTTCCATTCTCCGTTCATCGGCATGCTACGGGCTGACGGTATTCCGGCGCGTTTCGATATCGGCTTCCCTCTACCCGGGGACAAGGACAAAGGAGACATTGCCGGTTATCACTGCTGGGCCGAATTCCATGCAGCCAAAATCGGCTGGGTCCCGGTTGACATATCGGAGGCGTGGAAAGCCAAGCAGAAGGAAGAGTATTTCTTCGGCAGCGTTGACGCCAATCGCGTGCAGTTCTCCACCGGCCGCGACATCACCCTCTCTCCTAAGCAGGACGGGTCCAGCGCTGAATTACTTCGTCTATCCGTATGTCGAGATCGACGGCAAACCCTACGAAAAGATCGGCAAGCAGTTCAGCTTCGAGGAAGTAAAACCTGCGGAATGAAGGCAGGAACGAGCCGCTCTCTCTATGAGCTTGCTTCCTAACGCTGTAGCAGCCTGAATGCGAATTCATCGTTGCAATGTGGCTGCCGCAGCGGCGCGAGCGCGCCAGCACCGCCTCAACCCACCGTCGAAGTCGCTTCTGCGCTCGCGCTCGAATAGGAAGTCTAGCTCTCCATTTCCCCTAGTCAGATTATTGGGGACTCGGAGCGGCAACAGACGCCGTACCGCTGCCAAAGCCGAAACCACGGGCTATGCGCGAGCATCTCGTCGTGCCTTCGATTCGCAGCCGAGAGGTCGTTCGCGCTCAGCGGTCTGCTATCCGGTACTGCGAAGATGCGCTCCAGCCACTCGATTTCGGCAATGGTCTGCTCAGTGTCCATTCCCTCACCTATGATTGAGACCTTTTCTACGCTGCCTCCGCGCCCACGCTACAATGTGCTCCCTCAGAATCGACAAACTGCGCCAGCACACCGCCAAAATCTTGCTTCTTGGGTGGCATGGTGAACAGCACGCCCTTGGCGCTCATGTCGCGGTAGAAAGCCTCCACGTCTGCAACCGTGAATCCCAATTCGACCTTCCCAGCAGCGTTCTTTTCGGAAGCCGGGTGCAGCGCGAGCGTGGTCTCGCCCGTCACGAACTCGCTCCAGCCCGGCGACTCGAACTTGAGTTGGAGACCCATCACATCGCGGTAGAACTTTACGGCTTTCCCCATATCGGCGACGAACTTGATCACGTACCTGAGCTGCGTTCCCGGCATTTGAACCCTCCCCCCCAATGAACTACTGAATGATATTAATCCTAATTGAGGAGGGGGTGGATGCGGCGACCGACGTCGTCAGGGCAGGGCTGCTTCCGAAGCGTGAAACGCAACCACGCGCCATTTTTGCGCTTCACGGACGTACATCTTCGTAAAGCGCCAGTCATCGGAGATTCCTTGTCCGTTGATGGAGCGAGTTCGCTGCAAGCGCCCAGTAACTACAGCGGCATTGTCATACACCCGGACACGGATGTCCGATGTCCGATAGCTTAAAAACTTCATGCGACCGGAACGCGCAAATTTGAGCGCGTCGGCTTTGGTCAGCACAGGCATTTTCGGTACGGCGACCTCCATGTCGTCTGCCCATAACGTTTCCAAGGTATCCGCGTCCCCATCCTCGTGAGCTTCGTTCCAGACCGTTTCGAGCCGCTCAAGCTCGCGAACATCGACATCGTGCGTTGCCTGAGCAGCACTCATCGCAGTTCCCGCGCCTACCGCTAAGACCAGCACTACAAACAAGCTGAGATAAAGAAATTTCAACGGAGATGCCCTCCCACGTTCGAACGGCTACCACCATCGCGGCGGGCAAAACTGAGGATGTTTCCCGTAAGGCGTGCCCTGCTGCTCGGTTGAGACTGGCGTCGAAGCAACGAATGGTCGAAAACTCGACGTAGCGGCCTTGATTTTTCTGATCGCGCGGCTCTGGCTTCGGCTGCCAACGGACACGGCGTACCATTGGACATGAGCAGAATTCGTCCAGAACGCCTCGACGCAGACCCCTCGGATCGCTCGGGGACTGCCGATGTCCTCGTTCGAGAAAAGCCAGACGAAGAACCAGCCGAAGAGGAAGAGGACCAAGAGGAGGAGGAGGACGACGACATAGACGACGAAGGCTACTCAGAGAGACCTCGCCTAATTGTGTCCGTGGGTTCTGAGCAGGGAAAATTCACGTTCACGAGCAAAACGGCGGAGGTAAAACGAAGCGAGACTTACCCCTCAGCCCTTGACCCGTGGTGGTCAGTTAACCGGAACGACTCTGGCGAGCCACACTTCCGGCGGCTCCTACTTGGCGGCGGTGGTCACCGATGTCACCGAGATGGTATCTCCGTTGGCTGTGCCCGTGACTTTGGCTTCCTCCCAAGCCAGCTTGTTGAGTTCGCCCAACGTGGCTTGATCCGAGGTGTCCAGCGTATAGACCTTGTCGCCGACGACCAAAGCGTACTTGGCACCGTGCTGCACGCAGGCGCGAACGCAGTCCGCCGGAGGGATACCTTCGTGGTGTTTAGCGCCGCACATGGCGTCGCTGACCTTCCCGGTAAACGTCTGGGTGCTGGAGGCTAGAGTCGGCACAGCCAATCCGGCGCTCAGCACTATCGTCGCGACCCAAATTTGCCACATCCGCAAATGGGACATAAATCCTCCTTCTGGGTATCTTTCCGCACCTTTAGTTGGATGCATCTCTATGCAAACGCGGTTTCATCCCAACCTCGTCGCCTCGAAGTCCTCAGGAGGCGCGTAGATCAGCGCCGCGACAAATGCGCTGGTGGTCGTCCCTGACTGTAGTCGTAAAATGTAAGGAGAGGAGCGAGCTATGAAATTCAGCACGAAAGGTCTGGCTTTGGCATCAGGAATCCTGTGGGGATTGGCGATGCTGGTGATGGGTCTCGCCAACTTGATCTGGGGCAGCTATGGTCAGCAATTCCTCCAGACAATGTCGTCGGTCTACCCCGGCTACCACGCGACTCGCAGCATTGCAGAGGTTATCGTCGGGACTCTTTACGGAGCCGTCGATGGTCTCTTCGGTGGTGCGGTTTTTGCTTGGCTGTACAACCAATTTCCTAAGCCCGGTGTTTGAGCATCATCGTGGGATTAAGACCGACCGAAATGGGAACGGCACTGCAAGTCGCTACTCCAGCCACTCTCCGGCGAATCCGAACGGTTCAGGCAATCACAATCGCTTGGATGAGTGTGGAGGCTGCTGTATCCCTGTTCGCAGCTTGGCGGGCACGCAGTCCCGCTCTGCTCGCCTTCGGTGGAGACAGTTTCATCGAACTCCTCTCTGCGTGCGTTGTGCTGTGGAGGTTCCGCGCCGATGCTGCACAAGAGCCTGCTGTGCGGCTGTCAGCCCGAATCGCGGGGGCGCTGCTGTTCGCGCTCGCTGCCTATGTCGCAGTCACTTCAATCACGAGTCTGCTGGGGTACAGCGAGCCGAAGCCAACCCTTCTGGGGATCGCCATTCTGGCTGCTGCAGCCGTAGTCATGCCATGGCTCGCGAAGGAAAAGCGGCACCTGTCGGCAGCCACGGGCAGTGCTGCTTTGCGAGCCGACGCAGTGCAGTCGGGACTGTGCGCTTACCTGTCGCTGATCGCCTTGGCGGGACTAGCGATCAACTGGATTTGGCACGTAAAGCGGGCAGACCCGATTGCGGCTTTAGCGATTCTGCCGCTCATTGTTTGGGAGGGTCGCGAAGCCTTGCGGGGAAAGGCTTGCGGCTGCTAACCGACTGGAGGTTCTCGAAACCGGGTGCCCATGTACTTTCAGCGAGGCGAGTACTAGACTTGTGCCCATCTCACCAAATCTAAGGAGGGGATATGGCAACCGCAAGAATACCCCAACCAATCACCGACGACCCAGTGAAGGTTGACTCTAAGCATTACACGGTCGAGTTCGAGAACGAGCGAGTCCGAGTGGTGCGCATCAAGTACGGACCGGGCGAAAAATCGGTGATGCACAGCCACCCCGAATCCGTCGCGGTCTTCCTGACCGACGCCCACTCCAAGTTCACGTACCCGGACGGACGGAGTGAGGACATCAACGCGAACGCCGGGACGGTGCAGCACATGGATGCTTTTACCCATCTGCCGGAGAACACCAGCAAAACGCCGTTCGAGGTCATCCAAGTCGAGTTGAAGCGGTAGGATCGCGTTCCACGATGTGTGTGAGAGCGGGTTTGCTCCCGCTCTCTTTTTTGTCGGGTGTCACATGCAAACCCCAAAGCACGTGCGGTAATCTGGTACGTAGCTAGACAATCTAATGTCCCGAACTACGTCGCGCCCATTGGCTTCCGCACAACTGAGCTCTCTTGTAATGCCTTTCGCGCGATCAGTCCGAAGCCTTTGGAACTGGCTGACTTCTGCAAAGCACGCAACTCCGTTTGGGCCTGCGCGCCATGCTTCGTTTTGTTCGCAAATTCTGCTAGCGCAAGTTCGTCCGCAAACTCGAGACCGACGAATCCATAGTGGTGTGCATCATCCGCTACTCGCTGAAAGAGCGGGCCTGACGCGCCGGGACGATCGGAGGCTAGGAAGACGCGGCCTGAGGCCAATTCGAACTGTAAACGAAGAAAGCGGTTCTGGCTCTCGTTTCCGAGCCGTTGAGCTGTTTCCGTTTCTTTTTGAGCTTCGCCTTGTTTCCCCAGCGCGAGTAGCGCATCTATCAGGACGATGCTGGCACTGAGTTCGTCGTCCGCTTGTTTCTCCTGACGAAATTGTTGTTGACTCGCACGCGCGGATGTTTCGGCGTCCGAAGCGTGACCTTCCTCAATGGCGAGTTTCGCTAAAGCCACGCGACTTTCCGCTGCAGTCTGTTTTTCTCCGGCTTGACTCCTAAGCGCAAGGGCTTCTTCATATCGTTTTCTGGCCAAAGAAAGATCGCCTCTATCCAGCGCTACATCCCCCATCCCGCTTAGCACATAGGCAGTTGCGTCCTTGTCTTCAATTTCCCGCGCAATAACCTGCGCCTGCTGGTATGCTATCTCCGCCCTGTCGAGGTCGCCGGTCTGTCGCCAGATGTCTCCTAGGTTGTCAAGATTAAGGGCCACACCTTCCTTGTCATCGACGGCCTGATACTCTGGAATGGACTCCTGCAACAATTCCTTCGCTTCCGTCAGATCGCCTTCAGAGAGGCGAGCGTCAGCGAAGTTGCTGAGCGCGGTGGCAACTCCGTCCCTGTTGCCAACCTGGCGAAACTGTTTCACTGCTTGCTGGAGCATTTGCGCAGATTCTGCGATGTCGCCCCGCTGATAGTAAAGTGCCGCGAGATCCGTCTGCATCATCGCTTCACCGTTGGGATCTTTTACCGCGATTCCGCTTTCAAGAGCATTCTTGCAGTCGCTAATCGCCTCTTCGGACGCACCTACGGCGGGCCCTTGCTGACAAAGAATGCCGTAGGTGCGACTGACAATTACCGGTGATCCCCGGGCAGTCGCCTTTTCGATCGCTAGCTTCGCGGCGGCACGAGCTTTTGTGAAGTCTCTATTGATCCATGCGGAGGCCTCTGTCATATCGATTCGTGCGTCGTCGCCAAGGGGCGCTGGAAGACGCCGCAAAGCGGCCAACGTCTGCAGTGAATCCGACGCACTAAGGTGCATTTGAGCAGACGCCAATAAGAGACCGTGGTCAAGATTGTCCGGGAAAAGGCGAAACAGAGAACGATAAGTCTCAACAGCTTGGGGCCACTCTTGAACCGTCTTCTCATATTGCCCCTGGACCAAAAGCCTCTGTTCTTGTGAAAGACGATTCGATAGTTCTACCGCCCGCCGGGCCTCCAAACGAGCTTTGGTGTCGTAGCCCGTATGCCACCACACCTCAGATAGGGCCGCGTGGGCGAGCGGGAAGTCTGGATCGGCGCCGATTGCTCTGTTAAGTAAATCGCGAGCCGCAAAATAGTCGAACGCCCACAACCTAGCTCGTCCTTCAGCGTACAGGCGGGTTGCTTTTTCATCAGACGGAAGGGCTGCTCGTGTAGCAATTGCGCCCTCCTCAGATACGGGAGTTGCACCCAGTCTTTGCCGCAATTTGCCGCCCAAGTCGGCAACTAAGGCGAAGAGGTCGTTCTCGTCACCAGATACGGATTCCTCTGCAATAGTTTCTCCTCCAACTGTGTCTTGAAGGCGAACGTCGAGACGAATCTTGCGCTCGGGGTCAGTCGGAAGTATCGTGTATGAGCCCACGACAACTAAATCGGCGCCGGAGTTGATACGCAAACGTTGCAGAGTCGACTTGCCCAGGGAATCCTCATCTCTGAGCGGCAATTCACTCTTCGCTCGGGCCACATCTTCGCCCGAGATCATGCGCAGCTCACCGCCCGCGGCAAGTTCTGTATTCAACATTTCGCAGAAAGCTGAGGAGAGCCAGTTGTCATTTGCCCGCCCGGGCAAGTTGCGAAACCCGAGTACAGCGACCGAACGCCGAACGTGTATTGCCGAAAGTGACGTCCCAGCCCGAGCTGTATCAACTGCAAGTCGCTGCCTTGGGCGGAGAACATAGAACACGGTCCCAACCAGAAACAATACAAGGATGGCACCGAACCACCAGTGTTTTCGCGCAGACCAGTTGGGCTGCGATACAGCCACTGGTGGTGGAACCGCACTCGTCGCGGTGCCCGGGCTAGCGGTTGCTGCGGTCTCGCTCTTAACCGGTGCAATGAATCGGTAGCCACGTCGAGGGATAGTCTCGATGAACCGGGGATTCTCGGCCGAGTCTCCTAAAGCTTCGCGGAGTTTGCCGATGGCGACGGTCAAGGAAGCGTCGAAATCAACGAAAGTATTCCCCGACCAAAGCCTTTGCCGAACGGCATCTCGGCTGACCACATCACCTGCGTTCTCCAGCAACAGTATTAGTAACTGGAACGGCTGCTCTTGCAGCTTTACGCGAACACCTTTTCGGGTCAGCTCGCCGCTCTGGAGATTGGCTTCGAACAGACCGAACCGGTAAACCGGATAGGTTTTTGCACCTGCATTCATTCAGCGATGTCGTCAGCGGCGAAATCATTGGGAGCTTACCACAAAACTTTCTTCGCCTGTTGATTTAGACACTCTTCTACCAGATTGAGAGCACAGGGTTTAGCTGTTTAGAGAGACTTTGGCGCTTGTTTCTTTGACTTGCGTGTGCATGTCGCGCAAAGTGTGCCTCGTTCGCGACGCGCTGAAATCTTCTGTTGGGCTTTGCGGAAAAGGCCGCAGCAGTCAGCGGCACGATTAAAGTTTATTGAGCACTCAAAATGGAGCCACGTATGAAACGAGCACAGCAGTTCTTGCACGCAAACCGCAACAAACTTACAACCGCAGTAAGAACCAGCGCCGTCGCGCTCGCGATCATTACCGTAGCGTTCATTTGGGCGATGGCAGGCCAAGCCAAGGCCAACCCCGCAAACAAACCCTTCCCAATTAAAGGCGACGGGACAGTCGGGTACATCTCGAAGTTCCTGGACGATTACACGATCGTCAACTCCGATCGTTCGGGGACGGGTGACTTGACTTTGTCAGCTTGAAACGCAGGAACAACGTGATAGCCAAATTAAGAAATGGTTCGCGTACTCCGCCTTGGCTTCTTTCAGGATGGGGATGTCGGGGTCGGCGTCTTTCCAGAGGTCCTGGCACTCGTGCAGGAACAAAGCCTCATTACGGCGACGATCCGGTATCATGCAGCAGCACAATGTCAGATTCTACGTGGGTGCGCATGACGCCAAGAGTCTTGCCGTCGGGCGAAAATTGAAAGGTCTGTATTCCGTCTGCTGGAAAATTCGTGATCAAGCGGCCGGGGGAGCCATCGAGCGGGTGCAGCCACAGGTTGTCCGCGCCCTTTTCGCGGATGGAATACACGATGGCTTTCCCGTCGGGTGTAAATTCCAGGAAACCGTCAATGCGTGGATCGGGAACGAGGAATTGCACCTGTGGTTTGGCTCCGGCTTGGAGCGGGACCAGGTCAATTTTCCCGGCGGTAGCTGTCGGATCGGTACTGGTCGCGAAAAATGCCAGAAGCTTGCCATCGCGTGAAATCTGCAGCCCTGGGGAAGCTATAAGGCCGGATAGAGCGGTCCCGGGCACCGGCTCAGGACTCCCACCATCAATTGACACCCGCAAAATTCGAAAGCTATCCAGGTTCTCGTAATACACCCACTTACCGTCTGGGGAGCAGACCGGTCCAACATCGGTCGCCTCGGAAGTCAGCTGTTTGGGGTTTGAGCCGTCGGTATCGACACGCCAAATGTTGATCTTCTTATTGGCCGCGTGATTCGCCCACACGAACACGATATATCGTCCAGCGGCACAGGCCCTTGGCCGAATCACCTGGGCTGAGGTTTCACTGAGAAGCGTGGCCTTGTTGCTGCCGTCGGCTGACATTCGCAGCAGGTTGCTGCCATCGCCGAAATAAAGATCACCATTGCTGGCCCAGCCGAACATGGCTGCGTCCTTGCTCTGCGCGCCTGCCGGGTTCGGAGAGTTCCCAACGAAGCCTGCAGCGGGGATCAGATAGAAGACTTGCGTGCTTGTTTGTTGTACCGTTGCCAGCGTTTTTCCATCCGCCGACGGCGTAAGCGTCTGATAGTCGTTCGTGTCCTTGGTAATGGTATGAAATTGCCCTCCGGGATTGGAGACCAACCCAATCTGGCTGCGGGCAACATAGCCGATATCCTTCTGATACGTGGCGACAAGGCCGCGGCCGTCTGGCAGCCAAACCACGCTGTTCAGAGGCAGGTCATTGAACCGGGCAAGAGTTTGGACTTTCGAGGAAACCAAATCGCGTAGCTCGATGGATTGCCTCGCCTGTCCTGGACCAGGAATCACCAACGCGATCTGGTTACGGTCGGGTGACCATGCAACGAGGGTGGGGGAAAAGCTGGTGGGCCCGTTCGCAACCACCTTTTCGTCCGTGCCATCCAAGTTCGCGGTGAGCACCAGAAATTTCCCCACGTTCGGATCATTGGCGCGCACGAACGCCAGGAGCTTCCCGTCGGGCGAAAAGGTGGCGCCGGAATCGTCGTCTCGTACGATCATCTGCGGCATGCCCCCCAGCACAGGCGCACGAAAGAGGTTGAACCGGTTGCCAGTGTTGTCAGCTGCCTTGAGGAAATAGATGTAGTTACCGTCTGGCGAAAATGTCAGACTGCGATAAAGGGCATCCGCGGGCGCAATCACCTGGGTGTCGCTGTTGGTTGGGACATTGCGCAGCCACAAGCTTTGCTTGCCGCCGTCGGCCACGGCGCTCAGGAGGTATTTGCCGTCAGGAGAGATCGCCGCCGCAACGGATTTTCCGTTGTTCGTAATCTGAGTGATGGCAAAATTCTCGAAGGGTATGGCTGCAGGCCGGTGAAAGACGGAGTAAACGCCGATGCCCGCCGCACTGAGGATGATCAGTGCGGCGATGGTGGCGCCAGCCACTCCCCACTTATGCTGTTTGGCGACCGCGACCACCGCGGAACCGCTGCTGGTGTGCGCGAACTGGGTCGCGGCCGGGGCGGCTGACCTCACCACAATTGCGGGAATCTGGCGGCCGGAATCTGTGTCGCGCTTCAAGCGTTGCAGGTCGGCTCGCAATTCTGCGGCGCCCTGATAGCGAAGATTCCGATCCTTCTCCAGCGCTTTGCTGATGATTCTTTCGAGGTCGGCCGGTGCTTCCGGATTGACCCGCAGAACCGGAGTCGGCTGTCGATTCAAAATCGAGTCAAAGATCGTCCCCGAGGTGTCGCCTCGAAACGGCGTGGCTCCCGTCACCATCTCGTACAGAACCGCGCCGAAAGAGAACAGATCGGTTCGCGCATCCAACTCCTTGCCTCTCACCTGTTCTGGCGACATAAAGGAAACGGTGCCCAGTGCGGTGCCGGGGCTGGTGAGATGCTGCTGCACATCGATCGTCGCGGTTGCCCCTGCCTCCGCCCCAGGCTTCACGAAGACCTTGGCCAGGCCGAAGTCCAGGACCTTGGCCATTCCCCGGCTGGTGACAAAGATATTGGCGGGCTTGATGTCCCGATGCACGATCGCTTTTGCATGTGCTGCGTCCAGCGCGTCCGCGATCTCGATGGCCAGCGCCAGCACCATCTCGATCTCCAGCGGCCGCCCCGCGATGCGGTGCGCCAGGGTCATGCCGTCAAGAAATTCCATTGCAATGAAGGCGTTGCCGCCTTGCTCACCGATGTCATAAATGGTGCAGATATTCGGGTGGTTCAGCGCCGACGCAGCTTTGGCCTCACGCCGAAATCGCTCCAAAGCTTGGCGATCTTGGGCGACGTCTTCGGGTAGGAATTTGAGAGCGACGAAGCGGTCGAGACGCGTGTCTTCGGCCTTGTAGACCACACCCATGCCGCCACCGCCGAGCTTCTCGACGATGCGGTAATGCGAGATGGTTTGGCCGATCATTGGATGGCCCCGGACCTCTGGGCTGCAATGGTAGGGGCGCTGAGCGGGCTAGTCAATGTAAGGGCCCGCACTCGTTTGATCACGGCTGTGGTGAGTATTTGCGGACCTCGATTCTGCCCTTCCGAGAATGGTAAACTGTCCGCCTTTCGGGGTCAGCCAATGAATATCTTTCGAAGCGACCGACATTCGTCTGAAGCTGAGAGTCTTGAGCGATGAAGACCTGTGGTGCTGCTCTAGCACGGAAGCAGGTTGGGGCTGAACTGATTGGCCCGCACTGCGCGCATCCGCTCCGCACGTGGTGCAGAACGGGCCGCCAGCCAGAAATGACCCGCACTTCACGCAAAAGTTACCCATATTGAATTCCTCCCGCTCAATATCCATTTCAGAATTTCGGATGGCCACGATGGGCTTACATCGGCGGTTTCACTCGGCAAGCCATTACCGCTCCAGAAGAAGTACAAAGGATTTGGTCTCGCTCCAGGGGGCACCGCGCGGAGGGCGTCGGCCACATGGGGCGGCAGAGGAACGAAGACGGGGTGCCCAGTCTTAGCTTGTTACAAGAGCAGTTTGTTGTCATCGCTCAGACGGCTTCTCTCAAGTGTTACAGCGTCCCTAATCCGCAACCCGCTCCACCGCATGAGAAGACTCAAGACTCGAATCCGAGTTCCGTTACTGTTCCCGCTCTCCCCACGATTTTCCCGGTAAAGTGACAAAACTTACGATATCGTCGCCACCCAGGGAGGAAGTGAAATGCTGCCCACGCGAGCCTTGTGGCCCCGTGTAAGCTTGGTAGTGGATGCTTGCCGCCGGAATGCCGCTGGGCAAGGTCACGGCCGCGAATGCGTGCGCGATGGGAAAAAGCCACCCGGAGCCGGTAACGTTCCAGTAGAGCTCGTCATGATCGGCGAAGAACCGGATTTTCCGGGTTGCGGTGTATTCGAGTTCGTACGTGTACTCTCCGGGCGGCAGGATCACTTTTTCGTCGCCCAGGCAAATCCGCTCGCCATTAATTTGGTCCTCGATGCGGAATTGTTCTGGTTGCCCATCGCGGGATGCCCCTACAACTTCAAACCGGACAACATAGCGGTTGCCCAGATGATCTTTGTAACGCGTGGGAAAGTCGCGGTAAATACCGTGATGGATCTTGATGCCAGCGCTGCGGACACGAATAGTCTCTTGCATCAGCAAGGAGGCATCTTGCCGGACTCGTATGTCGCTGTGATAGTCGAGGATTTGTTGGGTTTCCGGTGGGGCGGCAGCTTGCGCCAGCACAGGCCGGGAAACCCCGAAGATAAGGATCACGCCGACAACGATCGAAATCCGAATTGCGCTTCTCATCGCTTATCTTGCATCCTCACCCGGCTGTGGGCCGTCCCTATGGTCGCTTGGGCGGTATCAGATTCGACGGTCGGCGGTTCGTCGGAGAAGCTTGAGAGTTGCCGGAAGCCTGGGCGGCCCCCAAGAGGAGCGCTCCACCAGCCTTAGCCTGGGCATCGCGCGTAAAAGTGAAACTGTAGTTGCCGGCGTGTTCAAAGCTCCACTGCGACGAGAAGGGATCGGTCTGCGGATCGGACAGGCTCCCTTCTACGTTGTAATTTCCCGGGGGGAAACTGCGGGTCTCAGTCTTTCCGGGGGCGAGTTGAAAACGCGCCAGTGAAGGCCCCTGCTTCATTGTTACCGTGAGGACATAGCTTGTACCGTTTGTCAGGGTCAGGCTGGCATCTCCTGAAGCCGCCGTGAGCACGTGCCCGCTCTGGCCCTCCGGGCTGGTGCTCTTCTGGTATGCCTTATAGCCAGCGCCCGCAAGCAGCGCCGCAACCAGCAAAGCCGCCAGCAATGACAAACATGATTTCATGATCGCCTCACCGCAATTTGTGAGACCGCAACCTCGCCCGTATATCGCGCGATCAATGGCCCGAAGACGATCATATTCGGGGGTAAGTCGCCTTTCCAGTGCATGAGTAAAAATGCCAGGCGCCGATACCTAAGCATGTACAGTAAGAGCGACCGAAGGCGCATGATGACCGATCGCAGTTGAGGGTATCCCCATCCCTGCCGCAGAGGCCGTTTGATAAAGTGCATGCAACATCCGATAGACAAGCGAGGATATCCGCGCCAAAAACGCCACAGGAGCACACGTTCAACAACGATCGTCGACACCATCAGAATCAAGAAAACGTAAGGAGAGAGTTCGCCATGCCGGTCCATTATCCAAATCCAGCGGACAGGGAAAAACCAGGTGCTTAGCGAAGCGTTATTTGCGTAATTGGAGAGGCCGTGATCGATCATCATCCATGAAGACCCGAACAGTACCCCGCCCAGGCCAAGCAACAGCCAGCGCCGCCAGCGAACCGCATAGAGGAAACATCCCAGGCTCAATCCGATCAGGGCAGTCGACCCGGAATGTCCGATGAAGCCGCCATAGCTGTCAGGAAAAACCGCGATCCCGAACAGGCTTGGACTGGCCGGAGCAGGGAACACCATCGACGCCCTCAGACTGTCCTCGAACAATCCGAGCCCGGCGCCCAGGGCCGCACCGCATAACATCAGGTCACAGGCGCCGTAGCTGTTGCGAAATCCCAGGCGCCCGACGGCCAGAAGCAACACCAGAGGAAGGATCTTGCCTACTTCTTCGGTTGTGGGCGCCAACAGCACGCTGCCCAGAATCGTTGACTGACCCGCCCACAGCGCTTTGTCGATAAAGTACTGCAGGCCCACAATCGGTAATGCGAAGAGGAAACCGACCACAAAGAAGTTATAGAGTGTGCCCCACCGCACCGACCTCACCGGCCAAGCCAGTATTGCCAGAACTACTACGCACGCCAATTGATGCCGGAACGATGGCCAGGTCCGCCCAGCCAGAAGAACGACCACGCTGACCGTGAGCCGAGTGGCCCACAGCAGGTCTTTCAGATATCGCCGCCACGGAGGAGTCGGGGCTCCGGCTCCTGCATTGCTCGGATGAACCACGATTGGGGCGCCTATGCTGGTGGCCATGGTCGCGTCTCCGTTGTCCCATCGGCATGGGTAATCACAACCTGGTTAAGGGTCGGTTGGTATTCGATGTAATCTCCGCTATTGGGATCGATTCCTAAATCTCCGGCCGTTGGCGGCTCGGCGTTTCCCGAACCCGGGCTCGAACTCCCCGTTCCCGACCCGCCTAGCGACGTGGTGCCACCTTGGCTCGATGCGGAGCTGCCTGACCCTCCGTAGCTGCCTCCGGAGTCTCCAGCCTCCCCATCGTCGCTACGAGATGTTCCGACGGCGTCCGTTTCCATTCCCGGCAGGGTGCCGACATCCATGGGAACCGGGCCATCGGGCGTAAAGTCATCATGGGTTTGCCCGAGGCCACCGTCGGTTTGGGCCGGAATCTCTCCACTGCCCAGCGCGCCTTGCACAGTGTCTCCGATATCGGAAACTACGCCCTGTCCCCACGTGGTTACGTCGTTCAGGAGGCTGCTGATATCGTTCTCGATGCGCTCCAGTTCCGCGGCGTCAGGTACAAAGTCTTCGAACTCGTTTTTCGCCCAATCCTTAAGAGTGTCTATAAACTCAGTTGCGGGATTCAGTTCATTCAGCTCGTCGTCGATAGCGTCCTTGGCAATGTCAACCACAGCGCCCAAGCCAGCATAAAACAGGCTCTTGTAATCACCGGTCTTCCAAGCATTGAGAAGGAATCCTGCAAACATGTGAGGCTCTCCCGGGCACGACTTGACAACCGAAGCTGGCGCGACGATCTATCTGCGTTGCCTTCTGCCAGGCGCATTGCTCGCAGTCACGGCCCCACTTTGGTCAGGACGATTTCCACTCGCCGATTTTTCTGCCTTCCTTCGGGATTATCGGAGCCATCCGGCTTCTTATTAGGCGCGACCGGTTTGGTTTCGCCCCAGCCGCGGGTGGTGATGCGTGCAGGCTGAATGCCCGAATTCCTGACCAGCCAGTTCTTCACCGATGCTGCCCGATTTTCCGACAGCTTCATGTTGTAGGGATGAAGGCCCTTGCCGTCGGTGTGCCCTTCAATCAGCATGGGAGAGCTGGGATAGGCAGCCGCAACTTGTCCGACCTTTCGCAGCGTCGCGTCGGCCTCAGGACGCAGTGTGTATTTGTCAAAATCGAAAAGCACGTCGGAAGCCAGGTCGATCTTCAACTGCTGGCCGACTATTTTCGCGCCCAGGTCCTCCAGCACTCCGTGAATGCCACTGGTGACGCCGATGATGTCGAGCACCTTCGCATGTCGGAGCGCCTCCCGAGCGGCCTCATTGGTCCCCGCGGAATCAGGGTCGGTGTACTTGGTCTGCGCGTGCACCAGGCATCCCACCAGCAGGACCAAAATCAATTTTGAACAATGCCGCATTGCCATGGTTCACTCCTAGCCGGAAAGCAGGTGCCCTATTTGTCCACGATCGGAACATCCTCGAATGGCGGGCTGGACGGAGTCATCAGATTTACTTTCTTGACGTCAGCGGCTGGGGCCGGAAACTTCGCCCACCAGGTGTATGAATTCCCAGGACCCAGTCTGGCGCAGACCCCAGGAAGACCGCAGGCGTAGTCGGGCGCGGGGGCCAAGTACGCACCTTCCGAATCTTTGAGGATGAAATACTTCTTGCTGGCAGCCGCAACGTAAACCTTTTCATAATTCGTGTCGGGGAGAATGTAAAAC